>NZ_JABWQV010000040.1 GCF_014268615.1 Pseudomonas tehranensis | reverse complement strand
GTAGGAGCTGCCGCAGGCTGCGATCTTTTTAGTAATAACGACGTGGGTCTGAATCGATCAGGCTCGCCAGCTTGGTCAGGGCGAAGCGCAGTTCGTCCTGGCTGGTGGGAGACATCAATACCAACCGCACGCACCGGGTTGTGCCTGAACGCTCAGCCTGGAACTGGGTGCCGCTGAGCACCAAGACACCGTTGGCCCGTGCGAGCATGGTGAACTCGTCGCTGGTCCATGGTTCCGGCAGCGTCAACCAGACGTGATAGGAATATGGCTGGGTCTTGAGTTCGAAATTGGCAAAGATTTCCCGGACAATCGCTTGTCGCCCCGCCGCCTCGTTGCGCTGGATACGAATCAGTTTCCTGTCCAGGCCTTCAGTAATCACGTTGCTGGCCAACTGCGCGGTCAACGGCGACGGCATCCAGACACTGCTGCGCACCATCGAAGTCAGGCGCGAAAGCAGTTTCGGCGGACTATAGATATAACCGACCCGAAGCGCCGGCATGACCGATTTCGACAGGCTGGTCAGGTACACCGAACGATCTGGCGCAAATGCCGACAACGGCTTGATCGACGGATCGGTGGCAAGGAAGCCGTAGATGTCATCGTCCAGAATGATGAAGTCGAACTCCTCGGCAAGCGCGGCGATCTGTGCCCGGCGCTTTTGCGACATGATCGCCGCCGTCGGGTTCTGGCAGGTCGCCACGCACACCAGCATCGCCGGCTTCTCTCGCAGGCACAGCTCGCGCAAGGCTTCGGGAATAATGCCTTCGTCATCCATTGGCACGCCACGCAGGCGGCGTTCTAGGCCGTGGGCCAGGGAAATGATGCCCGGATAACACAGCGCTTCGCAAAGCACCAAATCGCCAGCGTTGGTCAGGGCACTCATCGCGACCATCAAGCCATGCTGGGCCCCAGCGGTGATCACCACTTGCTGCCATTGCGCGTCGGGCAATGAATGACGCAACCATTGCGCCCCGGCCTCGCGATGCGCCGGATGACCACCGTCCGGCGCGTAATCCAGTGCGCGAGCGAAATCGGTGCTCTTGGCCATGCCCACCAGCGCGCCACGTAACCAGTATTCCAGGGTTTCGCTGTAGGGCTTGATGATCGAAAGATCGAGCAGTTCGGATTGCCCCAGGTTCAGTGGCGCAGTAGCGCTGTTGCTGGCTGGCAGCTCCAGTTGCTTTTGGTTGAGTACATAGGTGCCACGGCCCACTTCCCCCTGCACCAGGCGACGCCGATGGGCTTCACTATAAGCCCGGCTGATGGTGCCTGGCGTGACATTCAAGGTGGTAGCCAGCTCCCGCAAGGTCGGCAAGCGATCGCCCTCGTTCAGTACCCCATTGTTGATATCGCGCGCCAACGCGTCGGCAATCGACAGGTACATCGGCTGGCCGAACTCGCTTAACTGGGGAACCCACATGAATGATCACTGCCCATCGTAGAAATGATGAATATCCGAGCATATCACATGGAGGTTAGGCAACTAATAATTCGACTCACCCCACGCATTGAATCGATTGATCCTGCAATTGACTCGACCATCGAGGCGATTCAAACAAATTCTATTTTTATATTATTCATAAAAATCAATTTGTTAATCATCAAATATCCCCAAAACGCTCCACAATATCAAAAAATATCTCGCAACAATCTCTCCCCCTATTGAATCAACTCAATCCATTCAAATACACTGATATCGAATCGAAGCAATCGACTCAATCATCCACTGCGCGCTCCTGTCGCGCCAAGTCGAGACATCATGGACATATTCAGAAAGGATCTATCCCTGTCAGCGGTCATCGCAGGCTTCATCGCCGTGATCATCTCCTACGCCGGCCCACTCATTATCGTGTTCCAAGCAGCCAAGGAAGCGCACCTGCCCAACGACGTGGTGTCTTCATGGATCTGGGCCATTTCCATCGGCAGCGGGATTACCGGCCTGATCTTGAGCTGGCGCCTGCGTGTTCCAGTCATCACCGCATGGTCGACACCGGGAGCGGCGTTGCTAGTGTCAATGCTGCCCACCGTGACCTTGCCCGAGGCTATCGGCGCCTATGTGGTGGCTTCGGTGATCATCGCCGTGGTCGGTCTGTCCGGTGCGTTCGACAAACTGATGAGCCGTCTGCCCAAGGCCATCGCCGCCGCCATGCTCGCCGGCATCCTGTTCCGCTTCGGCGCTGAACTGTTCACGTCGATCAAACTGCAGCCGGCATTGGTGCTGGCGATGATCGCGGCATACCTGCTTTTCAAACGTTTTTCGCCACGCTACGCGATCCTCTCGGTGCTGATCGTCGGTTGCGCGGTGGCCACCTCGTTCGGTGAGCTCAATAGCAACTCAATCACCGTCGCCATGGCCCATCCGGTCTTCATCGCTCCGCAATGGAGCTGGCACGCGATCATCAACATCGGCCTGCCACTGGCGCTGGTGACCTTGACCGGCCAGTACGTGCCAGGCATGGCTGTGTTGCGCACCTCAGGCTACAACACGCCGGCACGCTCGATCATTTCGGTCACCGCGATTGGCTCGGTCCTGATGGCCCCGTTCGGTTCCCACGGTTTTAACCTGGCGGCCATTACCGCAGCGATCTGCACCGGCCGCGAAGCCCACGAAGACCGTGACAAACGCTACATGGCCGGGATCGCCTGCGGGGTGTTCTACATTCTGATGGGCACCTTTGGCGCCACCCTGGCCTCGGTGTTCTCCGCACTGCCGAAAGAATTGATCGCAGCCCTCGCCGGCCTCGCCTTGTTTGGTGCGATCAGTGCCGGGCTGACCGGCGCCATGGCTGACGAGAAACAACGCGAAGCTGCGCTGATCACCTTCCTGGTGACGGCTTCGGGCATGAGCTTCCTCGGCCTGGCTGCCGCGTTCTGGGGGCTGATTTTCGGTCTCGTAGCGCACTTCGTGCTGACCTATACCCGAGAGAATAAAGGCGCCGCTATCGTCGAGGGCAGCCGACCATGACCGCTCGCTACGACTTCGTTGTGGTCGGTGGTGGCATTGCCGGCGTCTCAGTCGCTTATGAACTGGCCGCCCATGGCAGCGTCTGCCTGCTCGAACAGGAACAGCAACTGGCCTATCACACCACGGGGCGTTCAGCGGCGATCTCGATGGAAAGCTACGGCAACCAGCAAATCCGCTCACTGACCTGCGCCTCCCGGCGTTTTTTCGAGAACCCACCCGCAGGCCTGGCCGAGCATCCGTTATGGACGCCACGGGGCGCGCTGATCGTGGCCCAGGCGGCCCGGGTAGACAAACTCAAAGCCCGTTTCAGCGCCGTACTGGGACAAGTGCCCACGGCCGAGCTGCTCGACGACAAGCAAGTGCAGGAGCTGGTCCCCTACCTCGCCGAAGGCGCCTGGAGCGCCGGGATCTACGAACCCAGCGCCTTCGATCTGGATGTGCATGGCATCCACGGCACCTACCTCGGCGGGCTGCGTGCCTGCGGTGGTGTGATCAAGCGTGAGACCGAAGTGCTGCGTGGCGAATATCGTGACGGGCATTGGCGCTTGCACACCCAGGACGGCCAGCAATTGCTAGCAGCCATCGTGGTCAACGCTGCCGGTGCCTGGGCCGACGAACTGGCCGAGCGCTGCGGCGTGCCCAAGGTCGGTGTCCGACCGTTGCGGCGCACCGTGCTGGCGGTCGATCCGCAATGCGACGTGCACCACACGCCCTACTTGGGCACGGTCGACGAGGACATTTTCATCAAGCCTGAAGCCGGGCGGCTGATCGTCTCCCCCTGCGATGAAAGCCCTTCGTTGCCCTGCGACGCGCTGCCGGAAGAACTTGACCTGGCCATCACCATGGACCGCTTGCAAAACAGCACGCGCCTGCGCCCACGCTCGATTATCAACAAATGGGCGGGTCTGCGAACCTTCGTTGCCGACCGCTCGCCAGTGCTCGGCCAAGACCCGCAGCAAGAGAGTTTTATCTGGCTCGCCGCCCTCGGTGGCTACGGCATTCAGGCCGCGCCCGCCATTGCACGCCTATGCAGCCATGCGGCGCTGGGCATCGCCATGCCGCACGACCTGGCGGCGCTGCAACTCAACTACCAGCATTTTTCCCCGGCCCGTTGCCGCGATAAGGAATTTGCCAGCCTGGCCGTCAAGCAGGTTGCCGATTTGCACTAACCCATCCACGTAACAAGGAACGTCACTATGCAAACCACTGCTCAAATCCAAGCCGCCGCCAAATCTTTCCTGGGCGAAGAAAACGTCATTTTCACCGACAAGGCGCCACTGCCGCTGGGTACCTATTCCCAGGGCATCAAGGTCAGTCACGGGCAGACCATCTACCTGTCGGCACAGACCCCGGTCTCGGCACTGAACAACGAAGTGCTGGCCAAGGATTTCGAAGGCCAACTGCGTCAGACCCTCGACAACCTGGTGCAAATGGCCGAAGCAGCAGGTGGCACCCTGGCGAATGTGGTCAAGGTCACGGCGTTCATCACTGACTTGAGTGAGTTCCCAACCCTCAACCGCGTCATGGAAGAGTACTTCGCCAAGCCCTATCCGGCCCGCACAACCGCCGGCGCCAGTGCACTGGCACGCAATACCCTGGTTGCCATCGACGCCATCATGGTGATCTGAAACACCTTCTGTCAGTGGAGTGCCCGTCGGCCCAGTGGTTGGGTCGACGCTGGCAAGGAAAGCACCAGCACAGCGCACTTTCAGAGGGTGACCATGAAAAATTCGTACAGAGAGTATGTATTGCAGTGCCTGGCTTGCGATCGAAGCTACCAGCCTCGAGAGGTCAGTTACTACTGCCCTCATTGCAAAACCGATGGCGCCCTGGACGCGCTTTACGATTACCCGACACTCAAGCGCGCGTGGTCCCGGAACAGCCTGGCCCAGGAGCACGCGCGAGGCATGTGGCGCTACGACCGCTTGATGCCGTTGAGCTCCACGCATTTCATTCCACCGTTACTGGTGGGCAATACGCCGCTGTACTCGCGCCCGGAACTGCTCGGCAAAGGTGCCCGGATCAAAGTATTCGTAAAAGACGAATCGCGGCAACCAACCGGGTCATTGAAGGATCGCGCCAGCGCCCTGGCAGTGGCCCACGCGATGCAATCCGGTGCACGCACCGTGGCGGTGGCCAGCACTGGCAATGCAGCTTCAGCATTGGCCGGGATGAGCGCCAGCCTGGGCTTGCACAATGTCGTTTACCTGCCCAAGAGCGCGCCCCGCGAAAAGCTCGCGCAGATGCAGGGCTACGGCGCCGAGATCGTGCTGGTCGACGGGCAATATGACGAAGCCTTCGAGCAATGCCTCAACGCCTGCGAAAAACACGGCTGGTACAACCGCACCACCGGGATCAACTCGTACATGAGCGAAGGCAAGAAGACCGTCGCATTCGAGATGTGCGAACAACTCAACTGGCAGGTGCCAGACATGGTGTTCGTGCCCGTTGGCAACGGTTGCATCCTGGGCTCGGTCTACAAAGGCTTTTTCGATTTGCTGCAATTGGGCTGGATCGAACGCATTCCACGTCTGATCGGAGTGCAGGCCGAGAATAGCAACTTCATGTACCGCGCTTGGCGCTACGACCGCTCGATGCTGAAAACCGAACGCCTGCCGCCCACCAGCCTGGCCAGTAGCATCAACGTGGCACTGCCGCGTGATCGCCTCAAGGCCATGCGCGCGGTGACCGCCAGCGGCGGCGAGTTCATCTGCGTCAGCGACCCGAGTATTGTCGCCGCCGCCTCCAGACTGGCCACCAACACCGGCGTTTTCCCGGAAGCCGGCGCCGCCAGTGCCTTCGCCGGCCTGCTCAAGTACGCAGAAGCACACCCCGACACACCGCAAACCGCCGTGATCCTGATCACTGGCAGCGGTTTGAAAGACACCTCCATTTTTCTATCCACCTCGGCCAAAAGCCATCCACGGGTGTTGCCGCATCACGTGACTGCGCCACCGGCCGAGGCGCTTATCTAAGGAATCACACCATGAGCCTGCAAAATTTCGACCCCACCATTGCCCGCCTGATCGACCGCGAGCGCAATCGCCAAGAAACCCACTTGGAGCTAATCGCTTCGGAAAACTACGTCAGCGAAGAAGTGCTCCAGGCCCAGGGCTCCGTGCTCACCAACAAGTACGCCGAAGGCTACCCAGGCAAGCGTTATTACGGGGGCTGCAAGGTCGTCGACGAAATCGAAAACCTGGCCATCGAACGCGCGCGCAAGTTGTTCAACTGCGAATACGTCAACGTGCAGCCGCATTCCGGCTCCCAGGCCAACCAGGCGGTTTTCCTTGCGATACTTGACCCCGGCGACACCATCCTGGGGATGTCCCTGGCCCATGGCGGCCATCTGACCCACGGCGCCTCGGTAAATTTTTCCGGCAAGCTTTACCGGGCATTTTCCTATGGCCTGGATACGGAAACCGAAACCCTCGACTACGAAGAGATGGAAGCCCTGGCCAGGGAACACCGGCCGAAGATGATCATCGCCGGGGCCTCAGCCTATTCCCGGACCATCGACTTCCAGCGCTTTCGCAAGATCTGTGATGAAATCGGGGCCTACCTGATGGTGGACATGGCGCACTACGCCGGGTTGATCGCTGCCGGCGTATACCCATCACCGGTTGGCATCGCCGACTTCATCACCTCTACCACCCACAAGACTTTGCGAGGTCCGCGCGGCGGCTTGATCCTGGCCAAGGCGCAATACGCTGCCCTGCTCGACAAGACGATTTTCCCGGTTTACCAGGGCGGCCCGCTGATGCACGTTATCGCCGCCAAAGCCGTGGCCTTCAACGAAGCCTTGGGCGACGGGTTCAAGCATTACCAGCAGCGAGTGATCGACAATGCCCGAGTCATGGCCGACATCCTTACCCGGCGTGGCTTGCGGGTCGTGTCCGGCGGTACCGACTGCCATATGTTTCTGCTCGATCTGCGCGCGATGAACATCACGGGCAAAGACGCCGAGGCATTGCTGGAAAATGCCCACATCACCCTGAACAAAAACGCGATCCCCAATGATCCGCAGAAACCGGCGATCACCAGCGGCATTCGCATCGGCACGCCGGCATTGACCACACGCGGCTTTGGCGAAGCGGAGTGTGCCGAAGTAGCGAACTTGATCGCTGACCTGCTGGAGCAGCCGGACAATGCAGCACGCCTGGATAACATCCGGCGCCGAGTGATGCATCTGTGTGAGTGTTTTCCGGTGTATCTGTTGAGGTAAGCGAAATACAGCCCCCCAAACCGTGGTCAGCGATTGCTCGCCCACGGTTTGATTTTCAGCGGTACAACAAACGCTCTGCCAATTCATCGGCCACCCTGGCCGGTGAGCGTTTTTCTGCCTGGGCGTGGGCAAAGACTTCCGTAAGCCGGGCGCCGATTTTCGATAGGTGCGCGGTGATGGTTGGCAACTCCTCACCTCGATGCTTCAAGGCGACATAGATCAGGCCACCGGAGTTGATCACATAATCCGGCGCATAGAGGATCCCGCGCCGTTCCAATTGATCGGCCACCTGCAGGTTGCTCAACTGGTTATGGGCCGACCCGGCAACCGCCGAGCAGCGCAGTTGCGCCACGCTCTGGCTATTGAGCACCCCGCCCAGGCCGCAGGGAGCGAGGATGTCGCACGGGGTACTGAGCAGGGCGTCGTTGGCGATCGGATGCGCGCCCAGTTGCTCCATCGCCAGTTGAACCTTGCCGGGGTCAATGTCGCTGACCAATAGTTCGGCGCCTGCGGCGTGCAACTGTTCGGCCAGGGCAAAACCGACATTACCCAGGCCCTGGATCGCCACCCGCAGGCTTTCCAGGTTATCGCTGCCCAGGCGGGCCATGGCCGTGGCACGGATGCCGGCGAATACCCCCATCGCCGCGTGGGGCGCAGGGTCTCCCGAAGCCGTGGTGCTGGTCACATGACGGGTCTGTTGGGCGATGCAGTCCATGTCCGCCACCGAGGTGCCGCTGTCGATGGCGGTGATATAGCGCCCATCCAGCTGCTCGATGCAGCGCCCAAATGCCTCAAACAGCGCAGCGCGGCTTTCGACATGGGCCGGGCGCATGATCACTGCCACACCGCCGCCCACCGGCAAGCCGGCCAGTGCGGCCTTGTAGCTCATGCCCTGGGCCAGGCGCACGGCGTCGACCACGGCACTTTCATCGTCGGGGTAGGACAGATAACGACATCCACCCAGAGCAGGCCCAGGACGGCTGCAATGAATGGCAATCACCGCCTTCAACCCGGTGGCCGGGTCTACGCTCAGGTGCAGCGATTCAAGGCGGGAGCTTTGCATGAGAGCAAACATCGACAGGCTCCCGAATCACTTTTGTTTGTTCCGCCAGTATAGGCGTGCGCTCAAAATTTGCTGGAGCGCGCCGGAATAAGTCGCCACGGCGGCCAGTCTTTTGGGCATAACCTGATGCCTTCTCTGGACGAGACTGGACGAAAGCCCGCAGCAGAGCTAAAAACGAGGCATAGTCCGGAGACTGTGATGAAACCGCGCCAAGCCTTTTTTGATTGCCTGCACCGCTCCCCACCGGCGCTGTTCGAAGCGGCGTTGTGGATTGCTGCCGAACATGATCGCGAAGTGGACGTACCGGCCTTGCTGAAGGATTTCAAGGATCTGCAACAGCGTGTCAGCCATGACCTGCCGATGCTGCCCGTCAGCGAACTGGGCCAACCCTTGCTGCGCCGCCTCAATGACCTTGGATTCGCTCAGGACGATTTCACGCCCCTGCGCCCACGGGCCGCGTTGCTCGACAAGGTGCTGACGCGTAAACGTGGACAGCCCCTGGCCCTCGGCCTGATCGCCCTGGAGCTGGCTCGTGGCCTGGAAATTCCGATAGTCGGTGTCAATTTCCCCGGTCACTTCCTGTTGCGGGTCCCCGGTGCCGATCATCTGCTCGACCCGTGTGGCGGGCGCCGGCTGTATCCCAACGACTGTCGGGAACTGCTGCAACGCCAATACGGGGCCGACATGCCCCTCAAAGCCGAGCACCTGGTCAGTGCCGAGCCCATGCAGATGCTCCAGCGCCTGTCGCGCAATCTTCGCCAATTGCATCTGACGAACGACGACTACATTGCGGCGCTGATCGACGCCGAACGGGTACTTGAACTGGGCAACGCCAGTGCCGCCGATTACCTGGCCCGCGCCAGCCTGTACCAGCGGCTCGACTGTCCCGACGCTGAACGTTTCGACCTGGAACATGCACTGATGCTCAGTGACGATCCAATCCAGCGAATCCGGCTGACGGAACGGCTGGGGCATCTGCCGCCCAATTCCATTGTGCATTGAGCGGGTGTGGCGATGGTTACCACACACCCTGTGGGAGCGAGCCTGCTCGCGATGAGGCAAGCCGCTTCACCATCGTCGTATCTGATCCACCGCCATCGCGAGCAGGCTCGCTCCCACAGGGGAATCAAGGGGTATCGGGCTGATTTGCCGGATGCGCCTGTTGAAACGCTGGATGCACGGCCGCCAACGCCGCAACGCGACGGATCCGTGGATACGCCTCCAGGGAGGCATTGAACCGTTCGGCCGCGTACAACTGCGGGATCAGGTACACGTCCGCGACCCCAGGTGTGGTACCGAAGCAGTAGCCATCATCCCCGATCAACTGCTCCACTGCTGCCAGTCCCTGGCCGATCCAATGCCCAATCCACTGTGCCACCTGCGTTTCATCGTGGCCCCACTGCCGCAGCTGGTTGAGCACGCTGACGTTGTGCAACGGGTGAATGTCGCAACCGATCAACGCCGCGACACCCCGCTCCCGGGCACGAAGCGCCAGGTCGGCGCTGAGCAGCGGCACCTGTGGATAACGTTCCTCCAGGTATTCGATGATGGCGGGTGACTGCACCAGCAATGCGCCTTCGTCGGTACGCAGCGCCGGAACCCGGCCCTGAGGGTTGATCGCCAGGTAGGCCGGCTGACGATGCTCGCCTCCCGGCGGAGCGATCAGGTTGACCGGCAGGGCCTGGTAATCCAGGCCCTTGAGCGCCAGGGCGATGCGCACTCGATAGGACGAAGTGGAACGGTAGTAAGTGTAGAGTTCCATGCCCAGTTCCCTCACCGCGCCGGCAGGATCTTGCCCCGGCATTCGCCGAAGCCGATGGATGCAAAGCCCTCGCGACCGCAACGGGCCCGCAGGATGATTTCGTCACCGTCTTCCAGGAATTTGCGCACTTCGCCAGAGGCCAGCTCGATTGGCTTTTTACCGCCCTCGGTAATCTCCAGCAGGCTGCCGAACTGACCACTTTCAGGCCCCGACAAGGTGCCCGAACCGAACAGGTCACCGGCCTGCAACTGGCAACCATTGACGCTGTGGTGGGCGACCATCTGCGCCACGGTCCAGTACATGTACTGGGTGTTGCTCAATGTCAGGCGATGGGCCGGCAGGTTCTGCTCGCGCATGGCTTCGGTCAGCAGCAGGACTTCCAGCTCGATGTCAAAGGCCCCACCGGCCTGGTCACGCTTATCCAGCAGGTACGGCAATGGCTGTGGATCACCTGCCGGACGCGCCGGTTGCGGGCGGCGGAAGGGTTCGAGGGCTTCGGCCGTCACCACCCATGGCGAGATACTGGTCAGGAAGCTTTTGGACAGAAAGGGCCCCAGCGGCTGGTACTCCCAGGCCTGGATATCCCGGGCCGACCAATCGTTGAGCAGGCAGAAGCCGCCGATGTGCTCGGCGGCATCGCCGATGGCGATGGCTTCACCCAGTGCATTGCCCTTGCCGATCCAGATGCCCAGTTCCAGTTCATAGTCCAGCCGCGCGCACGGGCCAAAGGTCGGCTCGGTCTGGCCGGCGGGCAGCGTCTGGCCCTTGGGCCGGCGCACGTCGGTGCCGGACGGGCGAATGGTCGAGGCACGCCCGTGATAACCAATGGGCACGTACTTGTAGTTGGGCAACAGAGGATTGTCGGGACGGAACAACTTGCCGACGTTTTGCGCGTGTTCGATCCCCACGTAGAAGTCGGTGTAGTCGTTGATTTTCGCCGGCAGGTGCATCTGGCAGTCAGCGGCGAGAACCAGCAGCTTCGAGCCCTGGGCTTCGATCTTGCCCCGCAACGGGCTGTCTTCGCGCAGCAGGTCCAGCAGCCGTTCGCGCAAGGCCACCCGAGCATCGCGCCCGAGCTCGAAGAACGCATTCAACTGGCCGCCACTCATGGCTTCCACAGCGGCGCGCGCGGCGCCGTCAAACAGGCCCGCCTGCAGCGCGGCCTGCAAATCGAAAATACGCTCGCCGATGGCCACGCCGCTACGAGGGCTGTCGCCTTGAACGCTGAAAACGCCCAACGGCAGATTTTGCAGGGGGAAGTCGGCATGGCCGTTGGCGCAGGCAACCCAACTACGGGTAGGGGAAACGTGAGTCATGGGTTATCTCCGGGTCGGGTCGAAAGTGACCGGCAGCGAGGCCCAGCAGGCGTCGTAGTCAGTTTGCAATTGTGGGCAATCCAGGGCGAAACGGCTCGGGCGCAGCACTTGGCTGGTCTCGAACATGAAGGCCATGGTGTTGTCGATTTTCACCGGTTCAAGCGCGGCATCGATCGCCCTGGTGCAGGTTTCGCCGTCCGGGCCATGGGCACTCATGCAACTGTGCAAGGAGGCACCGCCCGGCAGGAAACCTTCGGCCTTGGCATCATAGGCGCCCTGAATCAACCCCATGAATTCGTTCATCAGGTTGCGGTGAAACCACGGCGGACGGAAGGTGTTTTCAGCGACCATCCAGCGCGGCGGGAAGATCACGAAGTCGAGATTGGCCAGCCCATGGACGCTGGTGGGTGACGTCAACACGGTGAAAATCGAGGGGTCCGGATGGTCGAAACTGACCGTGCCGATAGTGTTGAAACGGCGCAGGTCATATTTGTATGGCACGTTGTTGCCATGCCAAGCCACCACATCAAAGGGCGAATGATCCAGCTCGCAACCCCACAACTCACCGAGGAATTTCTGCACCAGCGCAGTCGGTCGGGCGAGGTTTTCGTAATGAGCGACCGGCGCCAGAAAATCCCGTGGGTTGGCCAGGCCATTGCTGCCGATCGGCCCAAGGTCCGGCAGGCGCAACGGCGCACCATGGTTTTCGGCGATATAGCCGCGGGCTTGTGGATCAAGCAGCTCGACGCGAAACTTCAGGCCCCGGGGGATCACGGCGATTTCCAGCGGTGCCAGTTCCAGCAGGCCCAGTTCAGTGGCGATGCGCAGCCGTCCCAGTTGCGGCACGATCAACCATTCCCCGTCGGCATTGAAAAACACCCGCTCCATGGAACGGTTGGCGCGGTAATGGTAGAGGCTGATGCCGGCCGGTTTGTCCGAGCCGGCATTGGCCGCCATGCGCACCAGCCCATCGATGAAATCGGTCGGTTCAACGGGAATATCCAACGGGTTCCAGCGCAGACGATTGGGCGTGACCTCACCCAGAGGACCGCCCGCTATCTGATGTTCAAGCTTGGCGAAGGCCGGATGATTGGCAGACGGCCGGATGCGATACATCCAGGTCCGCCGCGCTTCGCTGCGAACCATGGTGAAGGCCGTGCCGGAGAATAATTCGGCATAGAGACCGTAAGGGGCTTTTTGCGGGGAGTTCTGGCCAACGGGCAAGGCGCCGGGCAGCGCCTCGCTGGCAAATTCATTGCCAAAGCCTGACTGATAAGCCAGGTCCGAGACTGTGGAATCGAGGGTCATGGAGCCTCCTGAACACAGGACTGGGTACGACCTCGTCGTTCCACGAAGAAACGTCAGGCGCACAGGTTATTTTTATCGTAATTCAATTACGCATAACGTAATTTGCTCGACAGCGACCGTCAAGCTATAAAGACGCCCATTCGCCTCTGGACTCCGCGCCTCCATGGAAACCCCGCTCAGCAACGGTAAACAGAAAGTCCGCTCGGCCGAAGTCGGCACCGACATCCTCAAGGCCCTGGCCGAGTTGTCGCCCTCTACATCGCTTTCGCGCCTGGCCGAACACGTGCAAATGCCGGCGAGCAAGGTTCATCGATACCTGCAGGCCTTGATCGCCAGCGGTTTCGCTGAACAGAACACCTCCACCAACCACTACGGCCTCGGGCGCGAAGCCTTGCGCGTGGGCCTGGCGGCGTTGAATGGCATGGACGTGTTGCAAGTGGCCGCCCTGCCCTTGGCCGAACTGCGCGATGACTTGAACGAAACCTGTTTCCTGGCGGTGTGGGGCAATCACGGTGCCACCGTCGTTCGGATCGAACCCGCCATACGGGCAGTCACCGTGGTGACGCAACTGGGGTCGGTATTGCCGCTGCTCAGCTCGTCCACGGGGCTGGTATTCAGCGCCTACCTACCGACACGCGAAACGATCGGCTTGCGCGAGCAGGAAGTGAACGCTTCCACCGCCCACGCCCTGGCCGACGACCAGGCCTATGCCGCCCTGTGCCAGCAAATACGCAGTCGTGGCCTGCACCATGTGCATGGCTTGCTGATGCCCGGCGTGGATGCCCTGTCAGCCCCGGTATTCAATGCCGTCGGCCAGGTGACGGCGGTGATGACCATTGTCGGCCCGACCTCCCTGTTCCATGCCGACGAGAACGGCCCGGCGGCGCAACGATTGCTGGCCGCGACCCGGGCCGTGAGCTGGCGGATGGGGTATGAAGCAGGCTCAGGATCGGATCAGCAAACGGGTCAATCCTGATCACACCATTATTGATGTGAGCGGTGATACGTAGCGGCGGCAGGTAATCGTCTTCCCCTTGGGAATTCTTTATCTCATAACGCCCATGACTTTAGCCTTGGCCACCGCCTGCGTGCGCCGCTGGACGCCTAACTTGCTGTGTATCCGCCGCGAATGGGTTTTTACCGTGTGCAAGGATATGAACAAACGTTCGGCAATCTGCTGATTTGAATAACCCTGCGCAATGAGCTCCAGCACTTCCAGTTCCCGATGACTTAGCAACGTGTCTTCGACTGCCACTGCCGGCTGCTCGATGTGCTCAACCGATTGCGCCCAGCCCAACAAATCTGGCTGGCGCGCGCGTAGCTCGCACAAGGCTTGTTCAGCCCGCCAACAGGCCACTCGCTTGAGACCCTCTTGCACGAGCGATCGTGCCTGGGAACGGTCAGCGGACAGCCAGACGACTTCAGCCAGCGCCAGATACAGTTCGGTCTCCAGGCCATGCATTTCACCGTGCTGTGCCCGGGCGATCATTGCCTTGAGTTGCGCTTGCGGGTCTTGCGCGCGATGCAGATAAACCTCGGTCAGCACCAGCAGGTACTCAAGCCGAGGAATCAACTCAAGGGTCGCAGGTGGGGCATGCTTGGCCTGCGGTCCGCGAAAGTGACGCAAGACTCGGGTCAGGGCCTCGTGGGCCAGTTCCGGGCGCCCCTGTTGCAGCCAGAACTGGCAACTGGTTTGCAACAGCACGCCACGGTACACCGTGTCGGGGATGTGCCGCTGTTGCATGATCCGCTCGGCATCGCGCAGTTGCAGGAAAGCCTCGCCATAGTCGCCGCCATTGGCCGCCAGGGTGGCCTTGCCGAGAAAACCATAAAGCACTTGTTTGTCCTGGCAATGCAGGCCCGTTTCCAGGCCCGCCTGGAACTGCTCGGCAGCCCGCTCGGCCAACCCCATGCGCAAAGCCAGACGGCCACGGCGTAGGGCAATACGTCCCAGCAAGGCAGAAAAGTCCTGGCCCGGCTTATCGAGCAACGCCTGAACTGCGCTCAACAGATGGTCGGCCCGGTGAGGGGCGCCGCGTTGCTCCAGGACTTGGGCGTGATCCAGTTCCAGCAAGCCCTCGAAGACCAAGGAGCCTTGGGCACGCGCCAGGCACAGTGCCTGGCGGTTGATCCATTGCGCAGAGGCCAGTTCCCCCTTGAGCAGCGCCTGCTGTGTCAGCCCCAACTGGCACAGCAGGCGCAAGGCCCAGGCCTCTGGGTCCAGACTCGCCTGGGCTTGGAGCAAGTGCTCGCGGGACGGCTCGCCATCGCCCGAAAGGTGCAGCAGCCAGCCCTGCAGAACCTGCCACCGGGCCAGCAGTTGTCGCTGCAGGCAGGCCGAAGGTTGCGGCATGAACCTGGCCAGTTGTTCGATGCACGCCGATGCCTGATCGAAGCGCCCGGCGAACAGCAACGCAGCCGTGACCAACCCCACCGATTGCGGCGTGCCGAGTGTCAGCGCTTCACCTTGTTGATCATGCAGCTTGAGCAGCAGCGTCACGTTGCTGCGCTGCAATACGTGTTCAAAATTCAAATGCTGCAGGAAACTGACGGCAGCCTCGAACTCTTGCGCCTGCATGGCCTGCTCGAATGCCATTTGCCAATCCTGCTCGGCGGCAAACCACTGGCAAGCCCGCCGATGCCAGGAGCGTCCCTGCGGCCAGGGCTCGTCACGCACCAGTCGGGCCAGGGCCGGGAAAATCTGCAACCAGTCCGAAGATTGCTCCCACGGTTCGATGAAACAGCCCAGGTCCAGCAACAAGGGGAGGCATTCGGCACCCACCGTGTCGCCAAACAGATGCTCGCAGAGCCGGGCATTGAAGCGTGGCAGATGCGCCAGCACTCGCCAGGCCTGCGCCAGATCCGGGGTCAGCGTACTGAACAACTCATATTCAAGGTAGTCATGCAGGGTCCCGGGCCGCCCCGGCGACGCGTGGCTGCGCGCCCATTCACAACGTTCAAGCAGGGCGATGCGCACCCCGGCGCACCAACCGCCGCTGCGCTGTATCACCTCGCGCGCGGTGCGAGCGCCCTGGGGGCCGGGCAGATGTTTGAGCAACTGCTGGACATCGTCATGGGTGAAGACCAGCGCCTGCGCATCGAACTCATGCAGTTCGTCATCAAGCAACAGGCGCGGCCAGTTGCAGTGAGGACGGCGGCGACCATTCAACCAAAGATGCAGCGCCGGACTGCTGATGCTCAACAGCCGATCAAGAAACTGGTCGAGATCGGGGTTCGGTACCCGACAATAATCATCCAGGAACAGCCAGGTCGGCGCTTGCAAGCCCGCCAGGTGCGCCAACAGTCCGCCTTCATCCAGCAGCGGCAGCCCGAGGGTCTGCGCCAGACGCTCGCACATTTGCGCCGCGTCCAACGTCGCGCCCCCAAGCGGCAACCAATGCAACCGGCAACCGGCGGGGGCCTGCAGGAAACACTCAGCGAACAACGCACTCTTGCCACTGCCCGCCGGCGCGCAAAGCAGTTTTACCCGCGCCTCGGAGGCCAGCAAGGGCTCGCTCAAGGACCTGCGCGGCACATGGGTCGAAGACAGGCGGGGCCGCAATCCAGGACGGTCCGGACACGGGGTCATGGCGGTCATGTGCGAAGTCCTGTTTATTATTGTTTCATCACCCTAGCCCTGTGGCGCTCACCTTTGGAGAAGTATTCAGCGCGCTGATTGGCGCCCATAAAAAAAGACCGGCAAATCGATTGCCGGTCATCCCGATTATTTTGTAGGAGCTGCCGAAAGCTGCGATCTTTTTCCTGGTGTTTGAAGATCAAAGGATCGCAGCCTGCGGCAGCTCCTACGGGGGTACGCTTGAAATCAACAATACGACAACTTATTCGCCCTAACGAACCCCCGTCGAGCGCAGCGCCGCGGGCGTGAAGTCCGCAGCCCTGGCTTCGAAACCGTACTCGTAGCTGCGCTTCTCTTCGTTCTTCATCCCCAGTGCAATGTAGCGGCCGGCGATGATGTCGTAGAGCGCCTCAAGGGTGTAGCCCGGGTTCTGGTTGGCGTAGTAGAACTGGGCATGACCTTCGGCCACCCGCCACAGTTGACCGCGACCGTCGTAGTGATCCACCAGCGCCGCCTGCCAGCTATCCTCGTCGAAGTACATGTGGCGCTTGGCGTAGATGTGACGTTCGTTTGGCTTGACCGTACCGACCACTTCCCAGACCCGATGCAATTCATAGCGGGTCAGATCCTGATTGATGTGGCCGGCCTTGATCACGTCGTCGTACTTGAGGCTGGGGGAATCCAGTTTGTAGCTGTTGTAGGGGATGTACATTTCCTTCTTCCCCACCAATTTCCAGTCGTAGCGGTCCGGCGCGCCGGAGAACAGATCGAAGTTATCGGAGGTACGCAACCCGTCGGCGGCGGTGCCTGGGCCGTCGTAGGCCACTTGCGGGGCGCGACGCACACGGCGCTGGCCGGCGTTGTAGATCCAGGCCAGGCGCGGCTCCTTCACCTGGTCAAGGGTTTCATGCACCAGCAGCACGTTGCCGGCCAGACGCGCCGGCGCGGTGACCGATTGTTTGAAATAGGTCAGCACGTTGCTGGCCTTATCCGGATCGGCGTCTTTGATCAAAAACGGCACAGCGATTTCTTCTTCGAAGCGGATCGGTGTGAAGCTGCCGTTGGTTTGCGGGGTGGCCTGGGTGATGATGCGCCGCACGTTGCCGCCGTGATAACGGGTGACGTGGTTCCACAGCACTTCTACGCCGCTCTTGGGAATCGGGAACGCGTAGTAACGGTTGCCGGTGAAATTGGCCAGGCCGTTGCCGTCATTGATGGTGGTGACGTTGAGGGCGCTGCGCTTGGCCGACTCGTAGATCTCTGGCGGTAGTGAGACGCTGCGATGGGTCGGATAGACCGGAATCTTGTAGGTTTGCGGATAGCGCTTGAACATCGCGATCTGGCCTTCGGAAAGCTTGTCCTTGTACTTGTCCACGGTCTCGGCGGTGATGGTGAACAGCGGTTTTTCACCGGCAAAGGGATCGGCCAAAAAGCCTTTGCTGTCCACCGCCCCAGCGTCTTTGGCGATGCCACCGGTCCAGGCCGGAATCGAGCCGTCGGCATTGCCTGCCTTTTCCGCGCCCAGCGGTGTGAGGCTGGTGCCCAGTTTGTTCGCTTCATCCGGCGAAACCGCCGCCATCACGTTCGCGGCCAGCAGGCTCAGGGCCAGGGCGCCGCATTGCAGAATCATCTTGCGCATTGGTTTTTCCTTGTCAGCCAGATCAGAAGTTCACGCCAAAGCTCAACGCGAGGAAGTCGCGGTCTTCGAGGACGTTGTAGTCGCCGCCGAAAAAGTCGGTGTAACTCAGGCTGGCGGTATAGGTGTTGCGGTAGTCGGCATCGACACCCAGGCTGATGGCCTTGGCGCCTTCGTTGAACAAGCCGTTGGGGCCGTAGCCGGCGACGTCATGGGACCAGGAGACGTTGGGCTTGAAGTTGATACCGGCAACGACGTTGGAGTAGTCAAGAATTGCCCGGGCGCGATAGCCCCAGGAAGTCGAGGTGACGAAGCCGTCGGTGTCACCGCCGAACCCGTACTGGCCGTAAACCGAGTCACGGCCATAACGCAGCTTGTCCTTGGATTCCAGCCCACCCACATGCACCACCGCCGCCTCGCCCACCACGGTCAGGCGATCAGCGCCCAGCACCTGGTCGAAGAAGTGCGTCATGGTACTCTGGATCTGGGTCACTTCCTTGCGGCGATAACCGGTATTGTCCGCACCGGGTGACGTCGCGATGGGCGAAGCCGCACCACCGGCAATCGGATTGACCAGAGCCAGGGTCAGGTCGTTGGTGTTGACCTGCACCGGCGCATTGGGACGGTAGCTGATTTCCCCGGTCCAGGCGGTGCCGGTGGGCAACGTCGTGGAGAAACTGGCGCCGTACAGGCGGATGTCTTCCGGGTATTCAAGGTAGTACCCACCGCGGCCCAGCATCACGCTTTGCGCCAGCCCCGCACCGCTGCCAGGAGCAAGCCCTTCTGCAATCGCGACCATTCCCGGCAGTGCAGACAACGTAGACAGGCCGGCGGTGGTGGTGCCTACAGTCGGCGTGCGGCTGTGGTAGTTCATGAAGTACAGGCCGTACTCGGTGTCATCGCCGAGCCAGCGCAGCGCCGTGCCCCATTGGCCGGAGTCGCGAGCGTCGCGGTCGCCACCACGGGGAATGATCACCCCTTCGCTGGACACCTGGATCTCCTGGCCAAATGCCTGGGTCAAGGGCACGAACGGCGCAATCGCCGGACTGCCCACGGTGTAGCCGCTGGTGCAGCCATCGGCCACCACGTCGTTGCCGAAGAACGTGCCGCAGTTATCCACCACGGTCTGGTCCCACTCCAGTTGGTAGAAACCTTCGATGGTGAGTTTGTCGGTCAAGCCCTGGGAGGCGAACAACATGTTCACCGGGATCAGGCCTTCCTTGATCTCGGCACCCGGACGGCGGAACGCGGAGACGTCCACCGGGTTGATGCTGTTGATGGAGTTACCGATGAAGGTGCTTTCACCCCAACTGACCACCTGCTTGCCCGCACGCACCGTACCCGGCAAGTCGGCGATGGAGTAATTGTGATAGACAAACGCATCGAGAAGCTGCGCCCCTGACGACTTGGAGCCTTCCTTGCGGTTGCTGTCGCTGATGTCCTTGAACGGGCGGCTTTCGTCCTTGAGTTCGAAGTCATACCAATACTTGCCGCGCACGAACACGCCCGTATCACCATACTTGAGCTCGAGATCGTGCAGGCCTTTGAATATTTTGGAAAAGGTCTCGCCCTTCTTGAAGTTCAGCCGCCCATCGTCACCGGTGGAGGATTGCCCGGTACCGCCGTTGACGCTGCCGACCAAGTCCCTGTCGGCATCGCGCATGCCCCAGCTCGCGCCCACGGACAACGAGGAGTCGAACTGCCCCTCGATCTCGCCAATGTTGAATGAAACGGCCTGGGCCTGGGCAGAGCAGCCCAAGGCCACCGCGACGGCCAGCGCCTGCGGCTTGAAGATGGCGCGCATTGTTATTGTTGTCATGCGTCTTCCCCGGTGAGTGACAGAGCCTTCACCCTACTGCCGCACGACATGGGCGATAAGCGCACCAAGGAGGTATTCGCGCTGTACCCCGAAAGGATTACAGCCCATGAAATACAGGGCTTTGCGCCGCGCATGGACGCACTGGATGATGGGTTATCAACGCCGCGCATACTCATCAGGCCTTTTCAACTGTTGCATGCCCTGCAACGGTGCATGTCCGGATCCGGGCTGTTTCCCCTGCTGCCCAATCCCTATGCTGGCCGGGCTTTCAGGGCAACGGGCCTGCAGGTACAAGCCGCCATCGCGTCCCTCGCGACCGGCGCACCGTCATTCGGATGGATTGGCGCATCGGTCCATCACCTCCCGTGTTCACTGACGTTGGTTTTTTGCTCCTTTGCAACGTCATTTTCAGGCCGCCGCTTTTTGCAGCGGCCTTTTTTATGCGCAGTTACTTCCGAGTTAAAACTTCTTATTTCCTACCTCACCGTCGGAAATTCTCACACAGCAGCCGTTCTAAACTTTGACAGACTTTCGCCTCCCTCCAACTCAAACTTCGTATTATCCGGAAGACGGCCATAACAGCCCTGAAGAGAGAGGGAACAAGGGACGCCTGTTCCTACAACAAAGCAAGAAACCCGCTACGCCCCCATCAAAAATCCACTGTTAGGCTGAAAGTCAGTCACAGCATTCCGCTTCGACTTTAAACCTCAGTGAGTTTTTATGACACCTATCAACTACAACCGTTATCGCTCGGTAAAAGGCTTCAACAATAGAGTTCGCTTCCTAGTCTTTCATTACACCGCTGCGAACTTTTCATCCTCCATCAACGCACTGACCGGTGCCTCGGTCAGCGCCCACTACCTCATCCCGGACTTCACCGACCCGAGCTACTTGAAAGCCGGTTTCCAGGAACCGCAGATTTTCAATCTGGTGGACGAGAACCAACGTGCTTGGCACGCGGGGGTGAGCAGTTGGGGTGGTCGCACGAATCTGAACGACACCTCGATCGGTGTTGAAATCGTCAACCTGGCCACCGATAACCACGGGCAATTTACCTTCCCGCCTTATCAACCTCAGCAAGTCGAGGCGATCGAACACCTGGCGTTGAACATACTCAAGCGCTATCCGGACATCAGCCCGGTCAATGTGGTGGGACACTCAGATATTGCGGCGGGCAGGAAAAGCGATCCCGGCCCGATGTTCCCCTGGCACGCGCTGTATCTGAAGGGCATCGGCGCCTGGTTCGATGAACCCACGCAGAAGGCTTACACCCGCGCCTACCAATGCAACGGCCTGCCGACGCGCGAGCAACTGCTTGGCTTGTTCCGCAAATATGGGTATGACACGTCGGCAGCTGCCACAAGTGTGGGTTTTCAGCGTTTGGTGCGAGCTTTTCAGTTGCACTTTCGTCCAGCGAAATACGACGGTGTGATGGACATCGAGACTGCCGCAAATCTGGCGGCGCTGGTGAAGAAATACGTCCCCTGAGCACCGTTGCCGCGTGTGACGGCAACGGGTCGAGGCCGCAAGGTCAAACGGTGTAGCGCTGCAAGTTCGCCATCATTTCCTTCAACGCTTCAAGGTTGTCATTGGGGTGTACCGCGCCCTCGAAATCACAGATCTGCTGCCAGTGGGCCGCGACGTCTTCGGGTGAGAAACCTTTGCTTGGATCGAAGCCGGCCCCCAGGCTGCGCTCCCAACGCACCTTGCCCATCCAGCCGCCGCCCACTTCGAACAGCCCGGAGGTTTCCTGGCAGGCCTCGCTGGCCAGGTACACCACCAATGGGCTGACGAGTTCCGGCTTGAGCTGTTCAAACACCTGTGGCGGGATCAGGCCTTCAGTCATGCGGGTGCCGCCGGTAGGGGCAATGGCATTGACCAGAATATTGTTCTTGCGACCTTCGATGGCCAGGGTGCGCGTCAGGCCATAAAGGCCAAGCTTGGCCATGCCGTAGTTGGATTGACCGAAGTTGCCGTAGATGCCGGACGTGGAGGCCGTAAAGATCACCCGTCCGTAATTCTGCTCACGCAGGTGTGGCCAGGCGGCGCGGGTGACCTTGTAGGCACCCTCGACGTGGACGCGGTAGACCAGGTCCCAGTCGGCGTCCTCCATTTTGTGGAAGGTCTTGTCCCGCAGGATCCCGGCGTTGTTGACCACGACATCGACCCGGCCAAACACGTCGAGCGCATTTTGAACAAGCTTGTCACCATCGGTGACGGAGTCGTGGTTCGCCTCGGCAATGCCGCCGGCCTGGCGAATTTCAGCGACCACCCGATCCGCCGCCGAGGCGTTGGCCCCTTCTCCTTGGGCAGAGCCGCCGAGGTCGTTGACCAGCACTTTGGCCCCTTGCCTGGCGAACAACAGGGCATGGGCTCGCCCCAGACCACCACCGGCACCCGTGACGATCACGACTTTATCTTCGAAGCGTACAGACTCATTCATGGGCAGAACTCCAGCAGGCAATAGGACAATGCCCCGAGTGTCGGGCACAGGGCGACCCGTCACAATCATCAGGGTTGGGAGTGAATGGTGGGCAATAAGGTGAGGGGATGATGAGCGTCGGTTCTGCTGTGGGAGCCGCGGCCCTCATCAGGGGGGCGAACCTGCTCGCGACAGTGCGCCAACCTTCAGCACTTATGAGCAGACCACCTGCCTGACCGGCGCGGTCCTGTTTTCGCGAAACTCCAGGTAATGTTTGAGTACCTGCACCGGGGCTTCGGTGTGTGGGTAGTGGCCGATGTCGGGCAGCAGTACGGTGTCAGGGTTGGGGATCAGCGCCTCGTAGCGCGCCACCATATGCTCGCCGGAAATCGGATCAACCGCTCCGTCGATCACCCGCAGCGCCACCTCGCCGCGCTGCATGGCCTGCACCCAGCGGTCACGCTGCACCCGCCGCTCAGGAATATAGGCGATGAGTTTGTGCATGATCCGCGGTCCGTGATGGGTTTCGACGAGACTCCAGTAATCGTCCAGCTCGCTTTCGGTCGGGCCGGTCCTGGGGCCGAATATCTGGCGAAAGCTCTTGACCAGACCCTCTCGGGAAAAAGCCCGACCCAATAGCCAGCCCAAAGGGCTGAGCAACAGTTTTTGCATCAGCACCGGGCGATGGGTTTCCGGAAACAGACCACCGTTGAGAAAGACACAACTGGCAAGTTCGATGCGCGCTTCGTAGTGACGGGCGAGCAGTTCCTGGGCCACGCTGTCACCATAATCATGGGCCAGTACATGCACGGCTTGCTTCACATTCAAATGTGCCAGCAAAGCCTGCTGCAGGTCAGCCTGTTCCAACAGGCTGTAGACATGATCCGTCGGCTTGGCCGAGTCGCCAAAACCGAGCATGTCGCAGGCGATCACCCGATAACGCTGTGCCAGCGGCTGCCACAGGTAATGCCAGTCCCAACTGGCGGTGGGGAAACCATGGATCAGCAACAAAGGCTCGCCGTGCCCTGCCACCCAATACCGGATAGCGTGGCCGCGGAACATCAAGGTCTGGCCGCGCTGGCGCCAAATACGCAGGGGAATCTGGACCAGAGGCATCAGCATCTATAACCCGAATCTTGTTGATCCAGCTTACGCAGCAACGCCGGCCATGCCAGCGCGCCTCCCATGCCTTGGGCGCTTTTGGTCACCCCGGCAATCATCGCCCGGGCGCCGGCCAGTATCTGCGGCTCGATGGCGATCAGTTCCGCCCCACCGTTGAGCGCCAAGACCTGGATGTCACAGGCTCGCTGGAAGGTGAACATCATCAGGAAGGTGTCGGCAATGGTACCGCCGCAGGTCAGCAGACCGTGGTTGTGCAGCATCAGGAAATTATTGTCGCCCAGATCCGCCTGCAGGCGGGCCTTCTCTTCGTGATTTAGGGCCACGCCTTCATAGGCGTGATACGCCAGACTCGACAATACGAACAACGATTGCTGACTGATGGGCAACACACCCTGCTTCTGTGCCGACACAGCGACGCCGGCTGCCGTGTGGGTATGCAGCACACACACCACATCGTGCCGCACCTCATGCACCGCGCTGTGGATGGTATAACCGGCCGGATTGATCTCGTAGGGACTGTCCATCAGTTTGTTGCCGGCCTGATCGACCTTGACCAGGCTCGAGGCGGTGACCTCATGAAACATCAACCCGAACGGGTTGATCAAAAAATCATCAGTACCGGGAACCTTGGCGGAGATATGCGTGAAAATCAGGTCATCCCAGCCATGCAAGGCGACAAGCCGGTAGCAGGCTGCCAGATCGA
The DNA here is from genome assembly GCF_014268615.1 of Pseudomonas tehranensis. Lineage (GTDB taxonomy): Bacteria > Pseudomonadota > Gammaproteobacteria > Pseudomonadales > Pseudomonadaceae > Aquipseudomonas > Aquipseudomonas tehranensis. The sequence continues at coordinate 6,426 of NZ_JABWQV010000040.1, read as the reverse complement.
CGCGGGTTTGCCATTCGGCGGCACTGACCTGATCTTTGATGCTGAGTGTCGATGGGACGGGCGCTACGCTCACGGCTCTGACCTCTGCTTTCTAGTTATAGGTACTTGTTCTGAAACAGTCACGAACAAGCTAATCAGTCTAGTCAGCTCCAACGGGGTCGGTAGTTGCATTGGCAGCCAGCTTACTGGCCGAGCGAGTCATCCGGGGGCGCCGTGCGCTTCACATCGCTCAGCGACGCAGCGCCTCGATCAACGCCTCCAGCCAAGGTTCGGCATCGGTTTCCGGGGTGACGCTTTCGCTGGCATCCAGACGCAACATGGGCAATACCTCACGCACGCCCAGCTCGGCGAACAACTCGCGCATCTGTTCGCCACCGCCGCAAAAGGTATCGCCATAGCTGGCGTCGCCCAGGCCTATCACGGCACCAGGCAGGTCACGAAAAGAGGCTGGCAATTGGTCGCGAATCGTCGAATATAATGGCATCAAGTTGTCCGGCAACTCTCCCATGCCCGTCGTGGAAGTCACCGCCAACAAGGCCGCCGGGCCAAATGCCTGAATGTCCGCAAGGCTTGCGCGCGGGTTGTGCATGGTTTCGAAACCCGCGTCACCGAGCAGTTTGGCGGCGTGCCGGGCGACTTCTTCGGCGGTCCCGTAAACGGAACCCGAAAGGATGGCGACTTTCATCAATCTGATCCTGAATCTGAATAAAAAGAGCGGCGATAGTAGCAGGCTCAGACGCAATGCTGCGATTGACTCTCAACAACCAATAATGGCCAGTAGACATCGCGACAGGTTCTTCTAAAATGCAGCGTACACAGGGATGTTCAAGGGATGTCGCCCATGATTAACGCTCAACTGATGCAACTGGTCATCAACGCCTCGAACGACGGCATCGTCATCGCAGAAAAAGAAGGCGACGAAGACAATATCCTGATCTACGTAAATCCGGCATTCGAACGGCTGACCGGCTACAGCAGTGAAGAGATTCTTTATCAGGATTGCCGTTTCCTGCAGTCCGGTGATCGCGATCAGCCGGCCCTGGAGCAGATTCGCACGGTCCTCAAGCAGAACGGTGCCTGCCGGGAGATACTGCGCAACTACCGCAAGGACGGCAGCCCTTTCTGGAATGAGTTGTCTCTGTCGACGGTGAAAAACGAGGCTGACGGACGCACCTATTTCGTGGGTGTGCAAAAAGACGTGACCGCTCAGGTCAAGGCTCAGCAACGCGTCGCCCAGCTGGAGAAGGAGCTGGCTGAAGCACGAGCAACCATTGCCCGACTCGAAGCGACGAACGGCGCAAACAAACCGGCGAATTAGCGGTCAGTCACTACAATCACCAGTGAAAGTGTAAATCCTCTTTTCGAGCACATCATGCAGCGCGACGCCCTACTGACGCAGGATGAATTGGATTTCATCCGGACCATGCAGCACAACCCGCAACTCAACGAGCGGGATGTCACGTCGAGCTTGCTGGTAAACGGCGGGTCGCAAATTCGTGACTTGCTGACGCGCTTGGCAGCCAACGAACAGGTTACGCTGCAAGCCAACTTCGAAAACCAGCAAATGACTTTTCCGTTGCACCTGGTGGAAGACGAGTTCCACGCAATGCACCTGCGTCTGGGTGTGCCCAGCATCTACGAAGACGGGCCGAAAATTCGGCCATGGCGCCTCACACTTGACGAGCCGGTGGCACTGGAAAATGCCAAGGGCCAGCCCGGACCGCTCTGGGTCCATGAGGTGTCCTGCAAAGGAATCCTGTTGCAGAACCGCAGCCGGACCAAGCCGCCAAAGCAATTCGCCTTGTGGTTCAGCCCGTCAGGTTATGAAAGGATTTCCTTGCGCGGCACACTGGAACGGGAAACCGCTCAGGGCCTGTACGCCTACCACCTGAGCCAGAATGACGAGGATGAGACCGAGCGCCTGCGTCAATACATCCTTCAGCAACACCGCCTGACCCATCCGGCCATGCACATCTAGTGCACGGCTTGACCTGCCGGTTATCAGGTATCCAGATTACCCGCCAATAGCTGTCGCAACCGCTGGTGTATCAAGGTCCCTTCACTGCCCAGGCAACCGATCGACGATCCGGCGAGGCTGTCCTGAAGCAGATCGGACGCATCACCGGCCAGCATCAGCGGGCAGTCCAGGCCCATCGCCAACTTGTTCAGGCGCTTGGGTAACTCCGGAGGCGGTGCATGGTTGGAAACCAGCACCAACGCCAACGGCTGGATTTTCTGGCACACCAGGGTCAGTTCGTCGAATGGCAACCCAATGGTCAACACCCTGACGCCGACTTCCGCCTTGGAGACGAACAGCGCCGTGACCAGCAACTCCAGCTCTCGACATTGACCGACAATGCCCACAACCAACACGCGCCGCGAATGGGCTTCGCGCTTGAGCAAGAGTCGCTGGATGATACGTGATCGCAGGAACCCATCGAAAAACACCCATTCGCTGGTTTGTCCGAACTCTTGCTGGCGTTGCTGCAACTGTCGCCAGAGCGGCATCAGGATGTCTTGAAATACGATCGGCACGGCGTAGGTGGAAAATATCTGCCCGTAGAGACGGTCCAGCTCTATGTCGTCAAAGTTGCCAACCGCGCCAGCCACCTGTTGTTGCCACTGGGCATAATCGGCTCTCACCAGATCCGAGGAAATAAGCGCGGAAACCGGTTGCACCGATTCGGTCTTGGTCAGGATCTTTCCCACTTTGCTCACGGCCACCCCGCGCTCAATCCAGGCGAGGATGCTGCGCACCTTTTCGATGTCGCCCAAGGAGTACAAGCGATGCCCGCTTTCGGTGCGTGTGGGCTGGATCAGACCGTAGCGACGCTCCCACGCGCGCAAGGTCACGGGATTCACGCCGGTCAGTCGCGCGACTTCGCGGATGGGGAACAGTTCCTCCTGCCTCAAGGCAGTGGTTGCCTGGAAAACGAAGTTTTCCTCAGTGATTACGCTCATTTTGGCAGACAGTTCCGGCTGGCAAATTGGATCCCAGTGTACTCCCTCTGAGTCATAGGATGACAATAACAACACAACTGATGCGCGATTTTGTTGCTTTTCACTCAAGAAGGAATAAACCTTGCGTGCTTTTTGGCGAACGGACGCGCCCCACCACCCTGGGGTGTTCCCGCGAATCTCCTACCCGGAGTACCGCACCTGTTTTACGGAGATACATAATGTCTACCTCACCTGTCACCTTGATGGTTGCCCGTCGTGTCGCCAATGGACGCTATCAGGACCTGATCGCCTGGTTGCGTGAAGGCGAACAATTGGCCACCGACTTTCCCGGTTACCTGGGTTCCGGTGTACTCGCGCCACCGCCTCAGAGCGATGAATTCCAGATTATTTTCCGCTTTGCCGACGAGCAGACCCTGCACGCCTGGGAACATTCAGCCTCGCGCACGGCTTGGCTGGCGCGAGGCAGCGAGCTGTTTGCCCACCCTTCGGAACACAGGGTGCGCGGTATCGACGGTTGGTTTGGCGCCAGCGATCAACGTCCACCGCGCTGGAAACAGGCCGTGGCCATCTGGCTCGCGTTCTTTCCGGTGTCGCTGCTGTTCAACTTTCTGCTGGGGCCATTGCTCAGCGAGCTGGGAATGATGAGCCGCGTGCTGATCAGCACGCTCATTCTGACGCCACTGATGGTCTATTTGTTTATTCCGATGTCGACTCACCTGCTGGCGGGTTGGTTGAACGGTGCAGCGCCCAAAGCACTGCCAGCCAAGCCGGCTACGCAGAATCAGTGAGGCCGGGCCGCTCTCGTCGGCCCGCAGCGTTCGCGTTCAACAAGGGCCACTGTGGGAGCGGGCTTGCTCCCACAGAGTCGTCGCCACCTTGCGTCGCTGTTATAGTTTTGCGATTGCCGTGAACCGAGCCTTCCTATGCCCAGCGCCACCGCTCCGATCCTGATCACTGGCGCAGCCCAGCGCGTCGGTTTGCACTGCGCCCGTCGACTGCTCGAAGACGGTCATCCGGTCATCGCCACTTTCCGCACCGAGCGCCCGGGCGTGCAGGCGTTGCGGGATCTGGGAGCGATCGTGCTGTTTGCTGACTTTTCCAGTGAGACCGGGATTTTGGCCTTCATTGATCAGCTCAAGCAGCACACCGACCGATTGCGCGCGATTGTCCACAACGCCTCGGCATGGCTGACCGAGACGCCCGGCCACGAAGCAGCCGCGTTCAACGCCATGTTCGCCGTGCACATGCTCGCCCCCTACCTGATCAATCTGCAGTGTGCCGAACTGCTGCAACGCTCAACCCCGGCGGATATCGTGCACATCAGCGATGACGTCACGCGCAAGGGCAGCAGCCGGCATATCGCCTATTGCGCCACCAAGGCCGGGCTCGAAAGCCTGACTCTGTCGTTCGCGGCGAAATACGCGCCACACATCAAGGTCAACGCAATTGCCCCGGCCCTGCTACTGTTCAATCCCGAAGACGACGCGGCCTACCGTGCCAAGGCCCTGGCCAAGTCCGCGCTGGGCATCGAGCCCGGCAGCGAAGTGATCTATCAGAGCCTGCGTTATCTGCTGGACAACCCCTACGTCACCGGCACGACCCTGACCGTCAACGGCGGCCGGCACGTCAAATAGCCTTGCTTCGAGGATGCACCATGGCGTTATCGCCCCAGCACTATCGCGAGATCCTCATCGGCCTGGGTGAAGACCCGGAACGCGAAGGCCTGCTGGATACTCCGGTTCGTGCGGCCAAGGCCATGCAGTACCTTTGTCACGGCTATGCACAAAGCGTCGATCAGATTGTCAACGGCGCCCTGTTCGCCTCCGACAGCGATGAAATGGTGATCGTCGCCGACATCGAACTCTATTCCCTGTGCGAACATCATCTGTTGCCCTTCATCGGCAAGGCTCATGTGGCTTATATTCCTACGGGCAAGGTCCTGGGGCTGTCAAAGATCGCCCGACTGGTGGACATGTTCGCCCGCCGCCTGCAAATTCAGGAAAACCTCACCCGGCAAATTGCCGACGCGGTGCAGCAGGTCACCCAGGCCGCCGGCGTTGCAGTGGTGATTGAGGCCCAGCACATGTGCATGATGATGCGCGGTGTCGAAAAACAGAACTCGACCATGAACACCTCGGTGATGCTCGGCGTCTTTCGCGAATCCAGCACCACCCGTCAGGAGTTCCTGCAATTGATTCGACGGAGCAAATAAATGCCACAACTTCAACCCGCCATGGCGCGCATCAAGGTCAAGGACTTGCGCTTGCGCACGTTCATTGGCATCAACGAGGACGAAATCCTCAACAAACAGGATGTGTTGATCAACCTGACCATCCTCTATGCGGCCCAGGATGCGGTGCGTGACAACGACATCGACCACGCACTGAACTACCGCACCATCACCAAGGCGATCATCGCCCACGTGGAAGGTAACCGTTTCGCCCTGCTCGAACGTCTGACCCAGGAGCTGCTCGATCTGGTCATGGCCAACGAATCGGTGCTGTATGCCGAAGTCGAAGTCGACAAGCCCCACGCCTTGCGATTTGCCGAATCGGTGTCGATTACTTTAGCTGCAAGCCGGGCTGCTTCGTAGCAGCCACAAGCCTCAAGCTGTAAGCTTCAAGCCTGACACCGTAATCCAAACTTGCAGCTTGAAGCTCGCCCCTTGAAGCTGTCTCGCAGAGACGCCCATGAACGACCAACAACGCCTCGAACTTGAAGCCGCCGCTTTCCGTCGACTGGTTGCCCACCTGGACAGCCGCAAGGATGTGCAGAACATCGACCTGATGAACCTCGCCGGCTTCTGCCGTAACTGCCTGTCCAAGTGGTACAAGGCTGCTGCCGATGAACGCCAGATCGAGGTCAGCCTCGATGACGCCCGCGAAGTGGTGTACGGCATGCCTTACGCCGAGTGGAAAGCCCAATACCAGAAAGAAGCCAGCGCCGAACAGCAAGCGGCGTTCGCCAAAGGAAAACCTGATGCCTGACCTGAACACCCTGCGCGCCAGCCTCAAGAGCGGCGAACACATTTTTGCCGACACCCTGGCCTTTATCGCCAATGGCTACGACTATCAGCCTCAGGCTTTCAGAAACGGTGACGTCGACAACGCCGCCGGGCAGAACGAAGGTTCCTGCAAGACCCTGGGCCTGGCCCTGCTCGAAGGTTTGAGCGATGAAGAGGCGCTGCTGGCGTTCGGCGAACATTACCGGTCAGTACTGGCCACGCCTGAGGGCAGCGACCACGGTAATATCCGGGCGCTGATGGCCCATGGGTTGGCCGGGGTGAAGTTCGAGGCGCCGCCGCTGCAACGGCGCTGATCGCCCCTACCTGTGTGGTGAGATCCGCTTTTGTGGCGAGGGGATTTATCCCCGCTGGGCTGCGTAGCAGCCCCAAAGCAGTTACCCCATCAGTCTGACACACCGAGGCAGCAGGTCTTAGGGCTGCTGCGCAGCCCAGCGGGGATA
>NZ_JABWQV010000004.1 GCF_014268615.1 Pseudomonas tehranensis | reverse complement strand
TCGCGAGCAGGCTCGCTCCCACATTGGTTTGTGGTGCGCTTTGAAACTCAAACCGGCTGCAACTTCTTCTCAAACACCGCCACGCCTTCCAGATCCCGCAACACCACACTCATCTCCCCGCTCTGGCCGTCGATGTTCACCTCGCCAAAGAACTGATACCCGGCAAACGGCGAGGTGTTCTGGGCCGGCGGGGCTTTCTGGAATACCACTTCGGGACCGAACGTCTTGTCCAGAGGGTTGGGCCCGAAGCTGCCGGCATTCAACGGCCCGGCGACAAACTCCCAGAAGGGTTCGAAATCCTGGAACGCGGCCTGTTCCGGGTGGTAATGGTGGGCGGCGCAATAGTGCACGTCAGCGGTGAGCCAGACGTAGTTGCGCACCTGATACTTGCGCAGGTAGCCGAGCAACTCGGCGATCTCCAGTTCCCGGCCCTGGGCCGCGCCCGGATCACCGTTGGCGACCGCTTCCCAGCGCGGCACGCCGGGGCTGACTTCGCCGTCGGGCACGCCCAGGCCGATGGGCATGTCAGCAGCAATGACTTTCCACTGGGCCCGGGACTGCTTCAGTTCGCCCTTGAGCCAGTTCAACTGCTCGCGACCGAGGAAGGGTTTGGCTGCGCCGAGGTTGGCGTCGTTGGCATCGCGGTAGCTGCGCATATCCAGCACGAACACATCCAGCATCGGCCCGTAACTGAGCTTGCGGTAGATCCGCCCGCCGCCGTCGGCCTTCTGCAAGCGCATGGGGGCGTATTCCAACCAGGCCTGCCGCGCACGGCCCACAAGACTGTGGATATCCTTGGTCTGGTAGCGTTCATCCAGTTGCTTGCCCGGCGACCAGTTGTTGACCACCTCATGGTCGTCCCACTGCCAGATCTGCGGCACTTGGGCGTTGAAGCGGCGCACGTTTTCATCCATCAGGTTGTAGCGGTAGTTGCCACGATACTCGTCCAGGGTCTCAGCGACCTTGCTCTTGGCTTCAGTGGTGAGGTTGCGCCAGATGCGCCCGCCTTCGGTGGTGATCTGCGCCGGCACCGGACCGTCGGCGTAGATGGTGTCGCCGCTGTGGATAAAAAAATCCGGCAGGCGCAAGCGCATGGCTTCATAGATGCGCATCCCGCCGATGTCCGGGTTGATCCCGAAGCCCTGGCCGACGGTGTCGCCGCTCCAGACAAACCGAATGTTGCGCTTGAACTGCGGCACGCTACGCAGGTGACCGAGCCAGGGTTCACTGGCGACACCGGTCTGGGCATCTTCAAAATGCACCCGGTAGAAAATCGCCTGATCAGGCGGCAGCCCGGTGAGCTCGACCCGGGCGGTAAAATCGCTGCGGCTGTCGACCAGTGGCGAGACAAAACGCCGCGGGTTGGGCAACTGGCTGCGGGTGTCCCATTCCACCACCATCCGGGCCGGGCGGTCACAGCGGCTCCAGATCATCGCCCGGTCGCCCTGCAAATCGCCAGACTGCACGCCATCGGTGAGCAGCGGGCGATCCTTGACTGAGGCAATCACTGCCGGCGCCAGCCCCGGCAACAACACCCCCGCCCCCACAGCTTGCATCACACGGCGACGGCCCAGGTCGAATTCGCTCATGGTATTTCCCCCAAATGGGGAAACTTAAGCATGGCAGTGTTAATCGGGCGTGACAGGGATCTTGTGAACACCCCAAAACCACTGTGGGAGCGAGCCTGCTCGCGATTGCTGAGTGTCAGGCGACCCATTGTCGACTGATACACCGCTATCGCGAGCAGGCTCGCTCCCACAGGGAATTTTCATTGTTCAAACTAACGTGTTCAGGCCTTGGCCGGCTCCAACGCCATCTCCACCAGTTCCGGCCGCTTGAGCAGCGCATAGGACACCGCCGTCAGCAAACTCCCCGCCACGATCGCCAGCAGATACAACAACGCATGGTTGATGGCGTTAGGGATCAGCATCACGAACAGGCCACCGTGAGGCGCCATCAGTTTGCAGCCGAAGTACATCGACAGCGCACCGGTCAACGCGCCACCGGCGATGCTGGCCGGGATCACCCGCAACGGGTCCTTGGCGGCGAACGGAATCGCCCCTTCGGAGATGAAGCACAGCCCCAGCACCAGCGCCGCTTTACCGGCCTCGCGTTCGGTCTGGGCAAACTTGCGACGGGCGATAAAGGTTGCGATGCCCAGGCCAATCGGCGGCACCATGCCAGCAGCCATGGCCGCCGCCATCGGTGCATAACTCTGCGACGCCAACAGCCCCACGGAAAACGCATAGGCGGCCTTGTTGATCGGCCCGCCAAGGTCGACGCACATCATCGCCCCTAGCAAAACACCCAACAGAATCGCGTTGGTGGTGCCCATGCTGTCGAGGAAATGGGTCAGGCCATCGAGCATGCCCGCCACCGGCTTGCCGACGATGTAGATCATCACCAGACCAGTAAACAGGCTCGCCAGCAGCGGGATAATCAGGATCGGCTTGAGCGCTTCCAGGCTCTGGGGCAGGCGCGCGTAGCGGTTGATTGCCTTGGCCGCGTAACCCGCCAGGAAGCCGGCGATGATCCCGCCGATGAACCCCGCGCCCAAGGTGCTTGCCAGCATCCCGCCAATCATGCCGGGCGCCAGGCCTGGACGGTCAGCGATGGAGTAGGCGATGTAGCCGGCCAGCAACGGCACCATCAGTTTGAACGCGGTGTCGCCGCCGATCTGCATCAGCGCGGCCGCCAGGGTGCCAGGTTCCTTGAAGGCCTCGATGCCGAACACGAACGACAAGGCGATCATCAAACCACCGGCCACCACCATCGGCAGCATGAACGACACCCCGGTGAGCAGGTGTTTGTAGATGCCGGTTTTTTCCGCTTTGGCCGGGCCGCTGGTGCCGCTCGAGGCGCTTTCCTGGCGACCTTCGGCCAACGCTTTGTTCAGCGTGGCTTCGGCTTGCTTCAAGGCGATACCGGTGCCGCAACGGTAGATTTTCTTGCCGGCGAAACGCTCAGTGGCAACTTCGATGTCGGTGGCCAAAAGCACCACGTCAGCTTCGGCGATGGCCTCGGGGCTCAGCGGGTTGCGAGCGCCCACCGAGCCCTGGGTTTCCACCTGCAGGTCGTAACCGAGCTTCTTCGCTGCCTGCTGCAACGCTTCGGCGGCCATGAAGGTATGGGCAACGCCGGTCGGGCAAGCGGTAATGGCGACCAGACGCGGAGCGCGCTCGGCCGCCACCGTCGGCGCCTCTTCCAGCACATCCGACTCGGTAAAAACCTGGGCCTCTTCGGCACCACGGCGCAGCAGCGAGTCAACGTCTTGCAGCGCCTGGGCCGGGGTGCTGCGAAACAGACGCTTGCCAACGAACCGCGACATGTCCACCGGGCCGCTGGCAACCAGCAATACCCATTCAGCCGCGTCCAAGGTTGCGGCCGACAATTGACGTTCAGGATGGGCCGCGTCATGGACTTCGACGCTGGTGCTCCAACCCTGGCGCTGGGCCGCCGCGTCCAGCAGACGGGCGCACAACACACTGGTGACCATACCGTTCGGGCAGGCCGTCACAATGGCTAATTTCATTCTTGCGAACCCTCTTATTGTTCGGTCAGGGGGCGCACGCGCACGCCCTGTTCAAGCGACGCCAGCAACGCGGTGTCATGGATACCAAAACCGATCTGCGTCACGGCCATCGCGGCAATGGCCGTGGCGGTGCGCAAGGTCTGCTGCGGTGTGTCGGCACTGAGCAGGCCATGCAGCATGCCGGCCAGCAGCGAATCGCCGGCCCCCACGGTGCTGGCGACGGTGACCTTGGGCGGCGAAGCATGCAGCGCTGAACCGACACTGAACCAATTCACACCGTCAGCGCCGTGGGAAATCACTACATGCTCAATGCCTTGGGCGTGCAGGCGTTGCGCCGCTTCAGCCTGGGCCAGTTCGCTCACCACCTCGCAACCCAGCGCATCGGCCAGTTCCTCGGTGTTTGGCTTGATCAGCCACGGTCCTGCCGTGAGGGCGACGCGCAAGGCTTCGCCACTGGTGTCGAGAGCCACGTTCAAACCCAGCGTTTTCAAGCGGATAATCAACGCCTGCAACCATCGCGGGCTGACGCCCCGGGGCAGGCTGCCCGCCACCACCACGACATCGTGGCCTGGGGCGATTTGTTCCAGTCGCTCAAGCAACGCTTGCTGCGCGGCGTCATCAATCACCGGGCCTGGACCGTTGAGGTCAGTGATGCGTCCGTCCTGCTCGGCCAGCTTGATGTTGCTGCGAGTCTCCCCGGGCACGCGAATAAAGGCGTCGACAAAACCGCGCTGGGCGAACAGCGTGTCGAACGCCTGGGCGTTGTCTTCACCGAGAAAACCACTGACGGTCACTGTGTGACCGAGGTCAGCCAGCACCTGGGCCACGTTCACGCCCTTGCCGGCGGCGTGGCTGTGCATGGCATCGCTGCGGTTGACCTGACCGGGTTCCAGCCGCGCCAGCTCCACCGTGAGGTCGAGCGCCGGGTTGAGGGTCAAGGTAAGGATCTTGGCCATTACAGCGCCTCCACTAATGCGCGCACGTCATTGGCGCTGCCCACGGCCAAGGCCTCTTGGGCCAGGATTTTCACCTGCGCCAGACTCACTTCGCGCACCCGCGCCTTGACCTCGGCAATGCTGCGAGCCGAAACACTCAGCTCGTCGACGCCCAGGCCCACCAGCACCGGCACCGCCAGCGGATCGGCCGCCAGCTCACCGCACACGCCAACCCATTTGCCATGGGCATGGGCGGCACGCACGGTGATGTCGATCAGTTGCAGCACCGCCGGGTGCAGGCCGTCAGCCTGGGCCGAAAGGGTTGGGTGACCGCGGTCGATGGCCAGGGTGTATTGCGTCAGGTCGTTGGTGCCGACACTGAAGAAGTCGACTTCCTTGGCCAGCACCGGCGCCAGCAGTGCTGCGGATGGCACCTCGATCATGATCCCCAGTTGCAGGTCCGCCACCGGGATCTCCAGACGCAGGCGCTCGGTCATGTCCCGGGCCTGACGCCACTCATCGACGCTGCCGACCATCGGGAACATGATCCGCAACGGACGGTTGTCGGCAGAACGCAACAAGGCGCGCAATTGCGCTTCCATGACTTGCGGGCGCTGCAAAGTCAGGCGAATGCCGCGCACGCCGAGGAACGGGTTTTCTTCTTTCGCGATCGGCCAGTACGGCAGCGGTTTGTCGCCGCCCACATCGAGGGTACGCACCACCAGCGGCCGCCCGCCAAGGCCATCGAGCACCTTGCGGTATTCGGCTTCCTGAGTCGCTTCATCGGGCGCCTGGGTGTGAGCCATGAAAATCAGTTCGGTGCGCAACAGGCCGATGCCTTCGGCGCCCTGCTCCACCGCACTGGCGACACCGGCGCTCTCGCCGATGTTGGCGAATACTTCCACGGCATGGCCGTCACGGGTCAACGCCGGTTGATGACGTTGTTCGGCAGCAACCTTGAGACGTTGCTCGCGGGTGTCGCGCTCTTCGGTGGCCCGTTGCAGCGTGGGCGCGTCGGGGTCCACGTGCAAGCGACCGCGCTGGCCGTCCAACAACAGGGAAGTGCCCGGTGCCAGCAGCAACACCGCCGCCCCGGCCCCCACCAGCGCCGGGATACCCAAGGCTCGGGCGACGATGGCGCTGTGGGCGGTGGCGCCGCCGCGCGCGGTGAGAATCCCCGCTACGCGGGCGGGGTCCAGACGGGCGACGTCGGATGGACCCACTTCGTCCATCACCAGAATGTAAGGTTGCTCGGGTTCGCTCGGGGTTTCGACGCCGCACAATTGCGCCAGCACACGTCGACCGACGTCCCGCAGGTCGGCGGCACGTTCGGCGAGCAGCGCGTCCTGCAACGCTTCCTGCTCTTTGGCAGCCGCTTCGATCACGCCCATCCACGCCGCTTGCGCACTTTCGCCCAGCTTCAAGCGGGTGTCGACCTCGTCGGTCAGCGCCGGATCGTCGAGCATCTCCTGATGGGTGATAAAGATTTCGCGGATGGCCTTGGCCTTGGCGCGTTCGACCAGACCTTCGATATCGCGGCGCACTTGGTTCAAAGCGTTTTGCAGGCGCTCACGCTCGATGGCTGCCGACTCGCCGCGCAACGGATAATCAAAGGCCTGCAACACCTGGATATGGGCCGGGCCGATGGCAATGCCCGGCGCGGCGGCAACGGCCTGGATCAAACTGCCGGACTCCGGCGCTAGCATGACGGTAGCCACTTCGGCCATGGTGGTTTGTTGTGGCGCACTCGGTGGCGGCAGCGGCTCGACTTCTTCGCCAAGACCCTCTTCGATGGCGGCCAGCAGCGCCGGCAAGGCGTCAGCGGCGATGCTCGGTTCGGCGATGAACTCCAGGACCTGGCCGCGACGGGCGCCCAGGCTCAGTAACTTGCTCAGGCTCTTGACCGACACGGCGCTGTCCTGGCCGTCGACGATGCGCACGCGGATCTCGCCTTCGAAGCTTTTCGCCAGTTGCGCGAGGATCTTCGCCGGACGCGCGTGCAAACCATGGGCATTGGCCAGGCCGATGCGGGCGCTGGGCCAATCGGCGGGCAGTTCGCCGCCCAACACTTCCAGGACCTTGCGGCTGCTGGTGGCGCGCCCCAGCTCATGACCGCGACCTTCGATCAACAACGCACAGAGCCTTTCGAGCAAGGCCTGGTGCGCCTCGCCGAGGCTGGCGAGACAGAACAGACCGCTCAAGGGCTGACCGAGGTAACGGATGGGCTTGTCCGGCGTGACGAAGGCCAGGCCCGGACGCTTGACGGTCTGTTCGCTGTGCAGCCACCACAAACCATCGCCCAACGGCAACGCCTCGACCTGCTGCAACACACCGGCAAAGCCGTTGCTCACACAGTCGGCTTGGCGCAGCAGACGGGCACCGCGCCAGACCAACTCTTCGAAATCGTCGGCCGACACGCCAAGACCGATCATCTGCGCATCCAGGGCCAATTCCTGCGGGGCGCCTTGCAACAGCTTCAACAGCGCTTCGGCCGAGCCTGCGCGGCGCAAGGCCTGGCCCAGGTCGGTCTCGCCGAGGGCGCGGGTCAGCAGTTGCAAAAGACGCAAGTGTTCGTCGGACTTGGCCGCGATACCGATCGCCAGGTAAACGATCTGCCCGTCGCCCCAGTCCACACCCTCGGGGAACTGCAACAAACGCACACCGGTTGAGTAAACCAGATCGCGGGTTTGCGGGGTGCCGTGGGGGATGGCAATACCTTGGCCAAGAAAGGTCGAGCCCTGGGCCTCGCGAGCCTGCAAGCCGGCCAGGTAACCCTCGGCTACAAGGCCATCGGCCACCAGTTTGTCAGCGAGCAATTGCAGCGCGGCGTCTTTATCCACAGCCGTCTGGGCCATGGATATCTGCTCTAGAGTGAGCTCGAGCATGCTTTCTCCTTTTTGGCGTCGGGTTGGCGCCAGGTATTGTTTTGAATGAATCAGCTTAGCGTTACAGGACGACTTTTGGCGCTATCGCGGCAGACGGGCCAAAAAATCCTGCTAACCTTGAAAATACGCTTGCTGAAACGTTTAATCTAGAAAGATTGGCACGTTACTCGATAATCTCTCATCCTTGAAGTGCAACTTGTCGCCGCCGTTGCGACAGCAACCGTCATCCTGAATCGGGTAGGATGCCCCTCATTGTCGGGGCAAACTCGAAAAAACAAGGAAAACCGGGTTGAAACTCAGTGATATCGCCCAGTTGGCCGGTGTGTCCGTGACCACCGCCAGCTACGTCATCAATGGCAAGGCCGAACAGCAACGCATCAGCAGCGCTACCGTCGAACGTGTGCGTGCCGTGGTCGAGGAGCATGGCTTCACGCCCAACCCTCAGGCTGCCGGGTTGCGCAGCCGGCATACGCGCACGCTGGGTTTCATCCTGCCGGACCTGGAAAACCCCAGTTACGCCCGCATCGCCAAACTGCTGGAACAGGGTGCCCGAGCGCGGGGCTATCAATTGCTGATCGCCAGCTCCGACGATGCGCCCGAGAGCGAACGGCAACTGTTGCAACTGTTCCGTGCCCGACGCTGCGATGCGCTGATCGTCGCCAGTTGTTTGCCGGCCGGGGACGACAGTTATCGCCAGTTGCAGGCCAAGGGCATTCCGATCATCGCCATCGACCGGGTGATGGAGCCTGCGCACTTCTGCTCGGTGATCAGCGATGACCGCCAGGCCAGCCTGCAACTGACCCGTAGCCTGCTGCAAACCAATCCCCGCCAGATCGCGCTGATCAGCGCCCGGCCCGAATTGAGCATCAGCCAGGAACGCACCGCCGGGTTCAACGAAGCCCTGGCCGGGTTCGAAGGCCAGGTGCTGATCGAGCACGGCGAGTCGTTCAGCCGTGAATGCGGCCGCCAGTTGATGGAAGAATTGCTTGCGCGACTGGGGCACCTGCCTGATGCGTTGATCACCACCTCCTATGTGCTGCTGCAAGGGGTGTTCGACGCCCTGCACGATTTCCCGCTCAAGTCGCGTCCGCTACGGTTGGGCACCTTTGGTGATACGCAACTGCTGGACTTCCTGCCACTGCCGGTCAACGCCATGTCCCAGCAGCATCAACTGATCGCCGACAAGGCCCTGGCGCTAGCCCTGGCCGCCATCGAAAACGATGATTACCAACCCGGTGTGCAGGCCATCGCACGCATGTTCAAGCAGCGCATTCATCAGGGCTGAGCATTCTTCAGGATTGAAGCATGGAACTGATCGATACCCACACCCATCTGGATTTCCCCGACTTCGATGCGGATCGCCCGGCGCTGCTGGCCGAAAGCCGCGCCTTGGGCGTCCGGCAGATGGTCGTGCTGGGGGTGTATCGGGATAACTGGCAACGGGTCTGGGATCTGGCGCAAGGCGACCCGGACCTGTACGCCGCGCTGGGCCTGCATCCGGTGTATCTCGATCAGCACCGCCCCGATGACCTGGGGCAATTGCGCCAATGGCTGATCCGCCTGGCTGGGCATCGGCAGTTGTGTGCGGTGGGGGAAATCGGTCTCGATTACTACATCGAAACCCTGGATCGGGAGCGCCAGCAGGCATTGTTCGAGGCGCAACTGCATCTGGCGGCGGAATTCGAATTGCCGGCGCTGATCCACGTGCGCCGCAGCCATGCCGCCGTGATCGCTACGCTCAAGCGCATGGGCCCCAAGCGCGGGGGGATTATCCACGCCTTCGCCGGCAGTTTTGAGGAGGCTCGCGAGTACATCAAGCTCGGCTTCAAACTCGGCCTCGGTGGCGCCGCCACTTGGCCTCAGGCCCTGCGCATGCATCGGGTACTGGCAAAACTGCCGCTGGACACGGTGGTGCTGGAAACCGATTCGCCGGACATGGCCCCGGCGATGTTCCCCGGCCAACGCAACAGCCCGGCGCATTTGCCGGCCATTTGTGAAGCACTGGCTGGGATTATGTCGGTCAGCCCTGAGCAGTTGGCAGAAGCCAGCACGGCCAACGCCCGAGAACTGTTCAACTGGTAAAAAATGTGGGAGCGAGCCTGCTCGCGATTGCAGAGTGTCAGACAGCCTGCTGCCGACTGATACACCGCTATCGCGAGCAGGCTCGCTCCCACATTGGATAAGCGGTGAGCGCGCTTCTTTAGCTACACCCGAAACGCATTGATCAACTGCTTGAGCTGCACCACCTGGGCGGACAATTCACGGCTGGCGTCCTCGGTCTGGTGCGCGCCTTCGGCGGTGCGTTCACCGGCGCGGTTGATCTCGACGATGTTCTGGTCGATGTCATGGGCCACGGCCGTCTGCTGCTCCACCGCGGCGGCGATCTGCTGGTTCTGGTCGACGATCATACCGACGGCGCCGAGGATATTTTCCAGCGCCTGCTGGACCTTTTCCGACTGCCCCACCGTGCCACTGGCCATTTCATGACTGGTGCCCATGGCTTTGACGGCAGCGCCCACGCCGCCGTGCAGGCGGGTGATCATTTCTTCGATTTCTTCGGTCGATTGCTGGGTGCGCTTGGCCAGGGTCCGCACTTCGTCAGCCACCACCGCGAAACCGCGCCCCTGCTCTCCGGCCCGTGCGGCTTCGATCGCGGCGTTGAGTGCCAGCAGGTTGGTCTGTTCGGCGATGCTCTTGATCACGTCCAGCACACGGCTGATGGCCTGGCTGTCAGTCGCCAGTTGATTGATCACCTGCACCGACTGATCGATCTCGCTGGCCAGGCGCACGATGCTGCTCTGTTGCGACTCCACCAACCCGCGCCCGCTGAGGGTTTCGTCGTTCACGCTGTGGGCGCTACTGACCGCCGCGGCAGCGCTGCGAGCCACTTCCTGGGCGGTGGCCGACATCTGGTTCATCGCCGTGGCGACCAATTCGATCTGGCTGCGCTGGCCGGACACGGCCTGGTTGCTCTGGGCCGACACCGCCTCCACCTGCCCGGCCTGGCGCTCGACCTCGGCAACGGTCCGGCCGACCTGTTCGATCAGGTCATGGATCTTCGCCACCGTGCCATTGAACACTTCACCCAACTCCCCCAACTCATCCTTGCTGCGCGCCACGAAGTTGACTGTCATGTCGCCCGCTGCGACTTTGTCCATCATCTCGCCGAGATGTTTGAGGGTGGTGCGGGTCGAGGCGTAGAAGCCGGCGTACAGGTAAAAGATCAGCAGGAATACAGCGACCAGCGCCACCGCTTGCAGCACCATGTGGCTGCGGTTCTGCTCCAGGCGATGCTGCAACTGAATGTCCAGAAAACCCAGGGTCACATCGTTCAGTTGGTAGGTCTGCTCCATGAGGCTGCTGACCTGCTCGTAAAACGGCAGCCAGGGTGCATCCAGCGTGTCGGCCATCACCACCTGCTCTTCGATCAGTTCTCCGGCTTTCTTCAGGGTCGCCTTGCTGCCTTGGGCCTGGGTGGCAAGCGCCTGCTCGGCCGCCTTGCTGGAACCCAGGGCGTCCTGGAGCTTGAGGTCGTATTCACCCTGCAGCTTTTCGATTTGCCCCAGCAACTCGTCGAACCGGGTGCTCGACGCCGAATTGAGAAAGCCCAGGCCCAGAGACGCAGCGCCCAGCGCACGGCCTTCACCCAGGGTTTGGGTAACGTTGGGGGTCACGCCGATGATCAATTCGCTCAGTTGGCGGATGTCGCCCTGATTGTCGCGGCTCAGGCCAGCCTGGCTGGCGATGATTTGACTGAACATCTGCGCGCTATTGAGCAGCTTGCCGATCAGTGCGCTTTTGCTTTGCAGGGAGCGCTCGGCCTGCTGGGCCTTGAAAGCGGCAATCATTTCGTCGCGCTTGGCAGCGAACGCGCTGACCTGTTCAGGATCGACGGCCATGGCGTTCAAGCTCTGCAACCGCGCCAAGACCTGTTTTTCAAGGGTGCCGATCTTCGCCTCCACGTCCCCGGCCTTGCCGGACTGACCGAGGCTGGCATTGATCTGCACCAGATTGTTCAGGGTTTCCAGGTCGCGCCGTAGGGTCAGGCTGTTGCCCAGCAGATCGAGGCTTTGCAGCTCCACTTGCGTGCCCTGGAATTCGCGATAGGACTCGCGCACCAAAAAGAAATTGGTCACCAGCATCGGCAGCAGGAACAACACGCTGATCAAGCTGAACTTCATGCCGAAGCTCAGGCGGTTCATCAGCGCGACGGCGGGCCAGAGCAAACTCTTCACAAGGAAGTCTCCCGGTTGTATTTCTTGTTTTTATGGGCAGGCGCACAGAGACAGCAGATAGCCACTATTTGGGCGCTGTCCCTGTATAGCCTAAATCGGCGGGAAGATTTGTAACTTAAGGTTAACGACGAGCCGTGGCACGGTTCTTGTGGCGAGGGGATTTATCCCCGCTGGGGCGCGAAGCGGCCCCTAGCTATCTTAAAGCCCGCAATCAATGGGGCTGCTGCGCATCCCAGCGGGGATAAATCCCCTCGCCACAGAGCGTGCGCTCGCCTAAGCCAGCAGCGTCCACAACGCAAACCCGGCATACCAGAGCACCGCCGCACGCAACAACAGCTCCCATAGCCGATCCAGGCTGTTGATGCCGTCCGGCCCGGCAACAGGGTCGGGAATCTCACCGGCCACCAGCCCGACCTTGCCGATCAGGTCTGCCGCGCTGATGTTCCAGTTCAGCAACTCATGCAGCATGACCCGGCTGACTGCTACGAAGTTGCCCACCAGGGCGAAGCTTGCGGTCAGCAGCCGCACCGGCACCCAATCGAAGGCATGACGCAGTTGCGTCGCCCGCTCCGCCACACCGGGGTTCTGACTGTGCTCGGCGGCCAGCGCCAGCAGGCGATAGCTCAGCGCCGCCACCGGCCCCAGCAGGAAATACCAGAAAATCACCGCAAAAAAACTCTGATAAGCCTGCCACAGCAGATGCCCCTGGACCCGCTCTAGCAACTGCTCGCCACTATCGGCCTCAATATTCAGATCGCGCTTGGCCACATGGTCGGCCGCTTGCAGGTCTTCCCGCCGCCAGGCGTCACGAAACGGCCCCAGGTCAGCGAGCAGATCCCCTCGACCGAGGCTGTAAATCACCACCAGCAGATGCACCGGCAAAGCCAGCAGACCATAGGCCACCGGTTCCAACACCCACAACAACAGAGCCAACAGCGCCACCGGCAGCAGGATCAGCACAATCAGCACCAGCCAGGGCCGGTTGACCCAGCGCGGGCCAGTCTCGAGTTTGTTCAGTTCGCGCAGCCAACCGCCGTCACGCTGGACCCGATGGCGCAACGCCGAGAACTTCTCGATCCAGATCGCCAGCAGCAGTACCAGAAAACTCATTGCCCTTCCCCTTCTGTCAGGGCCGCGCGGTAGCGCACCCAGTCGAATGCCGGTCCCGGATCGGTCTTGCGACCCGGAGCGATGTCGCTGTGCCCGCAGATGCGCTGCAGCGTGATCGCCTTGAACGCCGCCTGCAACTGCCGGGTCAGGCAGACCAAGGCGGCATATTGCACGTCAGTGAAGGGCAGATCATCGGTGCCTTCCAGCTCGATGCCCAGGGAAAAATCGTTGCACGTCTCCCGCCCTTCAAAGCACGAAACGCCCGCGTGCCAGGCACGATCCAGACAGGAAACAAACTGGGTAACCGCGCCGTCACGCTCGATCAGAAAATGCGCAGACACTCGCAGATCGGCGATACCGGCAAAATAGGGATGTTGCGTGACATCCAGACGATTCTGGAAAAACTCCTGCACCTTGCCCGTGGAAAACTGTGCCGGCGGCAGGCTGATGTTGTGGATCACCAGCAGTGAAATTTCGCCCTCGGGGCGCGCATTGAAGTTGGGTGATGGGCAATGCCGCACGCCATCGCACCAACCACTGGCGGGGTCCAACTGCATACAGGTTCCTTCGATGACGTCAGTGAATGCCGCCAGTATGCCGCGATCGGCCCTGGCTGTGCGATCACTTGCCGCGATTGAGCTGACGCAGATTGCCCAGCACCGATTCCAGCGCCCGGTCGAACAGCAAAGTGTCGTCCAACAGACGCGCCGTGCTCCGGCGAAACTCCAGGGCCAGGCTGGTGCGGCTGTGCTCCAGCACTTTAAGGCCGGTGCGGTTGACGAAGACGTATTTGCCGGTGGCCTCGATGATCGCCGCCAGTTTGCAACGCAAGCTGTTGTCATCGTCCTCCTGGAACTCAACCCAGCTTCCCAATCGCAACTGATCGACCTGAAGCAGGCCCACATCATCGGCCGGCAGGTGCACCGCAGTGTCCTCCGAAGCCTTTTGAGCGGTGCGCAGGACAACTTTCTCCGAGACCAGGACCATGGCCGGCGAATTTAACGACTGGGTTTGTTCCGTTGCCTGTCCCATGCGTTCGAGGGCCAGCACGTGGAGGGTTTCCAGCTCGCTGAAAAATTCGCTGGTGGCAAACGGGTCGAACGCCGAACGGCTCAGGCCTTCACGCAAGGCTTTGAGCAACTGCGGCACTATCGTCAGCAAACGCAGGCCGGCATCCGGTTCTTCGTGAGGCTGAACGCTCCAGATCAGTTGTTCCAGCGTCAAAACGTCGGCCTGCCACTCGGCTGAATATTTGCCGTGCTTGAAGCAGGTCAGCAATAACACCTGGCTCCAGGCGTGCTGCACGAACTCCACCACCGCCTGCGGCAACACTTTGCCCAGCATGACCTGGTTCAGCACGCCTTCAACGCGCAGGCGCGCCAATTCGGCCTTGGCCCGACCTTCTTCGGCGTCACGAATGCGCTGTTCGAGCAGTTCGCTGCGACGTCTTTCATCGCTGGTGAAGGCGAGGAAATCGGCCAGCAATTCAGAGAAGATCGCCGGATCATCGACAAAATCATTCAACAACCGCTGCACCACCTGTTCAATGCGCAGATAGAGGCTGTCGCGCTGATGGTCGTCGCAATCGCCCCAGCCCGTGGCAGCAGCGGCGATTTCATTGAGCAGCCGACGGGCCGGATGATTGCCCCGGCTGAAAAAGCTCTTGTCCTGCACCGCAACCTTGAGCATCGGAATCTGCAGACGACCGATCAACGCCTTGAAGGAGTCCGGCAGGTTATGGTCGTCGAGAATGAATTCAAACATCATCGAGATCAGGTTGATCACGTCTTCATCGGCGTCGTCGACCACCCGCGACTTGCCGCTTCGCACGCTCACCCGGGTCAGCAGTTGCTCGAGCTGGCTGCGCAGGTCGAACTCATCCTCGATGGCTGGCGCCGGCACGTACTGCTGCAAATGGGAAAGCAGGCGCAGCAAATCACGGGTCGAGATCGGCTGGGCCGGTGCGCTGGCCTCCAGGGTCGGCGCCACACTGCCACGTACCTGCATCAATAGTTTCTGCAACGCAGCAAACACTTCCTGCACGCTGTCATCGACTTCGGCAGCCTTGGGGCCGGCACTTTCAGTCTTGGTACGCGGGGCGTCATCGGTGCGATCCGAGGCCCGTCGCGATGGTGAAATCTTGAGATCCGGCAGGATGCCCGTAGCGGCCAGCAACTGGTTGGCCTCGGTATACAGTTGATCGCACTCGCTGAGCACATAGCGCTCGAACAATTTGAGCAGGATCAGCTTGACCTTGATCTCCACCCCCAGGTTGCGACCGGCCTGTAGAAAATTTTCACACAGCAGCGCCGGGCTCAAAGGGTTCTGCTGGTTTGCCAGCGGCCTGGTCAACAGGACGCTGAGCCGCGCCGTCAGTTGCTCAAGAGCCACGCTATCGCGACTGAGCACGCGGGTGACCATGGCCTCCACCGCCAGATGACGCTCCAGGTCATCATGCGTGCGCTGAGCCTGAGGGCCGCCGGCCTGCGCCGGCACCAAAGTGGCTTGGGTTGGATCGTATTGGGCGAGGCTGACGAACGCTTCGAAAAACTGCTCGATAAATTCGCGCTCAATGCTTTTGCGCTTGAGGCGCAAGTCCCGCATGGCTTCGAAGAACAAGTTCTGATCGACATCATTGCGCGCCCGATCGGCCATTTCAAACAGCGTGTCGTCGGCATTGTCGAACAGCCCCTGCAAGCCAAGGCGCAACTGCTGGGCGGCCTTGTCGCGCACCTGAAGCAGAATCACAGGCAGGCGGGCGAGCGGCGAACGGTTCGCCTGATCGGTAGAAGCCTTGTGCAAGGGCACTACATTCCCGTCGTTGTGCATCCTGGTCTCCTGAAAGGGTGCGCTTGCGCCCAAAACGTCAAAGCCATGACGTCAATCGAAAGGCGGATTATCTGGTAAAAGAACCCGGTCATGCCAGCAGACTCTGTGACCCAGGTCGAAATACTCCGCAATAAGTGACCAAACAATCGGGGAAATGTTGCGAGGATGCGACCAAATGCAGGTTTCAATGCCTGGCGCAGACGTCCGGCGCTGCCACCCATAAGGAACATTGTTTGTGAGACAAGCCACTGGCCCTATAATCGGGCCACTTTGTTTGTGGAGCCCGTTATGCCGAATCTACGTCTCGCCGATCTGACCGCCGAAATCGAGGCTAACGTGCGCCGCGCGTTGCTCGAAGACATCGGCAGCGGCGACATCACCGCGCAACTGATCCCCGCCGAACGCCTGGCCAAAGCCACCATCATTACCCGGGACACCGCGGTCATCAGCGGCACGGCCTGGGTCGATGCCGTGTTCCGGCAACTGGACCCGCGCGTCGCCGTGCATTGGCAAGTGCGCGATGGCGACCGGGCAAGCCCCGACCAGGCGCTGTTCCACCTCGAAGGCCCGGCCCGCTCGCTGCTCACCGGCGAACGCAGCGCGCTGAACTTTCTGCAGATGCTTTCTGGCGTGGCCACCCGGGCCCGCTACCTGGCCGACTTTGTTGCCGACACCCAGGTCAAGCTGCTGGATACTCGCAAAACCCTCCCTGGGTTGCGCCTGGCCCAGAAGTACGCCGTCACCTGCGGCGGCTGCCATAATCACCGCATCGGCCTCTACGATGCCTTCCTGATCAAGGAAAACCACATCGCCGCCTGCGGCGGCATCGCCCAGGCCATTGCCGCCGCCCACAAGATCGCCCCGGGCAAACCGGTGGAAATCGAAGTGGAAAGCCTGGCCGAATTGAAAGAAGCGCTGGCGGCCAATGCCGACATCATCATGCTCGACGAACTGAGCCTGGATGACATGCGCGAAGCCGTGCGCCTGAACGGCGGCAAAGCGAAGCTGGAGGCCAGCGGCGGGATCAACGAAAGCACGTTGCGCCCGATTGCCGAGACCGGGGTGGACTACATCTCGATCGGGGCAATGACCAAGGATGTGAAAGCGGTGGACCTGTCGATGCGGCTCAGTCTCTGAGCAGCTTCAAGGCTCAAGCTGCAAGCTTCAAGCGGTGTGACGCTTGTCTTGCAGCTTGTAGCTTGTAGCTGCTCTCAAACTACAAGATTATTCATCTCGCAGTATTCATCCCATTCCACACCCAGCACCTCGGCCGCTTCCTTGTGCAAGGCAAGGCGCTGTTCCTCGAACTCTTCAGGTGTGCTGGTGTACTTGAGCGTCAACTCCCAAGGCTGTAACCCCTGGGCTTCGGCCTCATCCTCAAACGCCCATTGGATCTGGTCTTTCTGATCGTCGGCGGACAAGTCCTTGATCTCTTCGAGCAACTGGGGCGCATCCAGCACGTATTTCTTCAGCGCCTCTTCGTGCCTGGCTTCCTGGGTCAATTCTTTAACGGTCATGGCGTTCTCGCTGATCTTGGGAATGGAAGATGGATCTGGATCATCAAGGATCTCTCTGCCGCAGAAACCGTTACAAGCCCGGTTTTCCTGGCCTTCAGAACCATTCGGGGATCATCTGAAAACTGCTTGGCGATGCTCGTGCAACCACGAATATAGGATGTTTTGCCGATGATTTACACGGCTCTTTACATCTATCCCACAAAAAACAGTTGCGCAAGGTGCGCAGGAAGCTGGGAACATATGTCATAACATCCAGTCATAGCCATGTGCCACATCAGCATTTCACAAGGAACCCAGTGATGCGCAGTTTTTCCAAGCTTCCCTCTACCCGGCTTGCGACCGCCACCTTGCTGCTCGGCAGCCTGACAATGGCCAGCCTTGCTCAAGCCGCTGTCGAAGCCACCTCCGACTTGCCGTTGGCGTCCGACACAATTCCTGCTCTTCGTAACTCATTTGATAAGGACATACTCGTCAAGACCAACATCAGCGTAGGGGCCTTGGAAAACCTGCCAAAAACGGTGAAGGACAACGCCGCCGAACTGGAAAATCAAAAGCGCACCCTCCACGAGCAAGCTCGCCAGATTGAGGAGCTCAAGCGCAACAGTGGGACCAGTTCCAACTCCAGCGGTAAGGAGATTGAGGATCTCAAGCGCACGCTCAAGGACCAGGAAAGCGATCTGAAAGACCTTGCCAAGCAAGTGGAAGAACTCAAGCGCAACAGCGGCTCCAACTCGAGCTCGAACAACAGCGAAATTTCGTCCCTGAAACGGGAACTCAGCGATCAGGATCGCGAGATGGATCAGCTCAAACGCACTGTCGATGAACTGAGCAGAAAAGTGAAATAGCGAGGGGAGATGGTGCCCGAGACAGGAATCGAACCTGCGACCTTCGCGTTACGAGTGCGCTGCTCTACCGACTGAGCTACACGGGCGGTGGCTAAACCTAGCATCGTCCCTTGCGGCCAGGCAACCCGCGACACAGGGATTTTCGCCGCACAGCAAAACGCCCCGAACCAGTCGGGGCGTTTGCTTGTTCAGCGACTAAGCGAGGGAGTGATTAAACGCCCGACGCCTTGGCTGCCGCTACGTCCTTGATGGACAGCTTGATACGGCCGCGGTTGTCCACGTCCAGTACCAGCACTTCCACTTCCTGACCTTCTTTGAGGATATCGGTCACTTTCTCGACGCGAGCATCGCTCAGCATGGAGATGTGAACCAGACCGTCCTTGCCCGGCAGGATGTTGACGAACGCGCCGAAGTCGACGATGCGCTCAACCTTGCCCACGTAGATCTTGCCGATCTCGGCTTCTGCGGTGATGCCCAGGACGCGCTGACGTGCTGCTTCTGCCGCTTCCTTGGTTTCGCCGAAGATCTTGATCGAGCCGTCGTCTTCGATGTCGATCGAAGCCTTGGTCTCTTCACAGATCGCACGGATGGTCGCGCCGCCTTTACCGATGACATCACGGATTTTGTCGGTGTCGATTTTCATCGCGATCATGGTCGGGGCGTTTTCCGACAACTCGGTACGCGACTGACCAATGATCTGGTTCATCTGGCCGAGGATGTTCAGGCGCGCTTCCAGGGCTTGGCCCAGGGCGATTTCCATGATCTCTTCGGTGATGCCCTTGATCTTGATGTCCATCTGCAGTGCGGTCACGCCTTTGGCGGTACCGGCCACTTTGAAGTCCATGTCGCCCAGGTGGTCTTCGTCACCCAGGATGTCGGTCAGGACGGCGAACTTCTCGCCTTCTTTCACCAGACCCATGGCGATACCGGCAACCGGGGCCTTCATCGGCACACCGGCGTCCATCAGGGCCAGGGAAGCGCCGCAGACCGAAGCCATGGAGCTCGAACCGTTGGACTCGGTGATTTCCGATACCACACGAATGGTGTACGGGAACACGTCAGCGGCTGGCAGCATGGCCTGGACCGAACGACGGGCCAGACGGCCGTGACCGATTTCGCGACGACCGGCGCCACCCATGCGACCACACTCGCCCACCGAGAACGGAGGGAAGTTGTAGTGCAGCATGAACGGGTCTTTTTTCTCGCCTTCCAGGGTGTCCAGCAGTTGCGCGTCACGGGCGGTGCCCAGTGTTGCAACGACCAGGGCCTGGGTTTCGCCACGGGTGAACAGCGCCGAACCGTGGGTCTTTGGCAGAACGCCGACTTCAATGTTCAAAGGACGCACGGTGCGAGTGTCGCGACCGTCGATACGTGGCTTGCCGTTGACGATGTTTTCGCGAACGGTGCGGTATTCGATTTCACCGAAAGCGGCTTTGACTTCAGCGGCAGTCGGCTGGCCTTCTTCACCGGACAGCTTGGCAACCACCTGGTCTTTCAGCTCGCCCAGGCGCGCATAACGATCGGCCTTGACGGTGATGGTGTAAGCCTGGGAGATTGCTTCGCCGAACTCGGCACGGATCGCGCCCAGCAGTTCGGTGGCTTCGGCTTGTGGAGCCCAGGTCCAGGTTGGCTTGGCGGCTTCGGCAGCCAGTTCCTTGACGGCGTTGATCACCACCTGGAACTCGTCGTGGGCGAACAGTACGGCGCCCAGCATCTGGTCTTCGGTCAGCTCTTTGGCTTCGGATTCAACCATCAGCACGGCTTCGGAAGTACCGGCCACGACCATGTCCAGGCTCGAAGCTTTCAGTTGCTCGTAGGTCGGGTTCAGCAGGTAACCGGTGCTTTCGTGGAACGCAACGCGGGCAGCGCCGATCGGACCATCGAAAGGAATGCCGGAGATCGCCAGCGCAGCCGAAGTACCGATCATCGCTGCGATGTCCGGATCGGTCTTCTTGCTGGTGGAAACGACGGTGCAGACAACCTGCACTTCGTTCATGAAACCTTCAGGGAAAAGCGGACGGATCGGACGGTCGATCAGTCGGGAAGTCAGGGTTTCCTTCTCGGAAGGACGGCCTTCGCGCTTGAAGAAACCGCCAGGGATCTTACCGGCAGCGTAAGTCTTTTCCTGGTAGTGGACAGACAGAGGGAAGAAGCCCTTGCCTGGATCGGCTTGCTTGGCACCGACAACGGTCACCAATACGCTGACGTCGTCGTCAACGGTGACCAGCACTGCGCCGGAGGCCTGACGGGCGATACGGCCAGTCTCGAGGGTAACGGTCGACTGACCGAACTGGAATTTTTTGATTACCGGGTTCACGGTGTCCTACCTTCTTTGTGGCTCTTGGGGAACTTGTCTTCTTGCGAAATTCTTGGGCAGTGCGGGGAATCGGCCCAACGACTGTCCAGATAAAACTTGAGGCTGGGAGCCTGCCGGCTGCCGGCGCAAAACGCAGGCAACAGGCAGACAACCAACCTCATAGCGCAATCGCTGATTAGCGACGCAGACCCAGGCGACCGATCAAGGTGCTGTAACGACTTACGTCCTTACCCTTGAGGTAATCCAGCAGCTTACGACGCTGGTTTACCATGCGGATCAGACCACGACGGGAGTGGTGATCTTTACCGTTGGCCTTGAAGTGACCCTGCAGTTTGTTGATGTTGGCGGTCAGCAGTGCAACTTGCACTTCTGGCGAACCAGTATCACCAACAGCTTGCTGGTAGTCGGTCACGATCTGAGCTTTTTCTTCAACGCTGAGTGCCATGTGGCTTTCCTCTTGTAAGGTACCGTTCCCAAGGAAACCGTACCAACAGGCCAGGGACAAATCCCTGTATCTATAAATGAGTAGTGACCGTGCCTGTTAACAGCCACACTCGCCAACCTGCTGTTACACAGGCTGGTTCCGGTCATTCCGACCGAATCAGTCGACGCGGCGCAATGCGCCCGTCTTCGCTCACTTCACCGATACCGATGAAGCGGCCATTGTGATCCTGTACCCGTACCATGCCGAACTTCGGTGCATCCGGGGCACGTACCGGTTGGCCGTTGAGCCAGTAGAACGCGCTGTGCTCGGAGAACTGCAACAGTGGCCAGTCCAGCAGGCCGCTGTCCGATGGCATCAGGAAGCGGTCGACCGCTTCGTTGCCGCCTTCGGCATGTACCGCTTCGAGCTCTTCCAGCGTGACCGTCTGGGCCAGCGTGAAAGGTCCGGCCTGGGTCCGTCGCAGTTCGGCCACGTACGCACCACAGCCGAGCTTTTCACCGATATCCTCCACCAGGGTCCGGATATAGGTGCCCTTGCTGCAATCGACTGCCAGCCGCGCAGTATTACCGTCAAAGGCCAGCAATTCCAAGCGCGCAATAGTAACAGAACGCGGTTCACGCTCCACTACTTCGCCTGCACGGGCCAGCTTGTATAACGGCTGGCCATCACGCTTGAGAGCAGAGTACATCGGCGGTATCTGGCTGATTTGGCCGCGAAAACCCGGCAACACAGCCTCGATATCAGCCTGACCAACGGTCACCGGCCGCTCCAGCAACACCTCACCTTCGGCGTCCGCCGTGGTGGTGGTCTTGCCCAGTTGCGCCAGGGTTTCATAACCCTTGTCGGAATCGAGCAGGTACTGGGAGAACTTGGTCGCCTCACCAAAACACAGCGGCAGCACGCCGGTGGCCAGCGGATCGAGGCTGCCGGTGTGCCCGGCTTTCTCGGCATTGAGCAGCCAGCGAACCTTCTGCAACGCCGCGTTGGAGGTGAACCCCAGCGGTTTGTCGAGCAGGATGATGCCGCTGACGTTACGGCGGATACGTTTGACCTGAGCCACCATTTACTCCTTGGTGTCTTCGGGTTCAGCCGCAACCGGGTGCTGACTGTCTTCAGCCACGGCGCGCTCGATCAGGGCCGACAGATGCGCGCCCCGCACGACGCTTTCGTCGTAGTGGAAGTGCAACTGTGGAACGCTGCGCAACTTCATCTCCCGGGCCAACTGCATACGCAGGAAACCGGCAGCCGAGTTGAGCACCTTGATGCTTTGGGCGATTTCTTCGGCGCTGTCCTGCCCCATCACGGTGATGAAAATCTTTGCATGACCGACGTCACGGCTGACTTCCACTGCGGTAATGGTGACCAGGCCGACGCGCGGGTCTTTGACTTCGCGACGGATCAGTTGGGCCAGCTCGCGCTGCATCTGATCGCCGATTCGTTGGGTACGGCTATATTCTTTTGCCATGTCTTGTTACCTGTTACTGCCCCACGGTCAAACCCGTGAGGTCTGAAAGCGGCAAACGCCCGGCCTGACAAAAGCCAGACCGGGCGTTGCGTTTAGAGTCCGCCTGAGTGGCAGCGCATGTTCATGCGGCTGCCCAGTACGGCTCTTGAAGTACGCGAGTCAGAGGCTGCGAGCAACCTGGACCTTCTCGAAGACTTCGATCTTGTCGCCGACCTTGACGTCGTTGTAGCTCTTGACGCCAATACCGCATTCCATGCCGGCACGGACTTCCGAAGCGTCATCCTTGAAGCGGCGCAGGGATTCCAGCTCGCCTTCGAAGATAACGATGTCTTCACGCAGTACACGGATTGGACGGTTACGGTGAACGACACCTTCGATCACCATGCAACCGGCGATCGCGCCAAACTTCGGCGAACGGAACACGTCACGCACTTCAGCGGTACCCAGGATGTTCTCGCGAACATCGCTGCCCAGCATACCGGTCAGGGCTTTCTTGACGTCTTCGATGATGTCGTAGATCACGTTGTAGTAACGCATATCCAGACCTTCCTGCTCGACGATCTTGCGAGCGCCGGCATCGGCACGCACGTTGAAGCCAAACAGTACAGCGTTGGAGGCCAGTGCCAGGTTGGCGTCGGACTCGGTGATACCACCGACACCGCCACCGACCACGCGCACTTGCACTTCGTCGTTACCCAGGCCATTCAAGGCGCCGTTCAACGCTTCCAGCGATCCACGGACGTCGGATTTGAGGACGATGTTGAGCGTCTTCTTCTCTTCCTGGCCCATGTTCTCGAAGATGTTTTCCAGCTTGCCAGCGTGAGCACGGGCCAGTTTGACTTCGCGGAACTTGCCTTGACGGAACAGAGCCACTTCACGGGCTTTCTTCTCGTCAGCCACAACGCTCATCTCGTCGCCAGCGTCCGGAGTGCCGTCCAGGCCGAGAATCTCGACCGGGATAGCAGGACCTGCTTCCTTGATGGGCTTGCCGTTCTCGTCGAGCATGGCGCGCACGCGGCCATAGTTCGAACCGACCAGCACCATGTCGCCCTGGCGCAGGGTACCGTCTTGAACCAGAACGGTCGCAACCGGGCCACGGCCCTTGTCGAGACGGGATTCGACGACCACACCGCGGCCAGGAGCCGAAGGTGTAGCGGTCAGTTCCAGAACCTCGGCTTGCAACAGAACGGCTTCGAGCAGTTCGTCAACGCCGGTACCCATTTTCGCGGAAACCGGTACGAATGGAGTATCGCCACCCCACTCTTCGGAAGTCACGCCGTGAACCGACAGTTCGCTACGGATGCGATCGAGATCGGCGCCCGGCTTATCGATCTTGTTCACCGCAACCACCAGAGGGACGCCAGCTGCCTTGGCATGCTGAACAGCTTCGATGGTTTGTGGCATCACGCCGTCGTCCGCTGCGACCACCAGGATCACGATGTCGGTCGCTTTGGCACCACGAGCACGCATTGCGGTAAACGCAGCGTGACCCGGGGTGTCGAGGAACGTCACCATGCCGCGGTCGGTTTCAACGTGGTAGGCGCCGATGTGCTGGGTGATACCACCCGCCTCGCCTGCCGCAACCTTCGCACGACGGATATAGTCGAGCAGGGAGGTTTTACCGTGGTCAACGTGGCCCATTACGGTCACGACCGGCGCACGGGAAACCGCCTCACCTTCAAACTTCAGGGACTCGGCCAGGGAATCTTCCAGGGCAGTGTCGCTGACCAGGGTCACTTTGTGGCCCAGCTCTTCGGCAACCAGTTGGGCAGTTTCCTGATCCAGTACCTGGTTGATGGTGGCCGGCGTACCCAGCTTGAACATGAACTTGATGATTTCAGCAGCCTTGACCGACATCTGCTGGGCCAGATCGCCCACAGTGATGGTCTCGCCGATCTTCACTTCACGCACGACGGGGCCGGTAGGGCTCTGGAAACCGTGGGCGTTGCGCTTCTTCAGCTTGGCCTTGCCGCGACCGCCACGACGGAAGCCATCGCTTTCTTCGTCGGTGGTACGTGGCGCAACGCGTGGCGCTGGCGCCTTTTCCTTGACCGAAGCACGATGAGGAGCGTTTTTGCGCTCGCCATCGCCACTGCCCCGACGGTTGTCGTCGGCACGTGGCTTGTCCGGACGACGCTGTTCGTCGCGCTTGCGAGTATCGGCCGCAGGTGCTGGAGCTGCTGCCAGGACCGGCGCGCTTTCACGCACGGGTTCGGCTGCCGGGGCTGGAGCCGCAACGGCTTCGGCCGGAGCGGATTGCGCAGCAGCAGGCTGGCGACGCGCTTCTTCTTCGGCGCGACGCTTGGCTTCTTCTTCAGCCTTCTGACGTGCAGCATTTTCTACTGCGCGACGTTCTTCCAGTTCGCGTTTGCGCTCGGCTTCGATTTCTTCCGGGCTGCGCTGTACGAAGACTTTCTTCTTGCGTACTTCAACGCTGATGCTTTTGCTACCGGCAACACGCAGGGTGCTGGTGGTTTTACGCTGCAGAGTGATCTTGCGCGGTTCTTCCACTTTCGCCTTGTGACTGCTCTTCAAGTGAGTCAGCAGGGACTGCTTCTCACTGTCGGTCACATGTTCCTCGGCGGCGGTGTGCGGCAGACCTGCCTCACGCATCTGCTGCAACAGGCGCTCTACCGGTGTTTTGACCTCATCGGCCAGTTGTTTCACCGTGACTTGCGTCATGCACTTCTCTCCTCAGGCCGCGCCTAATTACTCGAACCAGTGGGCTCGGGCGGCCATGATCAACTTGCCGGCACGATCATCGTCAATGCCGTCGATGTCGAGCAGATCGTCAATAGACTGCTCGGCCAGGTCTTCGCGGGTAATTACGCCGCGCACCGCCAGTTCCATCGCCAAATCCTTGTCCATGCCCTCAAGCGAGAGCAGGTCTTCGGCCGGATGGGCGTCTGCCAGCTTTTCCTCAGTAGCGATGGCTTTGGTCAACAAACGATCCTTGGCCCGAGCGCGAAGCTCGTTGACGATGTCCTCGTCAAAGCCGTCGATGTTGAGCATTTCCTCCACCGGTACGTAGGCAATCTCTTCCAGGCTGGTAAAGCCTTCATCCACCAGCACCTGCGCCAGTTCTTCATCGACTTCAAGCTCTTCGATGAAGTTGCGCAGGATATCGCCGGTTTCAGCTTGCTGCTTAGCCTGGATGTCCGATTCGGTCATCACGTTCAGTGTCCAGCCAGTCAATTGGCTAGCCAGACGCACGTTCTGACCACCGCGACCGATGGCCTGAGCGAGATTGTCTGCGCCAACGGCGATGTCCATTGCATGGGCATCTTCGTCGACGATAATTGCCGCCACTTCAGCAGGCGACATGGCGTTGATCACGAACTGAGCCGGGTTGTCGTCCCACAGGACGATATCCACACGCTCGCCGCCCAACTCGCCGGATACGGCCTGGACACGCGAACCACGCATGCCAATGCAGGCACCTTGCGGGTCGATGCGCTTGTCCTTGGAGCGGACCGCGATCTTGGCACGCGAACCCGGATCACGGGAGGCGGCCATTACTTCGATCAGGCCTTCAGCAATTTCCGGCACTTCGATGCGGAACAACTCGATCAGCATTTCCGGCGCGGTACGCGACAGGATCAGCTGCGGGCCCCGGTTCTCGGTGCGGATTTCCTTGAGCAGCGCACGCAGTCGCACGCCAACCCGGAAAGTTTCGCGAGATATGATGTCTTCACGGGCCAGCAACGCTTCGGCGTTGTTGCCCAGATCGACGATCACGTTGTCGCGGGTGACTTTTTTCACGGTGCCGGAGATGATTTCCCCCAGGCGCTCGCGATAAGCATCGACGACTTGCGCACGCTCGGCTTCGCGAACTTTCTGCACGATGACCTGCTTGGCGGTCTGCGCAGCAATACGACCGAACTCGATGGATTCGATCTTTTCTTCGACTACATCACCTACCTTGGCGCCAGGATGCGTTTCTGCAACCTTGCTTGGCCAGGTTTCGATAGCCGGATCGTCCAGGTCGGCTTCTTCGACTACCGTCCAGCGACGGAAAGTCTCATAGGCACCGGTGTGGCGATTGATTTCCACACGCAAATCAACTTCGTCTTCAAACCGCTTCTTGGTAGCAGTGGCCAGGGCCAGCTCCAGCGCTTCAAAAATAACGTTAGCCGGTACGCCCTTTTCATTGGATACCGACTCAACAACCAGCAGTACTTCTTTGCTCATCGTACGCCTCGCCTTTCGCAAGCCATTGGATCCGCGGGATCCGCAGTATCTGGCACGTATCAGTCAAAACTGGGAATAATGTTGGCCTTGTCGATCATATCGATCGGCAACAGGAACTCATGGTCTTCTACCTGCACCACGACATCCTGCTCTTCTACACCGCGCAGAAGGCCTTGAAAGTTGCGTCGACCTTCGAAGGGCGAGCGCAGCTTGATCTTCACTTGTTCACCGGCAAACGAAGCGAACTGTTCAAGGGTGAACAGAGGGCGTTCCATGCCAGGCGAGGAAACTTCAAGGGTGTATTCGGAAGTGATTGGATCTTCGACATCCAATACACCGCTGATTTGACGGCTGACGATGGCGCAGTCATCCACCAATACGCCGCCTTCCTTATCGATATAAACGCGCAACAGTGAGTGGCGACCTTGAGCCGAAAACTCAATACCCCAGCATTCATAGCCAAGGGCCACGACCACCGGGGCCAACAAGGCCTGCAACTGTTCTAGCTTGCTCGACACCTGAACCCCCTCGTGCATGTTTGTGCATGCTGTGCAAATAAAAAAAAATGGGCGAATAGCCCATCCCTGAAACGCCGTTGAACAGCGGCGTTATAAAGTGTCCAGCTAACAAAAAGCCCCTTGGAAGGGGCCCCTGAAACTGGTTGCGGGAGCCGGATTTGAACCGACGACCTTCGGGTTATGAGCCCGACGAGCTACCAGACTGCTCCATCCCGCGACAAAGCTGGGGCGGAAGTATACGACCGATCCCTTACAGGGTCAATGTAACCCTTCCACCTACAAGAAAGCCCGCAATCGCGGGCTCTCCTGATAATTGGTACCGAGAAGGGGACTCGAACCCCTACACCCTATGGGCACAACCACCTCAAGGTTGCGTGTCTACCAATTCCACCACCTCGGCAATACAGCGTTTGAAACCTTCTTACTTCTGCTCTTGAGCTGGAGGTACGTCAGTCGCCGGATTGGCCGACTGTTGCTCTTGAAGCACCGGTACATCATCAGAAGCCGGTTGTTGCTTTGGTACTTCCAACACCGCTGGGTTTGGCAAACCTACTTGAGTCAGCTCTTGAGCCTTCTCTTTAGCAAAGTAACCTAACCCCAAGCTGGTTATGAAGAAACCGGCGGCGAGTATAGCAGTAAACTTACTAAGAAAGGTAGAGGAACCTTGGCTTCCGAACACAGTATTTGAAGCACCTGCACCGAAAGACGCACCAGCATCCGCACCTTTACCCTGCTGCAGCAATACCAGGGCAACTACACCCAATGCACCCAGCAGATGAAAAACGACTACGACTGTTTCCAGCATTTTTTCAGTTTCCCGCGGCGCGACAGATCGCACCGAACTCATCTGCATTCAGGGACGCTCCACCAATGAGCCCCCCATCGATATCCGGCATGCCGAACAGTTCGACCGCATTGGCCGCCTTCACGCTGCCGCCGTATAGAAGCCGCACACCTCGTGCCACTTCAGAATTCTCTGCCGCCAACTGCGCGCGGATGGCGGCGTGCACATCCTGCGCCTGTTGCGGCGAAGCAGTCAGTCCGGTGCCAATGGCCCAGACCGGCTCGTAAGCAATGACCGCCTTTGCAAAAGCACCGATACCCAGACTTTCGATGATGCTGCCCAGCTGACGCCCGACAACCTCAAGGGTTTTCCCGGACTCACGCTGCTCAAGGGTCTCCCCTATGCACAACACCGGAATCAAACCACAAGCCTCGGCCGCCGCAAACTTGCGAGTCAGAGCCCCGTCCTTCTCACCCATGATCATGCGGCGCTCGGAGTGCCCGACCAGGACCAGGGAACAACCTGCATCCACCAACTGACTTGGCGCAATCTCACCGGTCAACGCGCCTTGCATGGATTCCACCGCAGAATTCTGCGCGCCGACCGAAATCGACTTGCCTTTCAAGCCATCAACCACTTGATTGATATACAAGCAAGGCGGGAATACCGCGACATCAACACCGCTTGGCAAGGCCAGATGACGAAGGCCGTTGATCAGCTCAGCGACGCTGGCGCGGGTACCGTGCATCTTCCAGTTACCAGCTACCATAGGGCGACGCATGCTGTACCTCGTCGGTCAAAGTGGGCGCAGATGTTACCCAACCGATTGATGACTGGCAAGCCGAATTCAGGCAGAAACTTCACTAACAAGCTTCGCCAGCTCTTCAGCATAACCGCGGACCTGTGCTTCATCCTCGCCTTCGACCATGACCCGCACCAACGGCTCGGTACCCGACTTGCGCAATAGCACGCGCCCACGCCCGGCCATAGCTTGCGTTACGCGCTCGCTGGCTTGCTTGACCGTCGCATGCTCCAGAGGGTTCGCACCTCCGCCGAAACGTACATTAATCAGCACCTGCGGACATTTGCGCAATGCCTGACGCGACTGCGCCAGTCCTTCATTGCGCGCCTTGAGCGCCATCAGCACTTGCAAGGCAGCAATAATCGCATCACCAGTGGTGGTGTGGTCAAAACAAACGATATGCCCGGAGTTCTCGCCCCCGATCACCCAATTGCGCTCCAGCAGCTCCGAGATCACATAGCGATCACCGACGTTGGCCCGCACGAAGGGAATATCCAGGTCCGCCAGGGCCAGCTCGAGCCCGAGATTGCTCATCAACGTCCCCACCACACCGCCCTGCAGCTTGCCGCGCCCGTGCAAGTCGCGAGCAATGATGAACAGCAGCTCATCACCATCGACGACAGTGCCGGTGTGATCAACCATCAAGACCCGATCACCGTCACCATCAAAGGCAATCCCGAGATCAGCCTGCTCGGCCAGCACAGCCGCTTGCAGCGCCTCGGTATGAGTGGAACCGCAATTGTCGTTGATGTTCAGCCCGTTAGGTTGGGCGGAGAGTACGACAACCTCTGCCCCCAACTCGCGGAATACGCTTGGTGCGACTTTATAAGTTGCGCCATGAGCACAATCGACGACAATTTTCAGGCCCGAAAAGCTCGTACCGGTGGGCACGCTGCCTTTGCAGAATTCAATGTAACGACCTGAAGCATCGTTGATCCGCGACACTTTACCGATCTTGCTCGACTCAACCACAGTCATCGGCGCGTCCAGCAGCTCTTCGATCATCAGCTCGATATCATCCGGCAGCTTGGTACCCTGGCCGGAGAAGAACTTGATGCCATTGTCATCATGCGGGTTGTGCGAAGCACTGATCACGATACCTGCCTGGGCCTGGAACGTGCGCGTCAGGTAGGCGATGGCCGGCGTCGGCATCGGGCCGAGCAGCATCACATCGGCGCCCGCCGAAGTCAGGCCGGCCTCAAGCGCCGATTCGAACATGTAGCCGGAAATTCGCGTGTCTTTGCCAACCAGTACCTTGCAGGCGCCCATCTTGCGGAACGCCATGCCGGCAGCCCAGCCGAGCTTGAGCATGAAATCAGGGGTAATAGGGTATTCACCGACCCGACCACGAATACCGTCGGTGCCAAAGTATTTCTTGCTCATAAGTGCTCCGTCATTCTTATTCGGCTGAATCCACTGCTGCGATCATCCGCACAACATCCATCGTTTCGGCCACATCATGCACCCGCAATATGCGTGCGCCTTTTGTAATAGCCAGGGCCGCCAGCGCAAGACCGCCGTACAGGCGCTCCCCCACGGGACGACCCAGGGCATTGCCTATCATGCTCTTTCGCGAAACCCCGACCAACAGGGGCCGCCCCAGGGCATGCAAGGCTTCCATATGTTTGAACAGGCTCAGGTTGTGAGCCAGCGTCTTGGCAAAGCCGAACCCGGGATCAAGAATGATCCGCTGCGCAGGAATGCCTGCGGCGGCACATTGATCCAGACGCTCCACGAGAAACTCACCGACTTCCCTGGTCACATCATGATAGTGCGGGTCGTCCTGCATGGTTCCGGGCTCGCCCAGCATATGCATCAGGCACACCGGCAACCCCGTAGCCGCTGCGGCATCCAGGGCACCATCGCGCCGCAAGGAACGAACGTCGTTGATCAAACCCGCTCCAAGTCGCGCAGTCTCACGCATGACCGCAGGCGTGGACGTATCCACCGAGATTATGACATCAAGCTCGCGATGGATGCGCTCGACAATCGGCGCCACACGCTCCAGCTCTTCGGTGGGCGAAACCGCGCGCGCACCTGGGCGAGTCGACTCGCCGCCGACATCGATCAGCGTCGCGCCGGCGGCGACCATGGCCTCGGCATGCCGCAAGGCAGCATCAAGCTGACTGAATCGACCGCCATCGGAAAAGGAATCGGGAGTGACATTGAGAATGCCCATGACATGGACATGGGACAAATCAAGAACCCGGTTGCCGCAAGGCAACCGGGTTGAGGACTGAACAGAAGTCATTTCAAGCCTTAAACGTCAGCAGCCGGACCGCCAATCGGTGTCTCCGGACGCTCGCCCTGTACCGCCGGAGGCGTACCGGACGTACCGGTGCCGCCGCCCGACCAGTCACGAGGTTCGCGAGGCTCGCGCCCTGCCATGATGTCGTCGATCTGCTCGGCATCAATGGTTTCATACTTCATCAGGGCATCAGCCATGGCGTCGAGCTTGTCACGGTTATCCGTGAGGATCTGCTTGGCGGTGCCATAGCACTGGTCGATGATGCTGCGCACTTCAGAGTCGATCAGCTTTGCCGTCTCGCCAGAGAAGCTTGCGTGCTGGCCACCGCCACCACGACCGAGGAACACTTCACCCTCTTCTTCGGCATACATCAGTGGGCCCAGTTTTTCGGACAGGCCCCACTTGGTGACCATGTTCCGGGCGATCTGACTGGCACGCATGATGTCGTTGGACGCGCCGGTGGTCACACCGTCAAAGCCCAGCGTCATTTCTTCGGCAATACGGCCACCGTAGAGCGAACAGATCTGGCTGATCAACGCCCGCTTGGACAGGCTGTAACGATCCTCTTCCGGCAGGAACATGGTCACACCCAAGGCACGACCGCGCGGAATGATCGAGACCTTGTAGACCGGATCATGCTCAGGCACCACACGACCAACGATCGCGTGACCCGCTTCGTGGTACGCCGTGTTCTGCTTTTCCTTCTCGGACATGACCATGGACTTGCGCTCCGCGCCCATCATGATCTTGTCTTTGGCCAGCTCGAACTCTTTCATTTCAACGACACGCTTGCCGGTACGAGCAGCGAACAGCGACGCCTCGTTGACCAGGTTCGCAAGGTCGGCACCGGAAAAACCCGGCGTGCCACGAGCGATCACTGCCGGAGCGACGTCGTCACCCATCGGCACCTTGCGCATATGAACCTTGAGGATCTGTTCGCGACCACGAATGTCCGGCAGCCCCACCACGACCTGGCGGTCGAAACGGCCTGGACGCAACAGCGCAGGGTCGAGCACGTCCGGACGGTTGGTGGCGGCAATCACGATGATGCCGTCATTCATTTCAAAACCGTCCATCTCGACCAGCAACTGGTTGAGGGTCTGCTCGCGCTCGTCGTGACCACCACCCATGCCGGCGCCACGATGGCGACCGACAGCGTCGATTTCGTCGATGAAGATGATGCAAGGCGCGTGTTTCTTGGCCTGTTCGAACATGTCACGCACACGACTGGCGCCCACACCGACGAACATTTCAACGAAGTCGGAACCGGAAATCGTGAAGAACGGTACTTTGGCTTCGCCGGCAATCGCTTTGGCCAGCAAGGTTTTACCGGTACCCGGAGGACCCACCATCAGCACGCCGCGCGGGATACGGCCGCCCAGGCGCTGGAACTTGCCCGGATCACGCAGGAATTCAACCAGCTCGCCGACCTCTTCCTTGGCCTCATCGCACCCGGCGACGTCGGCCAGGGTGGTCTTCACCTGGTCTTCAGAGAGCAGTCGGGCCTTGCTTTTGCCGAAACTCATCGGCCCGCCCTTGCCACCGGCACCGCCCTGCATCTGGCGCATGAAGAACATGAACACCGCGATGATCACCAGGATCGGGAAGCTGGCCACCAGCAGCTGGGTCCAGATGCTCTGCTGCTCAGGCTGCTTGCCTTCGACCACGACGTGGTTGTCCACCAGATCGCCGATCAGGCCGTTGTCCTGAATCGCCGGACGAATGGTCTTGAAGCTGTCGCCATCGGTGCGCTTGCCGGTAATCACATAACCATCGACGGCAACGCGCTCGACCTTGCCATCCTTGACTTGCTGGATGAAGTCGGAATAGTTGAGGGTCTGCGGCTCGTTAGGGCTGGAGAAGTTGTTCATCACGGTCACAAGGACAGCGGCGATGATCAACCACAGGATCAGATTCTTTGCCATATCGTTCAATTAACTACCCTCTGAAGCAAGCTCCGCTACTGGCGCGCGCTTCGCATGATATTCACCGGCCTAACTTACTACATTACCTACGACTCTGGCAGGCGCCGTCTGTAACCCTTTGTGAAACTCTGACCGCGTAATTTTCGTAACACGGCTCTTGCAAGGCGAGACAAAAAAAACTATCAGCCTTTATCAAAGACGCTCATCACTGGCTGCGCCTTCAATTCCCCGGAAGCCCCGCGCCAGTAGATACTGCTCACGAGAGCGATCGCGCGACGACAATGGCTTGCGCATCTGCACTTTGTCGAACAGCTTGCGCATCCCCTTGTGGTATTCATCAAAACCTTCACCTTGGAAGACTTTGATCAAAAAATCACCACCTGGGCGCAACACCCGCCCGGCAAGATCCAGGGCCAACTCGCTGAGGAACATGGCTCGAGGCATGTCGACAGCTGCTAATCCACTCATATTGGGGGCCATATCGGAAATCACAAGGTCAACCTGCGTATTTCCGACAGCCTCGAGAATCTGCGCCAGCACGGCGTCTTCGGTGAAATCGCCCTGAATGAAGGTCACGTCGGGGATACTGTCCATTTCCAGGATGTCGGAAGCAATCAACCGCCCCTGACCGCCGATCAGACGACTGGTCACCTGAGACCACCCCCCCGGCGCGGCGCCGAGGTCGATCACGGTCATGCCAGGGCGGATCAGACGATCCTTTTCCTGGATTTCGAGCAATTTATAGCTGGCACGAGAACGATAGCCGTCTTTTTGCGCCATTTTGACGTACGGATCGTTGAAATGCTCTCTGAGCCAGTTCTGGCTAGTCTTGGAACGGGCCACGGGCCACCTCTAAAAAATAAAACGGGTCGTGATTAACTGGGCGGTCCCGGACTCGCTCGGGTAAACTGGCCGCCGCTTTTTACAAGATCAGACGCAGGGGTCAGATTATGCCGCTCACTCAAGAGCAGAAGAAACAATACAAATCCATTGGCCACCATCTGAAACCGGTTTTGACTGTGGCTGACAACGGTTTGACTGAAGGTGTTCTAGCTGAGCTGGAACGCGCCTTGGGCGATCATGAGCTTATCAAGATCAAGCTCAATATTCTCGATCGCGAAGCCCGCCTGGCTGCCGTTGCCGAACTGTGCAAGACCGGCAAGGCAGACCTGGTGCAGGTCATCGGCAAGATGGCACTGATTTATCGCAAGAATTTCAGCGTCAACAAGCAACTGTCGAACGTTCACCGCTTCAAGTAATGCCAAAGGGTCAGGGGTGTGCTTCGCGCACCCTGCTGCTCCATCCGGGTACCGGTTGCAACACCAGCACCAACCCGGAAAAACCCAGCACCAGGTAACTGAATACCTGCCACAGGCTCGCATCCGGCCAGCCGAGACGTACAGCAAGAAACATCCCGCACGCATACAACGACATGAGCAGCAACTGCCCACGAATGTCGCGCCATAGACTGTCAAGGCCCTCGGCCTGAACCAGCACCAAAGCCTGAAACACTACGCATGCCGAGGCAAAACCCACCAGAAGCGACGTCAGCATAGCTGCGATTTCATCGATGAGCAGCGGTGCCAGGCCGATTCGACCCAGCACCGGCAGCAAACCGACGTGCAACAACCAGACGCCGCCCACCCACAACATCTGGGTGAGCTGCCAGATCATGGCGCCAGCTCGCAGCGGACGCCTTCGCTCAGATGTGACGGACTTCGACAATCTCATACTCGATGACACCACCTGGTGTCTTCACAGCCACCACATCACCCTCTTCCTTGGCAATCAAGGCGCGGGCAATGGGAGAGCCGACGGAAATCTTGCCGAGCTTGATGTCCGCCTCATCCTCACCAACGATCTGGTAAGTGACGCTTTCATCCGTCTCAACGTTGGCGATTTCCACCGTGGTGCCGAAAATGACCTTGCCAGTGTGCGGGATCGTCGTGACATCGATGATCACGGCATTCTGCATGCGGCCTTCGATATCACGGACTCGCGCCTCAACCATACCCTGCTCCTCGCGGGCAGCGTGGTATTCGGCGTTTTCCTTGAGATCGCCCAGCTCACGCGCTTCGCCAATCGCCTGGCTCAGGCGCGGGCGCTCGACCTTGGTCAGGAAAGCGTGTTCTTCCTCCAGGGCCTTCGCGCCCTGAACAGTCATCGGGTACTTGGTTATGCTCATGCCTTCAATCCTGCATGTAGATCCTGCAAGCGACGCACGGTCTTCTCGGGACCGAACTTGAGCGCTTCGCAGATAGCTTCGCCCGCAGCAATGGTCGTGGTGCAGTAGATCTTGTGCTGCAGCGCGTTGCGACGAATGGAATACGAATCGGCGATCGACTGGCGACCTTCGGTGGTGTTGATGATCAGCGTGACTTCGTCATTCTTGATCATGTCGACCACGTGCGGACGCCCCTCGGTCACCTTGTTCACGCGGCGCACCTTCAAGCCAGCCGCTTCGATCAGCTTGGCGGTACCGGCAGTGGCGACCACTTCGAAGCCCAAGTTGATCAGATCACGGGCCACGCCTGCAACCAGCGGCTTGTCGTCATCACGCACGCTGATGAACGCCGTGCCGCCAGTCGGCAGAACTTCGCTGGCGCCCATCTGGGCCTTGGCAAACGCTTCGCCGAAGGTATCGCCCACGCCCATGACTTCGCCGGTGGACTTCATTTCAGGGCCGAGGATCGGGTCCACGCCAGGGAACTTGGCGAACGGGAACACCGCCTCTTTGACGCTGTAGAAGTTCGGAATGATTTCCTTGGTGAAGTTCAGCTCTTTCAGGGTCTTACCGGCCATGACCCGTGCAGCGATCATCGCCAGGGACACACCGATGCACTTGGAGACGAACGGTACGGTACGGGAAGCGCGCGGGTTGACTTCGATGACGTAGATGTCCTCGCCCTGCAGGGCCAGTTGCACGTTCATCAGGCCGACCACGCCCAGTTCCAAGGCCATTTTCTTGACCTGCTCGCGCATTTCGTCCTGGATGTGGGCCGGCAACGAATAAGGCGGCAGCGAACAAGCGGAGTCACCGGAGTGAACACCGGCCTGCTCGATATGCTGCATGATCGCGCCGATCACCACGTCCTTGCCGTCACAGACCGCATCCACGTCCATTTCGATGGCGCAGTTGAGGAAGTGGTCCAGCAGCACCGGACTGTCGTTGGACACCTGAACCGCTTCGCGCAGGTAGCGCTTGAGCTCATCTTCCTGATAGACGATTTCCATCGCCCGACCGCCCAGTACATAGGACGGACGCACCACCAGCGGGTAACCGATCTTGGCGGCGGCGCGAATCGCTTCGTCTTCACTGCGCACGGTAGCGTTAGGCGGCTGACGCAGGTTCAGACGCTCAACCATCTGCTGGAAGCGCTCACGGTCTTCGGCACGGTCGATGGCATCCGGGCTGGTCCCGATGATCGGCACACCGGCCGCTTCAAGAGCACGCGCCAGTTTCAGAGGGGTCTGGCCACCGTACTGGACGATCACACCTTTTGGCTTCTCGACGCGGACGATTTCCAGCACGTCTTCCAGGGTCACTGGTTCGAAATACAGGCGATCAGAGGTGTCGTAGTCGGTGGACACGGTTTCCGGGTTGCAGTTGACCATGATGGTCTCGTACCCGTCGTCGCGCAGAGCCAGTGCCGCGTGCACGCAGCAGTAGTCGAACTCGATACCCTGGCCGATCCGGTTAGGACCGCCGCCCAGGATCATGATCTTGTCACGAGTCGACGGCGCGGCTTCACACTCTTCTTCGTACGTGGAGTACAGGTAAGCGGTGTCGGTGGCGAATTCGGCGGCGCAGGTGTCTACGCGCTTGTAGACCGGGAACACTTCAAGCTTGTGGCGATGAGCCCGCAGGCTCTTCTCCGTCACACCCAGCAGTTTTGCCAGGCGCATGTCGGAGAAGCCCTTGCGCTTGAGGCGGAACATGGTGGCATGGTCAATGCTGGACATGCCCAGGGTCTTGACCTTCTCTTCTTCCTTGATCAGATCTTCGATCTGCACCAGGAACCAAGGGTCGATCATGTTCATGCCGAAGATCTGCTCGACGGTCATGCCGGCACGGAAGGCGTCCGCCACGTACCAGATCCGCTCGGCACCCGGCACGGTCAGCTCACGCTTGAGCTCGCTCATGGCGTCCGGATGGCTCAGATCCAGCTTCGGATCGAGGCCGCAAACACCCACTTCCAGACCGCGAAGGGCTTTCTGCAGGGACTCCTGGAAGGTCCGGCCGATGGCCATGACTTCGCCGACCGACTTCATCTGAGTGGTCAGGCGGGCGTCGGCCTTGGCGAATTTCTCGAAGGCGAAACGTGGCAGCTTGGTGACGACATAGTCGATGGACGGCTCGAAAGACGCCGGGGTCTTCCCGCCGGTGATGTCGTTCGACAGTTCGTCCAGGGTGTAACCCACAGCCAGTTTGGCCGCGACCTTGGCGATCGGGAAGCCGGTGGCTTTCGAGGCCAGGGCCGAGGAACGGGATACCCGCGGGTTCATCTCGATGACCACCATGCGACCGGTGTTCGGGCAGATGCCGAACTGGACGTTGGAGCCGCCGGTTTCCACACCGATCTCACGCAGCACCGCCAGGGAGGCGTTACGCAGGATCTGGTATTCCTTGTCAGTCAGGGTCTGGGCGGGTGCGACGGTGATGGAGTCACCGGTGTGCACGCCCATCGGGTCGAAGTTTTCGATGGAGCAGACGATGATGCAGTTGTCCTTTTTGTCGCGGACAACTTCCATTTCATATTCTTTCCAGCCGATCAGGGATTCGTCGATCAGCAGCTCTTTGGTCGGCGACAGATCCAGACCACGGGCACAGATTTCTTCGAATTCTTCACGGTTGTAAGCGATGCCGCCACCGGTGCCGCCCATTGTGAAGGACGGACGGATGATGCACGGGAAACCCAGACGCTCCAGAACGGCGTTGGCCTCTTCCATGCTATGGGCGATGCCCGAGCGCGGGCAGTCCAGGCCGATGGATTTCATCGCCTTGTCGAAGCGCGAACGGTCTTCGGCCTTGTCGATGGTATCGGCGTTGGCGCCGATCATTTCCACACCGAACTTCTCCAGGACGCCTTCACGTTCCAGGTCCAGGGCGCAGTTCAGTGCAGTCTGACCACCCATGGTCGGCAGCAGTGCGTCCGGGCGCTCCTTTTCGATGATCTTGGCAACGGTCTGCCACTTGATCGGCTCGATGTAGGTGGCGTCGGCCATGGCCGGGTCGGTCATGATGGTGG
Source organism: Pseudomonas tehranensis (assembly GCF_014268615.1). Lineage (GTDB taxonomy): Bacteria > Pseudomonadota > Gammaproteobacteria > Pseudomonadales > Pseudomonadaceae > Aquipseudomonas > Aquipseudomonas tehranensis. The sequence continues at coordinate 38,926 of NZ_JABWQV010000004.1, read as the reverse complement.
CCGGGTTGGAGTTCACCAGGATGACGCGATAGCCCTCTTCGCGCAGGGCTTTACAGGCCTGGGCGCCGGAGTAGTCGAATTCGCAAGCCTGGCCGATCACGATCGGGCCAGCGCCGAGAATCAGGATGCTTTTTATGTCTGTACGTTTTGGCATGGGTTTGTCACTCAAATCCGCAGGTCAGTCGGCTAGGCCGTCGAACAATCTTTGCAGCGCCCAAGGGGACCACCGGTTTCGGGGCCGCCCTCGGGCTTCACGCGGTCAGCGTCGCTTGGCCATCTCGGTGATGAAGCGATCGAACAGCGGCGCTACATCGTTCGGGCCAGGGCTCGCTTCAGGGTGGCCCTGGAAGCTGAATGCGCTCTTGTCGGTACGCTCGATGCCTTGCAGCGTGCCGTCGAACAGCGACTTGTGGATCGCACGCACGTTTGCCGGTAGGGTCGCCTCATCCACCGCAAAGCCGTGGTTCTGACTGGTGATCATCACCACGCCAGTATCCAGGTCCTGGACCGGGTGGTTGGCGCCGTGGTGGCCGTGACCCATTTTCAAGGTCTTGGCGCCCGACGCGAGGGCCAGCAACTGATGACCGAGGCAAATGCCGAACACCGGGATCTCGGTTTCCAGCACGTCCTTGATCGCCTGGATAGCGTAGTCGCAAGGCTCGGGGTCACCCGGGCCGTTGGACAGGAACACGCCGTCAGGATTGAGGGCCAGGACATCTGCCGCCGGGGTCTGCGCGGGCACCACGGTCACGCGGCAACCACGCTCCACCAGCATGCGCAGAATGTTCAGCTTGACGCCGTAGTCGTACGCAACCACGTGGTACGGCAGCTCGGAAGCCTCGATCGTCGCGTGGCTGTCGGTTTTCAAGTCCCAGACCGTGGAGCGCCACTCATACTGCTTCTTGGTGCTGACGACTTTCGCCAGATCCATGCCCTTAAGGCCAGGGAAGCCCTGGGCAGCAGCGATGGCAGCTTCTTCGGTGATGTTGTCACCGGCCATGATGCAGCCGTTCTGCGCGCCTTTCTCGCGGAGGATGCGGGTCAGGCGACGGGTGTCGATACCGGCGATCGCCACAACGTTGTTGGCTTTCAGGTAGTCGGACAGGGACATGGTGTTACGCCAGTTGCTCGCTACCAGCGGCAGATCACGTATGACCAGGCCGGCGGACCAGACACGATCGGACTCGGCATCTTGCGGCGTGGTGCCGGTGTTGCCGATGTGCGGGTAAGTCAAAGTAACGATTTGCTGGGCGTAGGAAGGATCGGTAAGAATTTCCTGATAGCCGGTCATTGCGGTGTTAAACACCACCTCACCAACGGTCTGACCGTCGGCTCCAATGGCTTCGCCGCGAAAAATGCTGCCATCAGCAAGGGCGAGTATGGCTGGCTTAGTCAAGAAGACCTCCCGTAAATAAAGCCTGAAAGGGCGATCGCAGGTTGTAAAAAAGCGGAGTGACGTATGGACACGTCACCCCGCTTGTTCACTGAATTATTCTGCGCGCTTTTAGTGGACACACTAAAGCTGTAGCTTACAGAAAAAGGCTTTTTTGGTCCACCGCTAATGAGCCTTAAAGGCAGGGGAATGCGACAGGTCGTCGCGAGGCGGTGTAAAACGGGGCTCAGTATAACCTGAACCCCGCTTTCTGGCGCTGCGTCTGGCAAAAGGTTTGCGAGACAGCACACCGGAACATCAACGCAGGTCGAGAACATCCTGCATGTCGTACAGACCAGCCTCGCGACCATCCAGCCACAAAGCGGCACGCACCGCACCCTTGGCGAAGGTCATCCGGCTTGATGCCTTGTGAGTGATCTCCAGACGCTCACCCTCTGTGGCGAACAGCACGGTGTGATCCCCCACCACATCACCACCACGAACCGTGGCAAAACCGATGGTGTCTCGCTCACGGGCACCGGTATGCCCTTCGCGCCCGTAGACGGCGACCTTCTGCAGATCGCGACCCAAGGCATCGGCAATCACTTCACCCATACGCAGGGCCGTGCCCGAAGGCGCGTCGATCTTGTGTCGGTGGTGAGCCTCGATGATTTCGATATCCGCATCGTCACCCAAAACCCGAGCCGTCATCTCAAGCAGCTTCAACGACAGATTCACACCCACGCTGAAGTTCGCCGCAAAAACGATCGGAATATCGTTGCCAGCCTCGGCCAGCAACTGCTTTTGCGCAGCATCCAGCCCGGTCGTGCCAATGACCATCGCCTTGCCGTGCTTACGGCAAATGGCGAGGTTTTTCAGCATCACTTGCGGCAGGGTGAAATCGATCAGGACATCGAACTCATCCAAGACCTTTTCCAGGCCACCGGACATCGGGACGCCGATACGCCCCAGGGATGCCAGCTCACCCGCATCAGCACCGACAAGCGTACTGTCGGGCCGGACGATAGCGGCTGTCAGGCCCGAGAGCGGCGAGCGCTGCTGCACCGCCTCGACCAACGCCTTGCCCATGCGCCCGGCAGCGCCCATCACAGCTATACGTCGCATGCGAGCTCCTTACAGATCGCCGAAGAAGCGCTTCACGCCTTCGAACCAACCGGTGGTTTTCGGGGAGTGGCTGTTATCGTCCGCCAGCGAGCTGCGGAACTCTTCCAGCAATTCGCGCTGGCGCCGGCTCAGGTTGACCGGAGTTTCCACCGCAACACGGCACATCAGGTCACCCGCACCGCCGCCACGCACCGGCGCTACACCCTTGCCGCGAATCCGGAACTGCTTGCCGGTTTGCGTGCCCTCGGGGATTTTCAGCTTCACGCGACCATCGAGGGTCGGGATCTCAAGTTCGCCGCCCAAGGCCGCATCGACGAAACTGATCGGCACTTCGCAGAACAGATGCTTGCCGTCGCGCTGGAAAATAGCGTGCTCACGCACATTGATGACCACGTACAAGTCGCCAGTCGGGCCGCCTTGGGCACCCGCCTCGCCTTCGCCGGACAAACGGATGCGGTCACCGGTATCGACACCAGCCGGCACTTTCACCGACAGCGTCTTGTACTCTTCGACGCGCCCTTCGCCGTGGCAGGAATCGCACGGATCGGAGATGATCTTGCCTTGCCCGTGGCAACGCGGGCAGGTCTGCTGCACAGAGAAGAAGCCCTGTTGCATACGCACCTGACCGATGCCGCCGCAGGTCGGGCAGGTGACGGGCGAGGAGCCCTTCTTGGCGCCCGAACCGTCACACGGCTTGCAATTGACCAGCGTGGGAACACGGATGTTGACGGTGGTACCGCGCACCGCCTCTTCCAGATTCAACTCCAGCGTGTAGCGCAAATCGCTGCCGCGCTGGGCGCCACCACGCGCACCACCGCGACCGCCGCCGAAGAAGTCGCTGAACACATCGCCAAAAATATCGGAGAAGTTCTGCCCGCCAAAACCGGCACCGCCGCCACCCATGCTCGGGTCGACACCAGCATGACCGTACTGGTCGTAAGCTGCACGCTTGCTGGAGTCGGACAGTACTTCGTAAGCCTCGTTGGCTTCTTTGAACAACTCTTCCGACGCTTTGTCGTCGGGATTACGGTCCGGGTGGTGCTTCATTGCCAGACGACGGTAGGCCTTTTTCAGGTCCGCGTCGCTTGAACCACGCTCGACACCCAATACTTCGTAATAGTCACGCTTTGCCATTAGTCTTTGCACTCTTATAGGACGTCCGGCAAACCTCTCCTGAACCTTGCCAAACTCGTTGAGCCGCAATACAGGCCCGGACCCAACTCACGTCGATTCAACGATCCTGGTCTTGGGCCTTGAACGAAAAGTGCGACTTTCCGTACAAACCCACCTCTTTCAGCCAGGGAACCGGCCAAAACGCGGCGTCTCTCGCTCGGAAAGCAGGAGCATTCCCGATCACACCGCCAGCATCCGAACGCTGTCGCATGCTGTAAAAATTCACTGACTCCAGACACGCCAACGCGGGAGCAAGCTCCCGCGCGGCGACATCCTACCAGTCACCGCACAAATGCAGTCAACCGGCCGACCAACAAGCGATTACTTGTGGTCTTTCACTTCTTCGAACTCGGCATCAACGACATCATCGGCTTTTTCGGCCGACTCGCCTTGCTGCGCAGCGCCTTCAGCCGGCTGAGCCTGCTCGGCGTACATCTTCTGAGCCACTGGAGCGGAGACCTTGGACAGCTCTTCGATCTTCGCCTCGATGGCTGCCTTGTCGTCGCCTTTGACAGCTGCTTCAAGGGCAACCACGGCAGCCTCGATGGCGGTTTTCTCTTCAGCAGTCACTTTGTCGCCCGCATCAGCGATCATCTTGCGAGTCGAGTGCACCAGGGCGTCACCCTGGTTGCGAGCACTGGCCAGCTCTTCGAACTTGCGGTCTTCTTCGGCGTTGACTTCAGCATCGCGAACCATCTGCTGAATTTCTTCCTCGGACAGACCGGAGTTGGCCTTGATCACGATCGACTGGGTCTTGCCGGTGGCCTTGTCTTTCGCACCAACGTGCAGGATGCCGTTGGCGTCGATGTCGAAGGTCACTTCGATTTGTGGCACGCCACGTGGAGCAGGCGGAATCTCGGCCAGGTCGAACTTGCCCAGGGACTTGTTCTGCGCAGCTTGCTTGCGCTCACCCTGCAGCACGTGAATGGTCACGGCGTTCTGGTTGTCATCGGCGGTCGAGAACACTTGGGATTTCTTGGTAGGAATCGTCGTGTTTTTCTCGATCAGCGCAGTCATCACGCCACCCATGGTTTCGATACCCAGGGTCAGCGGGCTGACGTCGAGCAGCAGAACGTCTTTCACGTCACCGGCCAGAACAGCACCCTGGATCGCGGCACCCATGGCAACGGCTTCGTCCGGGTTCACGTCTTTACGCGCTTCTTTACCGAAGAAATCGGTCACCAGCTTCTGAACCAGCGGCATACGGGTCTGGCCGCCGACCAGGATCACGTCGTTGATCGAACCAACGTCGATACCGGCGTCCTTCATGGCAATGCGGCAAGGTTCGATGGTGCGCTGAACCAGGTCTTCCACCAGCGCTTCGAGCTTGGCGCGGGAGATTTTCACGTTCAGGTGCTTCGGACCGGTGGCATCTGCAGTGATGTACGGCAGGTTCACGTCGGTCGACTGGCTCGAGGACAGCTCGATCTTGGCTTTTTCGGCAGCTTCTTTCAGACGCTGCATGGCCAGCGGGTCACCCTTGAGGTTCATGCCGCTTTCTTTCTTGAATTCGTCGACGAGGTAGTCGATCAGACGAATGTCGAAGTCCTCACCACCGAGGAAGGTGTCACCGTTGGTGGCCAGTACTTCGAACTGGTGCTCACCATCGACTTCAGCGATCTCGATAACGGAGACGTCGAAGGTACCGCCACCCAAGTCATAAACGATCACGGTGTGATCGCCCTTGGCCTTGTCCATGCCGTAAGCCAGAGCGGCTGCGGTTGGCTCGTTGATGATGCGCTTGACGTCCAGGCCCGCGATGCGGCCGGCGTCTTTGGTCGCCTGACGCTGGCTGTCGTTGAAGTAGGCCGGAACAGTGATGACCGCTTCGGTCACCGCTTCGCCGAGGTAGTCTTCGGCGGTTTTCTTCATTTTCTTCAGGATTTCCGCCGAGATCTGTGGCGGCGCCATTTTCTGGCCGTTCACTTCAACCCAGGCGTCGCCGTTGTCAGCCTTGGCGATTTTGTAAGGCACCATCTTGATGTCTTTCTGAACGACTTCTTCGTCAAACTTACGACCGATCAGACGCTTCACCGCGTAGAGGGTGTTATGCGGATTGGTCACTGCCTGACGCTTGGCGGACTGGCCAACCAGAATTTCGCCATCGTTGGCGTACGCGATGATCGACGGCGTAGTACGCGCGCCTTCAGCGTTTTCAATTACTTTGGCCTTGCCGTTTTCCAGCACGGAGACGCACGAGTTGGTGGTCCCCAGGTCGATACCGATAATCTTGCCCATGTTAACTCTCCCGGAACTTGGATTTTGTTGCCGCAGCAGTGGTGGCTAACTGCGGTAGCACTTAAACGCTTGACTTCTAAATGGGGCCGCTGCGCGGAATTTCAAGCCTGCTCATCAATAGAAGGCGAAACCGGTGCTGGTGCCTTGCTGACCACAACCATGGCCGGGCGCAGCAAGCGACCGTTGAGCAGGTAGCCCTTCTGGAAAACCTTCAATACGCTGTTGGGCTCGACGTCTGCACTTTCCTGCATCGCCATGGCCTGATGGTGCTCGGCATTGAAGGGCTCGCCATGCGGATCAATGGCTTCAAGCTGATAGCGCTTGAGCGTGTCCTGGAACATTTTCAAGGTCAGCTCAATGCCTTCACGCATCGGACGAATGTTTTCGTCGTCCGGATTGGACAGCTCCAGGCCGCGCTCCAGACTGTCGATGATCGGTAACAGGTCGCCTGCGAACCGCTCCAGGGCGAATTTATGAGCTTTTTCAACATCTTGCTCGGCGCGACGGCGGACATTCTGCAGGTCGGCGGCTACACGCAGCGCCTGATCCTGCGCACCGGCCAGTTGCTCTTCGAGCACTTGTACACGTGCCGCCAGGTCGTCACCCGAATCCTGGGGAGCCTGATTGGCGTCTAGATTTTGCGTGTCCTGCGTCTGTTCGTCAGCCATAGATTTCTCCTTTCAACTTCGTCCGCGAGCTCAACTCGCGCTTCTGCCCCGGTATATGGGGCCGGGTTTTTCAGCTTCAAGGGCGGTCCGACGAATTAACCTTACAAAAAACCCCTGCATATCCATTCCTCCCGGTGCTAAGAAAGTCATTCGCTCAAGCAAATCGAGCTAAGCGAAGGCATTGTCAGCTCGAAACAAAACACTGTATAAATAACCAGACCTAAGCCTGGGAGCGGCCTTTATGCTGGTGCACCTGTCCGTACACAACTACGCCATCGTCGAACACCTCGACCTCGAACTCGATCGGGGCATGAGCGTGATCACCGGTGAAACCGGTGCCGGCAAATCCATCATGCTCGACGCCCTGGGCCTGACGCTGGGCGATCGCGCCGACAGTGGCGTGGTACGCCCCGGCGCGGACAAGGCCGACATCCTGGCGACCTTCGACCTGGTCGACATCCCTGAGGCGAGTACCTGGCTAGCCGAGCGTGACCTGGATACCGACGGCCTGTGCATATTGCGCCGCGTCATCACCGCCGAAGGTCGGTCGCGGGGCTACATCAACGGTACGCCCTGCCCCCTCGGCGACCTCAAGGCGTTGGGTGAACTGTTGATCGACATCCACAGCCAACATGAACACCAGTCCCTGCTCAAGACCGAGACCCATCGCCGCCTGCTCGACGAATACGCCGGCGCCACCGACCTGGCCCGCCAGGTTCAACTGGCCGCCCAGCGATGGCGCCAGACCCGCCAGGAACTGGATCGACTCTCCAACTCCGGTGACGAACAACGTGCCCGCCACCAGTTGCTGAGTTATCAGCTCGAAGAGCTGGAGAACCTGGCCTTGGGTGAAAACGAGCTGGCGGAACTGGAACAGGAACACAAGAACCTCACCAATGCCGAAACCCTGCTGGGCATTTGCCGGCAAGTGGTCGAGCAATGCAGTGAAAGCGACTCGGGTAACGTGCTCAATGCACTGACCGCCAGCCTGAACCGGCTGTCCAGCGTCAACAATTCGGTAGGCGCCCTGAGCGAGGCGACCAATCTGCTCACAAGTGCACAGATTCAGGTCGAGGAGGCCGTCGGCGAACTCAACCGGTTTCTGGATCATTTCGACGCCGATCCGGCGCGCCTGCAATATCTGGAAGAACGCCTGGACACTATCTATACCCTGGCGCGCAAGCACCGCGTCCAGCCAACCGATGTCGCCGAACTGCAGCAGCGCCTGCTTGAAGAGCTGGAAACCCTGAACGCTAACGACGAATCCATTGAGCGCCTGGGAGACGAACTGGCGTCCTATGCCCGTCATTATCAGGAGAAAGCCAGGGAGCTCAGTGAACTGCGTCAGCAGGCCGCGACCGGGCTGGCCGGTGCCGTTGAGCAGGAGATCCAGCGCCTGGGCATGCCCGGCGGGCGCTTCACCATCGAGCTGCACCCCAACACGGGGGACGAGCTTCAACCCAACGGGCTGGAGCAGGTGGAGTTGCTGGTCAGCGCCAACCCCGGGCAACCGCTCAAGGCCCTGGCCAAAGTCGCCTCCGGTGGCGAGTTGTCACGAATCAGCCTGGCCATCCAGGTCATCACCGCACAGACCTCTCGCGTGCCGACCCTGGTATTCGACGAAGTGGACGTGGGTATTGGCGGCCCTACGGCGGAAATTGTCGGCCAGTTGCTGCGTCGACTCGGGGAGCGCGGCCAGGTGCTGACAGTGACTCACCTGCCCCAGGTCGCAGCTCAAGGACACCAGCATTTATTTGTGCACAAGGTGCGTGATGAGGACGCCACTCGCACCGCTGTGTCCAAGCTGAACAAGAACGAGCGAGTTGAAGAAGTGGCACGGATGCTGGGGGGGATTGATCTCACCAAAGAATCCCTGGCCCACGCGAAGAAAATGGTCGTCGCGGCAAAAGCCTGACAAAAGCCGTAAAGCAAGAAGGCGACCCCGGGGGGTCGCCTTCTTTCGTTTTGAGAGCTTTGGGCTCACGCGACGTGCTTACTTCTTCTCGCGCACATGCAAGACGAGATGGTGATCGATCAGCTCGAAACCATGTCTTTCAGCGATTTCCTTTTGCAGCGCTTCGATTTCCGGACTAATGAATTCGATGACCTCACGGGTTTCCACGTTCACCATGTGATCGTGATGTTCCCCGTCAGCCAATTCAAAGACCGCATGACCGCCATCGAAATTGTGACGAGCCACAAGCCCCGCCGCTTCGAACTGGGTCAGGACACGGTAAACCGTGGCCAGACCGACGTCCTCGCCAGCTTCCATAAGTGCCTTGTAGACATCCTCGGCACTCATGTGGCGCTGCTCGGCGGAATCGAGCATTTGTAGAATTTTGACCCGTGGCAGGGTCACTTTGAGGCCGGCTTTGCGTAGTTCGCTATTTTCAACCATGGTCAGCTTTCTCGCGATGCTGCTTCGCAGCTTCTCTTAATGCGGGTATGATCGGCGTTTACGTTGTCCCAGCCAAGATAGTGGAAGTCGCCCACCGATGCAAAACACCAAGCTCTTGCTAACCAGTTTCACCTTTGTGGGACTGCTCGCACTCGCCGGTTGTTCATTCCCCGGGGTTTACAAAATCGACATCCAGCAGGGCAATGTCGTCACGCAGGACATGATAGACCAGTTACGCCCGGGAATGACCCGTCGGCAAGTACGGTTTATCATGGGTAACCCTCTGCTGACCGACACGTTCCATGCCGATCGCTGGGATTATTTGTACAGCCTGCAACCAGGTGGTGGTGAACGCCAACAGGAACGCATCAGCGTTATCTTCAACGCCAATGACCAGCTTGTCAGCCTGTCGGGCGATTTCATGCCCGGCGTGAGCCGCGACGAGGCCATTATGGGCCAGGACAGCGGCACTGTGGTGACCGACCCAGCCCAGAATGCCGAGCAGCCGAAACCGGAAAAACCGGTCAAGCCAGGCTCGTTGCTCGATCAGATCCAGAAGGACGTGGACAACGTCGAGACCGTACCGGTACCGACGCCAGAACCACTGGATACCTCGCCGCAATAAATTGCTCAATAAAAAACCCGGCTTGCCGGGTTTTTTATGGCCTGCAATTCAGCGCTATTGATCAGCTTGGCGCGCCTGAGCGGCCTTGGCGGCGCGCAGCCGCCGAATCTCTTTTGGGTCTGCCAATAACGGTCGATAAATTTCAAGTCGATCAGCCGCCCGAACCACCTGGCGATCCGGATCGGCCACCACCTTGCCAAAAATCCCTACCGGACAAGTGGCCAGATCCAGCTGCGGAAACTCGGCAGCAATGCCAGACGCCGCTAACGCCGCCCGAACACTGGTGCCTTCGGGCACGGAAAATACGCGCAAGACCTGACGATCGACGCAGGCATACACCACTTCCAGCTCAATCAACGCGCAAGCTCGGCGTTTTGCTTGGCGCGCTGACAGAATGCGTCGACCAGGGTATTGGCCGCCTGATTGAACAGCGGGCCCAGCGTGGCTCGCACCAACGGGCCTGCGTAGTCGAACGACAGATCCAGGCTGATCTTGCAGGCCTTCTCTCCCAGCGCCTTGAACACCCAGACGCCGTGGAGCTGATTGAAAGGCCCCTCTTCCAGATTCATTTCAATGGACTGTCCAGGCACCAAGGTGTTGCGCGTGACAAAGTGCTGGCTCAATCCGCCCTTGGCGACATTGAGGCTGGCGCGCATATGGGTTTCAGAGCTTTCGAGCACTTCGGCGGACGAGCACCAAGGCAAAAATTGCGGGTAACTTGCTACATCGTTGACCAGGTCGTACAACGCCTGCGCCGGATAGGGCAGCAAGGCCGAGCGTTGAATATGTGTCGTCATGTAAGCGTCACTTCCACAGCTGGGCGGCAAACACTACGAGAATGCCGATGGGCGCCACATAGCGCATCAAGAACAGGCTCAAGGTAAACAATACAGGACTGCGCAACGACAATTCGTCACGCACCGCCTCACGCCCCATGACCCATCCTGCAAACACCACGAAACACAAACCACCCAGCGGCAGCATGATCCGTGATGTGAAGAAATCAATCACGCCGAAGAAATCCAGCCCTCCGGCCGCTCCCCACTGGTAGAGATGGAACAGCCCGCCGTCGTTCACGAAAAACTTCGCTTGTTTCCATATATTGAAGGAAAACACCGTCCCCAGGCCAACGAACCAACAGGTAAAGGCCAGCCAGAACGTCACCCAGGCGCGACTGAGCCGGGTCCGCTCCACCAGATAGGCGACCATGGGTTCGAGCAGGGAAATGGCCGAACTCCAGGCAGCAATGGCCACCAGGAGAAAAAACACCACGCCCATGAATTGACCAAACGCCATGTTGCCGAAAGCGAATGGCAGGCTGACAAACATCAGCCCCGGCCCTTCGCTAGGGTTCAGGCCGGCGGCGAAGACAATCGGAAACAACGCCAGCCCGGCCAACAACGATACAAAGGTGTCCAGCAGCGCGACACCAACGACGGTCCTGGTCAACGAGGCGCTCTTGGGCATGTAGGCGCCATAGATCATGATCGAGCCCACCCCCACGCTCAGGGAGAAAAACGCATGCCCCATGGCCGGCAGCAGGCCATCCAGAACTTTCTCCGGCTGGAAATCGAACATGAAGTGAACGCCTTCCATGAAGTGCCCGGTGGTCATGCTGTAGCCCAGCAATACCAGGATCATCACGAACAGCAGCGGCATCATGATTCGCAGGCTGCGCTCAAGCCCCGCAACCACCCCACGGGCAATCACCACCGCAGAAAGCAGCATGAAAATCGTATGCCAAAGTGTCAGCCGCCAGGGATCGGAGATCACATCGCCGAAGTAGGCGCCGACCTGATCGGGTGTCACCCCCTGAAAGTCCCCACGTCCCATATCGATGATGTAGTCCAGCGACCAGCCGCCAACCACACTGTAGAAAGACAGAATCAGCAGCGCCGTGATCATTCCGGCAAACGCGCCCCACGACCACTTGGCCGAGTGCCCGGCCTCCAGCGCCAGCACCTTCAAGGCATTGGCCGGGCTTTGCCGGGCGCGACGACCGATGAGGGTTTCGGCCAGCATCACCGGCGCACCGATGAGCGCGATGCACGCCAGAAACATCAATACAAAGGCACCGCCACCATAGACGCCGACCATGTAGGGAAATTTCCAGATACTGCCCAGCCCCACGGCCGAACCGGTCGCGGCGAATATGAAGACCCAGCGGCTAGCCCAACTGCCGTGGACAGAAACCTTGTCTGTCGACATCGTGATCACGCCCAAGCGTTCGAAAAAGAGGCCGCATTGTCCGGGATTCATTCAACCTGCTCAAGCACGTAGCTTCACCGTAGCCGACACGCCCGCAACTGCCTATAATGCCGCCCCTATGGCTAAACAGAAGAAACACCCCACAGGGACCATCGCGCAAAATAAAAAAGCGCGACACGACTACTTCATCGAACAGCGTTTCGAGGCTGGCATGGTCCTGGCCGGCTGGGAAGTAAAGAGCTTACGTGCAGGCAAGGCGCAACTGGTCGACAGTTATGTGCTGCTCAAGGACGGCGAGGCCTGGCTGCTGGGCAGCCATATCACGCCCCTGACCACCGCCAGCACCCACGTCATCGCCGATCCGACACGCTCGCGCAAGCTGCTGCTCAACAGGCGCGAGCTGGAAAAGCTCTTCGCGTCCGTGCAGCAAAAAGGCTACGCCTGCGTCTGCACGTCGTTGTACTGGAGCAAGCATTTGATCAAGTGCGAAATTGCGCTGGGCAAAGGCAAGAAGGAATACGACAAGCGTGATACCGAGCGCGAACGCGACGCCGGTCGCGAGCTGCAACGCGCGGTGCGTAACAAGGGCAAGGAAGACTGACTCTTTCGCCTGGGCTCTGTGTTCGCTGAAGATCCAATGTGGGAGCGAGCCTGCTCGCGATGACGGAGGCACATGCAACCTTGATGTGTCTGACAGACCGTTTTCGCGAGCAGGCTCGCTCCCACAGGGGTCCAATCGCTACAGAACCAATTGACTACATCCCCTTGCGCCGCTCCGCCCGCGCCACCCGCTGCACTTCCTGACGTACCTCTTCCAACACTTCCTGCACATACAGAATATGCCGGCTGGAGACTTCCCGGGCCTGCTCGGCGTGCCCGCCCATAATGGCCTGGTACAACTCCCGATGCTGGCTGATGAGCATGTCTCGGGTTTCGCTGCGCTGCTTGTACATGCCGCCAATGTTGGTGACGACGTTGCGTTTGAGTAGGTCGAACAGGCCACGAATCGTATGCAGCAACACTGCATTGTGACTGGCTTCGGCGATGGCCAGGTGAAACCGCGCATCGGCCGCGCCCTCCTCTGCCCGGCTCACGTTTTCATGGCGTGAATAGCAATCCTGAAGCTCCTCGAACGCCGCCGTCAGCCGCTCGCGATCCACGTCAGTGGCCCGCTGTGCCGCGTAGTAAGCGCAGGAAGCTTCCAGGGTATGGCGAAACTCCAGCAAATCACGTTGCGCTTCAGGATTGCTTTCCAACAACTGCAACAGTGGATCACTGAAGGTTGAGCCCAGCGACTCCACCACATAGTTGCCACCACCCTGACGACTGACCAGCAAACCCTTGGCCGCCAGTTTCTGAATCGCTTCGCGCAACGAAGGGCGTGACACGCCGAACTGCTCAGCCAAGGCACGCTCGGCGGGCAGGCGTTCGCCGGATTTCAGCGTGCCTTCAAGGATCATTCCTTCAAGCCGCTCGACAATATCGTCAGACAAACGGCGCTGACGAATCTGATCAAACCCCATAACTCGACTCTCCACGATCCCGACGGCTCGCCGGGCTCTCTATTCTGGCCTATCCGCGCCCCGCCGACACCCTCCAGAAGCCACTTATACCCACAGATCAGATGCCAACGACCGCCCTCATTCGACGAAAGTTTCAGAGCGGCAAATTGACATGCGACAACCAAGGCTTTTACCCTAGCCGACAGCGCTTGTAAATTGGTCTTACCAATTACCCAAAATCGCTGACCAGTGCCTGACCAACAACAATTAGGGGCCCACCCACTATGCAAACCTGGCAACAGCTCTACAGCCCGCTCGGCAGCCTCGGCTTGTCCGCACTTGCGGCCGTCATTCCCATTGTATTTTTCTTCCTGGCCCTGGCGGTGTTTCGCCTCAAGGGACATGTGGCCGGCAGCATCACTCTGGCCCTGGCGATCGCCGTGGCGATCTTCGCGTTTCAAATGCCGGCGGACATGGCGTTCGCTGCAGCCGGTTATGGTTTTGCCTATGGCCTGTGGCCGATCGCCTGGATCATCGTCGCGGCAGTATTTCTCTACAAACTGACCGTCAAGAGCGGCCAGTTCGAAGTGATCCGCAGCTCGGTGCTGTCGATCACCGATGACCAGCGCCTTCAGGTGCTGTTGATCGGCTTTTGCTTCGGGGCATTTCTGGAAGGTGCCGCCGGCTTCGGCGCGCCGGTAGCGATTACTGCAGCACTGTTGGTCGGCCTGGGCTTCAACCCCCTGTACGCCGCTGGCCTGTGCCTGATCGCCAACACCGCCCCCGTGGCCTTCGGCGCCCTGGGCATTCCGATTATCGTGGCCGGTCAGGTCACCGGGATCGACGCGTTCAAGATCGGCGCCATGACGGGCCGTCAGTTGCCATTGTTGTCGCTGTTCGTGCCGTTCTGGCTGGTGTTCATGATGGACGGTGTGCGCGGCGTACGGGAAACCTGGCCGGCAGCGCTGGTGGCAGGCTTGAGCTTCGCCATCACCCAATACTTCACCTCCAACTTCATCGGCCCGGAACTGCCGGACATCACCTCGGCTCTGGCCAGCCTGGTTTCCCTGACTCTGTTCCTGAAAGTCTGGCAGCCAAAACGCACTGCCGGCGCGCAGATTGCCGGCGCCACCTCCAGCGCAGCCATTACCGCCAGCGTCGGCGGTTTCGGCCAGCCGCGCAGCACCGTGGCTTCCCCCTACAGCCTGGGAGAAATCATCAAGGCCTGGTCACCGTTCCTGATCCTCACCGTGCTGGTGACGATCTGGACGCTCAAACCGTTCAAGGCCATGTTCGCCCCGGGCGGATCGATGTACGGCTGGGTATTCAATTTCGCCATCCCGCACCTGGATCAGATGGTGATCAAGGTCGCGCCGATCGTGACCAATCCAACAGCCATCCCGGCCATCTTCAAACTTGATCCGATTTCCGCCACCGGCACGGCGATTTTCTTTTCGGCATTGATCTCGATGCTGGTGCTGAAGATCAACCTTGGAACTGGTCTTACCACTTTAAAAGAAACCTTCTACGAGCTGCGGTGGCCTATCCTGTCCATTGGCATGGTGTTGGCGTTCGCCTTCGTCACCAACTTCTCGGGCATGTCGTCCACCATGGCCCTGGTGTTGGCCGGCACGGGCGCGGCGTTCCCGTTCTTCTCGCCATTCCTGGGCTGGCTGGGAGTATTCCTGACCGGTTCCGATACCTCGTCCAACGCGCTGTTCGGCTCGCTGCAAGCCACCACCGCGCACCAGATCGGCGTCAATGACACATTGCTGGTAGCCGCCAATACCAGCGGCGGCGTGACCGGCAAGATGATTTCGCCACAGTCCATTGCCGTGGCCTGCGCTGCGACCGGCCTGGTGGGCAAGGAGTCGGATCTGTTCCGCTTCACCCTGAAACACAGCCTATTCTTTGCAACGATCGTGGGCTTGATCACCTTGGCCCAGGCCTATTGGCTCACCGGCATGCTGGTGCACTAAGCACGACAGCTAACACCGAAAAAGAACGACGCCGAACCACGATTCGGCGTCTGCTATTGATAACCGGGTCTGCAAGGCTGCTGAAAGATTCCTTATCTATATTCAGCAGCCTCAGCGGACGGATAACCGGGACCACCCGGAGACACGCCTGATGAGCGAGCTTTTTTACAACGCCGTGCCGAATGCGACCCGTGTCGCCCCGCCATTGCCCGAGCCTAGGCAATATCCCAGCAACAAGCCCGAACGGGTTTACCTGTTCGGAACCTGCGTGGTGGACCTGTTCTATCCCGAAGCCGGGATGGATGCGATTCATCTTTTGCAGCGCGAAGGGATCCAGGTGGACTACCCGCAAGGGCAAACCTGTTGCGGGCAACCGGCGTACACCTCCGGTTACACCGAGCAGGCCCGGACGGTAGCCCGGGCGCAATTGGCGTTGTTTGCCGGGGATTATCCGGTGGTGGTGCCGTCGGGCTCCTGTGCCGGCATGCTGCGCGAGCATTACGCCGACCTGTTCAAGGACGAGCCCGATACGCTCAAACAGGTCCAGGCCCTGGCGGCCCGCACCTATGAGTTGGCCGAGTTCTTGTTATTTGTCTGCAAGGTGCAGTTTCAGGACAGTGGCGAGCCGGTGAAGATCGCGCTACACACCTCCTGCTCGGCACGCCGGGAAATGAACACCCACCTGCATGGCCGCGCCTTACTGGCGCAGCTGGACAACGTGGAGCGAGTCGAACACAGCCATGAAAGTGAATGCTGTGGGTTTGGTGGGACATTCAGCGTTCGCATGCCGGATATTTCCGGCGCGATGGTGGCCGACAAGACCCGCGCGCTGAAGGAGTCCGGCGCGCACCAGGTCGTCAGTGCCGACTGTGGCTGCCTGATGAATATCAACGGCGCACTGGAGAAACAGCAAGAGGCGTTACGCGGCCAGCACCTGGCGAGCTTCCTCTGGCAGCGCACCGGGGGTGTCGTATGAGCACACCGACGCTGATTCCGACCGTTGAAGTGCCGATTGCGGCGCAGGAAGATTTTCGCGCCCGGGCCCACAAGGCGCTGGACGACACGCAACTGCGAAATAACTTTCGCACAGCGATGGATTCACTGATGACCAAGCGGGCAGCGTCCTTCAGCGATGCCCACGAAAGAGAACATCTGCGCGTGCTGGGCAATGCCGTCCGCGCTCGTGCGTTATCGAAGTTGCCCGACCTGCTCGAGCAGCTTGAAACCAACCTGACCCGCAACGGTGTGAAAGTACACTGGGCGGAAACGGTGGACGAAGCCAATGGCATCGTCCTCTCGATCATCCGCGCTCACGAGGCGCGGCAAGTGATCAAGGGCAAATCGATGGTCAGCGAAGAGATGGAGATGAACCATTTCCTCGAGGGTCGGGACATTGAATGTCTCGAGTCCGACATGGGGGAATACATCGTCCAGCTCGACCACGAGAAGCCTTCACACATCATTATGCCGGCGATCCACAAGAACGCCGGTCAGGTCGCGTCCTTGTTCCACGACAAACTTGGCGTGGAGTACACCAAGGACGTTGACCAACTCATTCAGATCGGTCGCAAGGTCTTGCGGCAGAAATTCTTCGAGGCTGACATCGGCGTCTCCGGCGTCAACTTCGCCGTTGCCGAAACCGGCACACTGCTGCTGGTGGAAAACGAAGGCAACGGGCGGATGTCCACCACCGTGCCACCGGTCCACATTGCCGTGACCGGCATTGAAAAAGTCGTGGAGAACCTGCGGGACGTGGTGCCGCTGCTCTCGCTGCTGACCCGCTCGGCCCTCGGCCAGCCGATCACCACCTACGTCAACATGATCTCCGGCCCACGCAAGGCCAACGAACTGGACGGTCCCCAGGAAGTCCACCTGGTCCTGCTGGACAATGGCCGCAGCCAGGCCTTTGCCGACAGCGAACTGCGCCAGACCCTGAACTGCATTCGTTGCGGCGCCTGCATGAATCATTGCCCGGTCTACACCCGAATCGGTGGTCATGCCTACGGCGAGGTTTACCCGGGGCCTATCGGAAAAATCATCACTCCGCATATGGTCGGCCTGGCCAAAGTGCCGGACCACCCAAGCGCCTCTTCGCTGTGCGGTGCCTGCGGTGAAGTGTGCCCGGTGAAGATTCCAATTCCGGCGCTGTTGCGGCGCCTGCGCGAAGAAAACGTCAAGGCACCGGACAGTCCGAACCCGGTGATGCGCGGCCAGGGCAGTAAGTATTCGCCCAAGGAGCGCTTCATCTGGAACGCCTGGGCCCGACTCAACAGTTCACCGCGCCTGTATCGGCTGTTCGCTTTCCTCACCACGCGCCTGC
Source organism: Pseudomonas tehranensis (assembly GCF_014268615.1). GTDB lineage: Bacteria > Pseudomonadota > Gammaproteobacteria > Pseudomonadales > Pseudomonadaceae > Aquipseudomonas > Aquipseudomonas tehranensis. The sequence goes on along the minus strand of NZ_JABWQV010000004.1, from coordinate 21,318 downwards.
GCGCCCTGATGCCCGCTAACGTCGGCCCCTGGACGCAAAACCACAGCGCCCCCAAACCCGCCGCCCGCTCATTGCATGACCTGGCCCGCGAACACCTGAACCAGCAGGGAGACCGTCGATGAGCGCCAAGGGAAACATCCTCGCCAAGCTGCGTAAAAGCCTGACCGGCACCACGCCAGTGGCCGACAACTTCGATGTCGAACTGGTGACGAAAATCTATCGCTACGCCCCCGAAGAGCGCATCGCTCAACTGCGCAAACTGATGGAAGCGGTGCACACTGAAATCCACCTGACGTCTGGCGAAGGTTGGCCTGCGCTGCTGGCTCAGTTGCTGCGCGACCGTCAATTGCCAAGCCTGCTCATCGCCCCGACGACGCCGCACGGGCAAAAAATCACACAGTTCTGGGCGAACAATCCCGAGCTGCCAACCCTCAAGGCTTACGACCGCCCGGTGGAGGAATGGAAAGCAGAGCTGTTCAACGACACCCCCGCCAGCCTGACCGCGACTCTGGGCGCCATTGCCGCGACCGGCAGCCTGATTCTCTGGCCGACGCGGGAAGAACCGCGGCTGATGAGCCTGGTTCCGCCAGTGCATTTTGCGTTGCTCAAGGCCAGCGAAATCCGCGATAACTTTTATGAAGTGCAGCAGGAGTTCGCCTGGGCCCAAGGCATGCCTACCAACGCATTGCTGGTGTCGGGCCCCTCCAAGACGGCCGACATCGAACAAGTGCTGGCCTATGGCGCCCATGGTCCGAAGGATCTGGTGGTTTTGATTCTGGAGGACCAATGACCCTCCCGGCCCCGTTCCTGCGCGATGTACAACAACTGATCCCGGCAAAAAGACGTTTCGACGACCCGCTGTCGACACTGGCCTTCGGCACCGATGCCAGTTTCTATCGGCTGGTTCCGAAACTGGTGATCCGCGTCGAATCCGAAAACGAAGTGGTGGCGCTGCTGCAACTGGCCCAACGCGACCACGTTCCGGTCACGTTCCGCGCGGCCGGCACCAGCCTGTCCGGCCAAGCCATCAGCGACTCGGTGCTGATCGTGCTGGGGGATAACTGGAACGCTCGCGAGATTCGCCAAGAAGGCATGCAGATTCGCTTGCAGCCCGGCGTGATCGGCGCCCAGGCCAATGCCTGGCTGGCACCGTTCGGCCGCAAGATCGGCCCCGATCCGGCATCGATCAACGCCTGCAAAATCGGCGGCATCGTCGCCAACAATGCCAGCGGCATGTGCTGCGGCACAGCGCAAAACACCTATCACACCCTCGCCGGCATCCGCCTGGTACTGGCCGATGGCACCCATCTGGACACTGAGGATGAAGCCAGCGTGGCGGCCTTTCGTACAAGCCATGGCGAACTGCTGGAGCGTCTGACAACCCTTGGCCGCGAGACCCGCGCCAACACCGAACTGGCGGCTCGAATTCGCCACAAATACCGTCTGAAAAATACCACCGGCCTGTCGCTCAATGCCTTGGTGGATTACGACGAGCCTGTGGATATCTTGAGCCATTTGCTGGTGGGCTCCGAAGGCACCCTCGGTTTCATCAGCGCGGTGACCTACAACACCGTCATCGATCACCCGAACAAAGCCTCGGCGCTGATCGTCTTCCCGGACGTGGAAACCTGCTGCAACGCCGTCACGGTGTTGAAAAGCCAACCGGTATCGGCGGTGGAACTGCTGGACCGGCGCAGCTTGCGTTCGGTGCAGGACAAACCGGGCATGCCGGATTTCGTACAGCATCTGTCGACAAATGCCTGCGCCCTGTTGATTGAGTCCCGCGCGGCTTCGTCATCTTTGCTGCAAGAGCAACTGGCCCGGATCATGGCATCGCTGGCCGGTTTCCCTGTGGAAAAACAGATCGACTTCACCGAAGACCCGCGAGAAAACGCCCGACTCTGGGCCATCCGCAAAGACACTTTTCCAGCAGTGGGCGCGGTCCGCAAAACCGGAACCACGGTGATCATCGAAGACGTGACCTTTCCGGTCGAGCAACTGGCCATTGGCGTGAACCGCCTGATCGAGCTGTTCGACAAACATCACTACGACGAAGCAATTCTTTTCGGGCACGCGCTGGAAGGCAATCTGCACTTTGTCTTCACCCAAGGCTTCAACAACGCCGAAGAAGTTGCGCGCTATCAAGCGTTCATGGACGACGTGGCGCAGTTGGTGGCGGTGGAGTTCGGCGGTTCGCTGAAGGCCGAACACGGCACCGGACGCAACATGGCGCCATTCGTCGAACTGGAGTGGGGCAGCGACGCCTACCAGTTGATGTGGCAACTCAAACGCCTGCTCGACCCTAACGGCATCCTCAACCCGGACGTGGTGCTCAGCGAAGACCCACAAATCCACCTCAAGCACCTCAAGCCGCTGCCAGCGGCCGACGAGATAGTGGACAAGTGCATCGAATGCGGCTTCTGCGAGCCGGTCTGTCCGTCGAAAGACCTGACCTTGAGCCCGCGCCAGCGCATCGTGATCTGGCGCGACATCCAGGCGAAAAAGCGCGCAGGCATCGACACTTCAGAACTGGAAACGGCCTATCAATATCAGGGCATCGACACCTGCGCCGCCACCGGCTTATGCGCACAACGCTGCCCGGTCGGCATCAACACCGGCGAGCTGGTGAAAAAGCTTCGCGCGCGTACCGCCACACGTACGAAAACCGCCGACTGGCTTGCAAGCCATTTCGCCACGGCGCTGCAAGGGGCACGCTTTACCCTGCACGTCGCCAACGGCGCCCGAATGTTGCTGGGCGCGCCGCGCCTGGCTCGCTTGTCAGCCGGCCTGACCCGCTTATCGAAGGGCCAGGTGCCTCAGTGGGACAACGCCATGCCGCAGCCGGAAAAAGCCATCCGCTTCAGCCCGGCCGTGTCCGACGCACGCCCCCGCGTGGTCTATCTGGCCGCCTGCGTGTCGCGGGCAATGGCTCCGGCGGCGGGTGATAAAGAACAGATGTCGCTGTATGAAAAAACTCAACGGCTGCTGGAAAAAGCCGGCTATCAGGTGGTCTTCCCAGACAACGTGGACAGCCTCTGCTGCGGCCAACCTTTCGCCTCCAAAGGCTACGCGGAACAGGCCGAGCACAAGCGCCAGGAGTTGATCGGCGCCCTGCTCCACGCCAGCCGCGGCGGGATTGACCCGATTTACTGCGACACCAGCCCTTGCACGTTGCGGCTGGTCCAGGACCTGGGGAATGTTCGACTAGACCTGTACGATCCGGTGCGTTTCATTTGTACGCATTTGATGGAGCGCCTTGAATTCACGCCCCAGGATGAACCGATCGCCGTACACGTCACTTGCAGTACCCAGCACCTGGGCGAAAGTCAGGCGCTGATCGACCTGGCGCGCAAATGCAGCAAGCAAGTCGTGATCCCCGAAGGCATCCATTGCTGTGGGTTTGCCGGCGACAAGGGGTTCACTACACCGGAACTCAACGCCCACTCACTGCGAACCCTCAAGGACGCGGTGCAGCATTGCAGCGAAGGCGTCTCCACCAGCCGCACCTGCGAGATCGGTCTGACGCGCCATGGCGAAATCGACTACCACGGCCTGGTGTATCTGGTAGACCGCGTCACCCGACCCAAATCCGCCGACGGTGAAGGGTTCCCCATCGCACCCGAAGAAAAATCGAATTCCTGTGTGTCGCTGTAGTCACTTGAATAGGCCCGACGCCGTCGGGCCCTTCATTAACTCGGGTCCTGGCCGTGACCGTCCGCCAGCACCGAGACCAAACGTTCAAGGAGATACACATGAAGCGCACCGCATTTGCTGGCTTGTTCATTTCCGCGGCACTGTTGGCCTCTCCGGTGTTTGCAGCGGAAACAACCCTTTGCGATACCAATCTGCAAAAAATTGACAACAACATGACCACCGCTCAACAAATGAGCGAAGGCTTGAAGACCGACGTTACCGCCACAGTGAGCCAAGCCAAGGCCGAGCAGGCCAAGGGCACCAAGGAAGGCGTCGAAAACTGCATCTCGCTGACCACCCAGGCTCTGCAGAAACTGCAGAACAACAACAAAGGCGATCAGCAGTAACCTTGCGTGAGGCCAACCTTCGGGTTGGCCTCAGCTGCGTATTGGCGTACACTGCACAGGCTTGTCGCTCCAACTGATTCACGGAGCTACAGGCTCGGGGCCGTTTAGGATTCGACGCCGGTTGCGAAACTTTAGGTGCATGCCGAGTTGGTAACAGAACTCGTAAATCCACTGTTGCAACTTCCTATAGTTGCCAATGACGAAACCTACGGGGAATACGCTCTCGCTGCGTAAGCAGCCTTAGCCCTTCCCTTCTGGTACCTTCGGGTCCAGCAATCATCAGGGGATGTCCGTAAACCCAAAGTGATTGTCATATAGAACGGAATCGCCGTGCAGTACGTTGTGGACGAATCGGCTAAAACTTACACAACTCGCCCAAAGCACCCTGCCCGTCGGGTCGCTGAGGGTTAACTTAATAGACACGGCTAAGCATGTAGTACCGACAGCGGAGTACTGGCGGACGGGGGTTCAAATCCCCCCGGCTCCACCAAATTAGCGTTACAAATCAGGCACTTAGCGTTTATCGCAAGTGCCTTTTTTGTACTTGAAAGAAAGCGTCGGCCCGGCCCTCTCAAACACCAGCAGCAGGTTTTACGACTATAACCATGATTTCCACCAGCACCTCAGGCCGCGCCAGACGCGCCTGGACAGTGGCCCGTGCCGGAGCACAGTTCGTGGGTAGCCAGGCGTCCCACACCGAATTCATTGCCGCGAAATCACGCTCAATATCTTTCAACCAGATCTGTGCACTCAAAAGTTGTCCCTTGTCGCTGCCCGCCAGTGTCAACAGGGCCTCGATCTTGGCCAGCACCTGATGCGTCTGTTCTTCGATGCCGGCTTGCAGATCAGTGGGCACCTGGCCGGAGAGGTAGAGCAGATCGCCGCAACTGACCACACCGGACATCCGCGCGCTGCTTTGAAAACGTTGAATCGTGGCCATCGGTTTACTCCATGAATTGAGAAAGTTAAGACGCTGTGCCGTCGATCAATCGGACCAGACGTTGAGCGCTACCAAACGCCAAGGTCATGCCCAGCGCACCCTGGCCGCAATTGACGTACAGGTTGTCACAACCGCTGACGGCCAGAATCGGCCGCCCGGTGGGGGTCGCCGGACGCCAGCCCGTCCAAGGCTGGCAATCAACGGCGTTCGCTTTCAGGCCGAACAATGCCTGCGTCGAGGTTTTCAGTTGCTCGATACGCTTGGCGGGAATCGATGCATCCAGTCCACACAACTCGACCATCCCCGCGACGCGTAAGCGGTCACCGATCCGTGCGAACACCGTTTTGCGCCGCATGTCGGTGACGCTGACCGTCGGTGCATTCATCGAATCGGTGATCGGCAACGTAATGCTGTAGCCCTTGAGCGGGTAGACCGGCATGCGCACACCGAACGCTGATAACAACCCCGCACTGTAAGCGCCAGCCGCCAGCACGACCGCCTGCGCGCCTAAAAGACCAGGGCCTTCGATGGCGTGGTGTATCTGCAACGCGGTAATGCTCCCGCGCTCACGCTGGAAACCGCTAACCTCACTGTCGAACAGAAAACGCACCCCCTGCTCGCTCAATAGCCGCGCAAGCTCCTCACACAATTTGCGCCCGTCGACCGCACATTCGCTGTCGGTATGGATCGCACCGTGAAACGCCTTCTTGTAGCCCTCAAGTGCCGGTTCGATCGATACGGCTTGCTCGGGGCCGACTATTTTTTGTTGCCTGGCGCCTTTACCAGCCTGGAATTGCACCTGCTCGCTGGCTTTGCGCAGGCTTTGAGCATCAGGGTATAGCACCAGTTTTCCGCTACGGGCGAAGTCGCATTGCACCTGTTCCTGACTGATGAATTCGTCCAGCGCCAGCCGACTTTCATGCGCTAACGCCAGCAACTCGACTGTGGTCTGACGCGAAACGGACGTGCGGCAGGCCGCGAGAAACTCAACGCACCAGCGCCATTGCTCCACGTTCCATTGCGGCGAAAACTTCAGCGGTCCGTTGCGCTCCAACAGCAACTTCGCAATGCCCGGGAGCAGGGAGGGATCAGCCAGCGGTTGTACATAGCTGTAACTCAATTGTGCTCCATTGGCAGCGCTGGCGCCCATGCCAGGCCCTCCCGCCCGATCGATAACGGTGACGTGATGACCGGCCTTGTGTAAAAACCAGGCACTGCTCAATCCGACGATGCCGGCACCGACTACACAGATCTCCATTACGCCACCACCCTGTCCGACAGATCCCAGCCCACAGGCCGCAATTGGTGCCAATCACTGACTTGCTGGTAAGCGTGGGCTATCCGCAGGACCAAGGGTTCGGCGAAAGCACGACCGACGATCTGCATCGAGACCGGCATACGTTGCTCGTCGAAGCCCACCGGCAGCGCCACTGAACAGAGATTGAGCAGGTTGGCGAAACGCCCGAGCAAAGCCAGCGGCGTGCCATATTCATCGACCTGACTTAACGGCACACTGCCAATGGCGTTGGTCGGAAACGCACAGGCATCGACATTGGACATGGCTTCATCCATGGCTTGACGGGCAACACGTCGCTGAGTGTGCAAATGGATATAAGCCGCCGCGTCGATGGCCCGTCCGCTCAGCACCCGACGCTGCACATGAGGATCGAAGCGCAGATCACCGCGCTCGAACAAACTGCCAAGGCTGGCGTAGCCTTCGGCGCTCATAAGGCCACCGGCGACGCGCATGCACTGGTCCAGAGAAGTCGGGAGCGGCTGTTCGATCAGGTGCATGCCCAGTGCCGCCAATTGCTCAAGCCCCCGGTCATACGCGGCCAATACGCCGGGCGCGATGTGTACTCGCTCGGTCTGTGGCAGCACCCAGATGCGCAGACCGGCCACAGGACGATTCAAGCCCGCCGCGGCGCTGAATACCGGCGACTTGGCCGAAACCGGATCCAGCGGATCCGGCCCCAGCAGAGCATCAAGCATCCACGCGGCGTCTTCGACGGTGTGCGTAATGGGCCCCACCGAATCCAGCGATGGACACAACTCAATCAAACCGTGACGGCTGATCAACCCACGCGTGGTTTTCAGCCCAACCAGACCACACATACCCGCAGGGATCCGCACCGAGCCGCCGGTATCGGTGCCCAACGCCGCGCTGGCCAACCCGCCAGCCACGGCCACCGCCGAACCACTGCTGGAACCCCCGGGAGCACGATGCACTTCGCGGTCCCAAGGGTTCCACGGCGTGCCCATCACCGCATTTGTGCCCCACCCCCCGAAAGCGAATTCAACGGTGTGGGTCTTACCCATAATGATCGCACCGGCGCGTTCCAGTCGCTGGACGGCCGTGGCGGTCAGCCTCGAGATACGCGGCTTCTGTGCCAGCGAGCCACCGGTGATGGCCTTACCGTCAATCTCGAACAAATCCTTGATCGCGACCGGAATGCCGTGCAATGGCCCTAGCTTGACGCCCGCAGCCCGCTGCCGATCGGCAGCGATGGCAGCACCGAGCGCACGCTGGGGATAGGCCTCGACATAAGCATTGAGTTGACCGTTGAAGTGCTCGATCCGCTCCAGTTGCGCGCAAACCAGGGACTCGCTGGTGAGCGTTCCGGCCTCAAGCGCTTGCTGCAACTGGCCAATGCTGTGGGAAGCGGTTCGATCCAGGGTGTTCATATGTTCAACCTCGAATGGTTTTGCGTCCGCGAGAAAAACGCACTTCCAGCGCTCGCGACAACAGAGAAAGAGGGAAAGCGATGACGAAATAAAACAATCCCACCAGCAGGAAAATATGCATCGGCAAAAAGGATTCGGATGCGATAGCCCGGGCCGCCAGCATCAACTCATCGGTGGCGATCAGCGCGCACAGGGAACTGTCCTTGAGAATCGACACGTAGGCATTGAGCAACGGCGGCAACATGCCGCGAATGGCTTGCGGGAAGATCACTGCGGTGAAGGCTTGCAGTGGCGTCAGGCCGGTGGCTATGGCCGACTCACGTTGGCCGCGATGCAAGGCGTCCAGTCCACCGCGCAAGATTTCCGCGACGTAGGCAGAGCCCTGCAAACCCAGACCGATGGCTCCTGCCCAGTAACCAGACAGCGTCAGCCCGAGGCTGGGCAAGGTGAAATACAGCGCCAGCAGCAACGCCAGAAGCGGCACCGCACGTATACCCTGAATAAAGGACACCGCCACAGGCTTGAGCCAGACGCTGGGACTCTTCATCGCCCAGGCCAGTAACGCGCCCAATACCGCCGCCAGCGCGAAACCGGTCAGGGACAATTCGGCGCTGACCCGTGCGCCGAGTAGGAGGCGAGCGCTCCAGTCGCTCCAATATTCCGGGTACTGCTGGAAAAAACTGATCATCGCGCCGCCCCCAGATGACGTTCAAGTCGGATGAATCCCACGCCAATGGGCAAAATCATCGCTGCATAGATGCACATCACTGCCAGATAAATCAGCGAGGTCTGAAACGTCGACGTCACCAGATTGCGTGCCAGGAACATGATTTCCGGCACGGCAATGGCCGAAGCGATGGACGTGTCCTTGATCAGTTGCGTGACATAGTTGGCGTACGCCGGCAACGCAACGCGCAGGGCCTGGGGCAAGAGAATGTAGCGCAGAGTTTGCATACGACTCAGGCCAACGGCCTGCCCGGCTTCATGTTGGCCGACGTGCAACGACTGCAGGCCAGCTCGGAAAATATCGGCCAGTACGGCGCTGCCTACCAGACTCAAGCCGACGATGGCCGCCAGCCACGCGGGCAAATTGATTCCAAGGTAGGACAGCCCAAAGTAGATAAGAAACAGGTGCGCCAGCGCAGGTACATTGCGCATCCACTCGACGAAACAGGCAATGGCGCCGTGTACCAGGTGTGATCGACTGAAGGTCAGTAAAACCGCCAGCACCAGCCCTCCCACGCTGGCCAATACCAAGGTGCAGAGGGCGATTTCCAGCGCGTTCATGGCGCCTTTCAGCAGCAAGGGCAACAGCCCGAGGAAAGCGTCCAGATTGGCCATCAAGCGCTCTCCACTGCCATGCGCCCAAGAAAGCTGCGGGTGCGTTCGTGTCCAGGGTTGTCGATTACTTGTGCCGACGGCCCCTGCTCAACAATGCGCCCGCCGTCCATGAAGATCACCCGATCCGCCACATCGCGGGCAAACTTCACTTCGTGGGTGACCATGATCATGCTGCGGCCCTCCTCCGCCAGTTCGCGAATCACTGCCAACACTTCGCCGACCAACTCGGGATCCAGCGCGGAAGTCGGTTCGTCGAACAGGATCACTTTTGGCTGCTGAGCCAAAGCGCGGGCGATGGCGACCCGCTGTTGCTGACCACCCGACAATTGTTCAGGATAAGACTCGGCTTTGTGGCGCAGATGGACTTTCTCCAACATCGCGTCGGCCAACTCATACGCCTGCTTGCGCGGTATGCCTTGGGCCTTGATAGGGCCAAGTGCGACGTTGTCGCGCACGTTCAAGTGCGGCCAGAGGTAGAACAACTGAAACACCATGGCGATCTCGCGGCGCTGCGGCGCCAGTTCCCGGTCGCTCATCAGGCGTAAACGCTTGCCATCCTTGACCTGCCCGATCAACTCGGCCCCCAGCCAGATCTCGCCACTGGTAGGTTTTTCCAGGTAATTGATGCACCGCAGGCAGGTGGATTTTCCAGATCCGCTTGGGCCAATCAGCGACAGAGTTTCACCGGGTTTCAACTCCAGACTGATGCCCTTGAGTACTTCCAGATCACCATAGTGCTTGTGTAATTCATGCACGCGCAGCAACGCCGCGCCAGACGGGTTCGACATGTCGGCTCACCTCTTATTGTTGTCGGCCTGGCGATGAGTCGGTGCCGGTGTGTGACCCGTCCCATCGCCTCACACTTACTTGCAGCCAGGCAGCGTCCAGTCCGACGGGCGATCGACACCCTGGCGCAGGTCTTTGCCTTCGGGCATGAACCAGACATCCTGGGTCAGGCCATAACGCGCACCGATCTTGCGCATCTCACAGTTTTTCCAGAGCGTCTGTATCTGCGCATTCACCGCAGCCACCATTTCCGGATTGGCCTTGTTGAAGCCGAACACCACCTGGCCCAAGCCAGTGAGCAATGGGAAGTTCGGGTCGTTGTCGACAAAGGCGTTGAAATGCAGGTCCCATTGCTCGTTGCGGGAAATGGCGTATTGCATGACCGGTGGATCGCCGATCACCGCATCGATGCGTCCGGCAAGCAGATCACGCACAGCCGCGTCGGATGTGTCGTACAGCGCGACTTGCAGGCCATCGATCTTGCGCATCTCAGGGATGAACGAAAAACCGGTGATGGTGCCGACCTTCTTGCCCTGCAAATCCTTGAGGCTGTTCCAATCGGTCTTCCGGGTCTGGGTGATACCGTTCTTGAAGTAATGGATAGGGTCGCTCAAGGCCATGATTTTCGAGCGTTGCTCGGTCCAGCCCATAGTCCCCGCCATGACATCCACCCGCTTGGACTGTACCGACGCAATCGTCCCTGACCATTCCATCAATGCCGGCTTGATCTTAAGCCCCAGGTTTTCGGAAATTTGTTGAATAATTTCACCGTCATAGCCGACCATCCGACCGTCTTGATATCCTGTGCCCGGCATATCACCACTGAAAGCGATGGTCAGGCTTCCCGGTTCTACCGTTTCCAAGGCGAACACCGGTGCCGCAGCCAGCATAGACAGCAGAAAACCGGCACAAATACCGGAAAAACGCTGAGTGTTTGATCTCTTCATCGGATGTTCCTCGCTCGTTATAGTGGTGGCAGCAGAACGTTTCGTATGGGCCCATCGTAGTGGGATCGGCGGCATAGACAGTTGGATGCTTTGCACAAATGATTGAACATTTGCGACATTCTGGTGATGAAGAGCCGGCTACGCTTCAGCAAAGTCTGGTGAGCGAGCTCGATCGCGGTCACGCCCGTCATCCGCCCGTCCGCCGCGGCGCCAGCGAGCTGTCCATTGGCATCCTGCTATGGCCCCGCTTCCCGCTACTGTCACTCTCAGGCCTGACCGATGCATTGCGGCATGCCGCCGATACCGGTGATCAAAGCCGCCCCATACGCTGCCAATGGAAAGTACTCGGCACACCCGGGCAAAGAGTCATTTCCAGCAGCGGGCTGGACGTGCCCATCGACAGCGAACTCGCTGCCCCAGAGCACTTCGACTACATCGTGGTCATTGGGGGATTGCTCGATTCCATCGAAGCGGTGCCGAAAACCTATCCCGCGTTCCTGCATCAGGCGGCCGCCGCACAGGTGCCGTTGATCGGCCTGTGCACCGGCAGCTTCGTGCTCGCGCGATATGGCCTGATGGAGGGGCGAACGGCGTGTGTCCACGCCTATCATGGCGACGATTGGAAGCGGCTGTTTCCCTCGTTGCGCTTTGTCATCAACAGAGACTTTCTGATCGATCGAGACCGGATCACCTGCGCGGGCGGTGTTTCAGTGATCGAATTGGCCCTTCACCTGATCGGCCTGCATTGCGGGCCGGATCGGGCAGGCAAGGTTGTGCATCAGATGACGGTGGCAAAGAACACGTCCAGCAGCTTCGTCGATCGGCGCAAGGCACTCGGGTACGCCAGCTCGTCCAATCGGCGGCTGCATGAAGCGGTGATGTTGATGGAAAAACACATGGCCGAACCTCTGGAGATCGAGGCCATTGCGCACCTGGTCGGCACCAGTAAACGGCAATTGGAACGCCTGTTCGTCGCTGAAACCAACAACAGCCCCGCCCAGTTCTATCGCCAAGTCCGGCTCAGGTTCGGCCGATGGCTCCTCGTGAGTTCCGACCGTCAGATCGGTGAGATCGCTTTTGAATGCGGCTTCGCGGATGCCCCTCATTTCATTCGACATTTTCAGAGCCTGTTTGGCCTGTCGCCGGGGAAGTTACGCAAGGTCCTGATGCAACAAGATGGAAAATAACGCCGCAAGTGACCCTAACTCTATGTACAACGCCATTCCTGAGGAACCGTGCGCCCGCCTATCTCGTCCTTTTTCAACGACGCTTCGCCCTCTCCAGCTCAGCAATCAGAAAATCCCTGAACGCAGACACCGCCGCCGGTAAATTGCGTCCCGCCATGCTCTGCAGTTCGATGCGCCGCGCCTGCATGCCCTCATCGAGGATCGGCAAGCATTGCAGTGCCTTGTCCGCCACCTGCTTGTGCAAGGTCATTTCGCTGGCCAGGCTGATACCGCCCTCTTCGCGGACGAAGCTATAGAGCGAGGCAACGTAATTAGTGGTCAACACCGGGTCGAACAACAAGCCCTGTACACCGCAACAGATGTCGAAAAGTTGCCGTATCGTGGTGTCGGCCTTGGGAAGCGCAATGGGCCAGGGTTGCAACTCGGCGAGGCTGACAGATTCACGCCCGGCCAAAGGATGGGAATTGGAGACCACGGCAAAAATCGCCCCGCCCAGGACATGTTCGACCTTGATTTCCTTCTGCGGCGTCAGGCTGAAGGTCATCGCCAGATCGGCTTCGCCGGAACGCACCTTCTCCGTCGCTTGCGCAGGCGCACAGACCTCCAATGTGAAATGAATGCCCTGATACTCACGCCTGAACGCGCTAATGCTGCTGGGCATGTATTCCAGTGCAAACCCTTCCGAGCAGGCAACATGCACATGACCTCGTTGCAAGCCATGCAGCTCGGTAATTTCCAGCACCACCTGCTCGGCCTCAAGCTGCGACTTGCGCGCATAAGCCGCCAGTCGCGTCCCCGCCTCGCTCAGCACCATGCCCCGGGCACGGCGCTCGAACAGGCTGGCATCCAAGGCCAACTCCAGCTTGGAAATTTGCCGGCTCACCGCGGACGCGGCGACATTCAGCCGTACCGAGGCTTCGCTGATCGATCCGCATCGCGCTACTTCAAGAAAATAGCGCAGTGCCGTGGACTGCACACCATACAGCTGCATTGGCGCCCCCAAGGTTTGCCTTTTCGGCAAAGAAAGTATCGAAATATTATTCTTGTGGCATTGATAGCCTTTCCCTACATTCGAGTCCAGACCAAAAAAAACACGAGCCGATCTTTTTTCCTTCTTTGCGCGTTTGCGATTCGCTGCCCTTTGATTCAACCACTCTCGCCAACGGAGACGACGGCATGGGCATCAAAGGTTTCGCCTGCAGTATTGCGCTGATGGGCCTCATCAGCAGTTTTCCGGCTCATGCCGGTAAAGCCAACGACACCCTGGTTTACGCTTCCGACAGCGAGCCAGAAAACATCAGCCCCTATCACAACGATTTACGCGAAGGCGTGATTCTTGGCCGGCTGATCTGGGACAATCTGATCTACCGCGACCCCAGCAGCGGTGAATACAAACCCATGTTGGCCACCCGCTGGAAACAGGTCGACGACACCACCATCGACTTTGATTTACGCAAAGACGTCAAATTTCACAACGGCGACGCCTTCACCGCCGACGACGTGGTGTTCACCCTCAACTACGTGGTGTCGCCAGAATCGAAAGTCGTTACCGTGCAAAACGTAGACTGGATCAAGAGCGCCGAAAAAACCGGTGACTACAGCGTCCGCCTGTATTTGAAGAAGCCTTTCCCTCCGGCGCTGGAATACCTGTCCAACGCCGTTCCGATGTTCCCCAAACAGTACTTCGAGAAGGTCGGCCTGGCCGAATTCAGCCGCAAGCCAATCGGGACCGGGCCGTATAAAGCCGTATCGGTGGTGGCTGGCGAAGGCGTCACCATGGAGCTCAACAAGGACTACTTCCCGGACAGTCCACAAGGCAAGCCCCATATCGGTCACCTGAAATTTCGCGTGATCCCGGATGCAGAAACCCGCCTGGCCGAGTTGATGACCGACGGTGTCGATTGGACCTGGCGTGTGACCCCGGATCAGGCAGTCGACCTCAAAGGCATGCCGAACCTGACCGTGAGCAGCGGCGAAACCATGCGCATCGGCTTCCTGATTCTTGATGCTCGGGGCACTTCCTCGGAAAACTCGCCGATGAAGCACCTCAAAGTGCGTCAGGCCATCAACCATGCGATCAACCGCAATGCGCTGGCCACGCAATTGGTGGGCGGCGAAGCCAAACCTTTGCAGGTTGCCTGTTATCCAGGCCAGTTCGGCTGCGATACCACCGCGGCCACGGTCTACGACTATGACCCGGCCAAGGCCAAGGCGCTGCTCGCCGAAGCCGGCTACCCAAATGGCTTCGAGACAGAAATCTTCGCTTATCGCGACCGTGATTACGTCGAAGCCATCATCGGCAACCTGCGTGCTGTGGGCATCAACGCCAAGCTGCGTTACTTGAAGTACGCCGCCCTGCGCGATCAGCAACGTGGCGGCAAGGTGCCGATGTCGTTTCAGGCCTGGGGCTCGTTTTCGATCCTCGACACCTCGGCGTCGGCCGGCACCTGGTTCAAGGGCAATCCGGACGACAACATCAAGGACCCGCAAGTCCAGGGTTGGTTGCAGACCGCCGATAACGCCCTCGACCCGCAAGTGCGCAAGGACAACTACCGCAAGGCGTTGCAGCGCATCAGCGAACAGGCGTACTGGGCGCCGATGTTCAACTACTCGATGAACTACGCCTACACCGCCGAACTCGCGTTCACGCCGTACCCGGATGAGCTGCCGCGTTTCGTTCAGTCCAGTTGGAAGTAATCCGCCACCGAGCGGATTGATCGAGAGGTGCCGTGGCTGCGAACAAACCCGCACCACGGAAACCTCCTCACACCTGTCATCCATTGGATATGAGGAAACTTGCCATGCTTGGATTCCTTCTGCGCCGTCTGGGCATCGCAATTTGCGTTGCCATTACCGTGTCGGTGATCAGCTTTTCTCTTTTGCACCTGTCCGGCGACCTGGCCACAGCCATTGGCGGACCGGAAGCCACCAGCGAACAGATCGAACAGATCCGCGTGCAGTACGGTTTGAACAAACCGCTGCCGACCCAGTACTTCAACTGGCTGGGCGATTTGCTGCGGCTGGACCTGGGCAACTCTTTTTTCTTTCAGGAGTCGGTCTACAACCTTGTTGCCAGCCGCTTGCCGATTACCCTCGGGTTAGGTGCCATGGCGCTGGGTATCGCCTTGCTGGTGGCGATTCCACTGGGCGTGCTGGCGGCGGTCAAACGCGACACCTGGGTTGATCGACTGGCCTTGAGCATCGCGGTGCTGGGTCAGGCCATGCCAAGTTTCTGGTTTGCGCTGATGTTGATCGTGGTGTTCGCGGTGACGCTCAAATGGCTGCCGGTGTCCGGCAACTCGACCCTGCTGCACTTCGTCATGCCAGCCATCGCCTTGGGCTACTACGCCACGCCGGCAATCATGCGTCTGACCCGCGCAGGCATGTTGGATGTACTCAGTTCCGATTACATCCGCACCGCCCGCGCCAAGGGCCTGCGCCCTGCCCGCGTGTTGTTCAAGCATGCCCTGCGCAACGCCTTGATTCCGGTCGTCGCGCTGGCGGCGGTGGAGTTCGGCTTCATGCTCGGCGGTTCGGTGGTGATCGAAACCGTGTTCTCCCTGCAAGGCATCGGACAACTCGCCTGGGACGCTATCGCCCGTGACGACTTTCCGGTGGTACAGGCCGTGGTCCTGCTGATTGCGGTGATCTACATCATCCTCACCTTGCTGGCCGATGTGCTCAACGCACTGCTCGACCCGCGCATTCGCGTGCGCTAGGAGGCTTACATGAGCACCCCCACGACCCTCGCGATCAATGACTACCTGCCACCCCCGAGCAGCCTGAGCCGAGTACTCGGCAAGAGCTTTCGTCATCGTGGTTTCGCCATCGGCGCGGTGTTGTTGCTGATCATCTTCGCCGGCGCGCTGTTCGCGCCGTGGCTGGCACCTTACGACCCTTATGCGCAAGACGTGATGCTGCGCATGAAACCGCCGGTATGGATGGCCAACGGCACCTGGGAATACGTCCTGGGCACCGACAAGCTGGGCCGCGACTACCTGTCGCGACTGCTCTACGGCGCACGTATTTCGCTGTTCATCGGCATTGCGGCGGCGTTGATTTCCGGCTTTATCGGCACCGTCATGGGGCTGTTGGCCGGTTATTACGGTGGCAAGGTCGATGCGTTTATCAGCTACCTGATCACCACCCGACTGGCGATGCCGGTGGTGATGGTCGCGCTGGCCTCGGCCTCGCTGATGGGCGGCTCACTGAAAGTGGTCATCGTGCTGCTCGGCTGCCTGTTATGGGATCGCTTCGCGGTGGTGGTCAGGGCTTCGGTGCAACAGATTCGCGATGCTGAATATGTGGCCTCGGCCCAAGCGCTTGGCTGCTCGACCCTGCGCATTCTGGTCAGTGAAATTCTGCCCAATCTGGTCGGCGCGCTGATCGTCGTCGCGACGCTGGAAATGGCCCACGCGATCCTGCTGGAGTCGGCCTTGTCGTTCCTCGGGGTTGGCGTGCAACCGCCGACGCCGTCCTGGGGTTTGATGATCGCTGAAGGCAAACCCTACATGTTCTTTTCCCCATGGGTCATCGCCATTCCCGGCGTCGCCCTGATGGTTCTGGTGCTGGGCATCAACCTGGTCGGCGACGGCCTGCGCGATCTGATCCTGCCCGACGGCCGCAACTGATAGAGGGCACCGAACAATGGCACTACTCCATGTTGAAAACCTGCGCGTGGACATCCCCATGGGCAACAGCCCGACGCCAGATGACATGCTGCATGCCGTGCGCGGTCTGGATTTTGAAGTCGAGCGCGGGGAAATGCTGTGTATCGTCGGCGAATCCGGCTGTGGTAAATCCCTGACCTCGCTGGCGCTGATGGACCTGTTGCCCCGCAAGGCCAAACGCACCGCGTCCCGGCTGACGCTGGACGGCATCGACATGCTCGGCCAGAGCGAGCGGCGCATGTGCGACCTGCGCGGTAACCGGCTGGCGATGATCTTCCAGGAACCGATGACCTCGCTGAACCCGGCCTACAGCATTGGCGATCAGCTCAGCGAAGTGCTGACTCAGCATCGCAAGGTGTCACGCAAGGATGCCCTGGCGCGCGCCGCGCAGATGCTGGAGAAAGTCGGTATCAGCAACGCCACTGAACGCTTGCGTCAGTACCCGCATCAACTGTCTGGCGGTTTGCGCCAGCGGGTGATCATCGCCATGGCGCTGATGTGCGAACCGGACCTGATCATCGCAGATGAACCCACCACGGCACTGGACGTGACCATCCAGGCGCAGATCCTGCGCTTGATCCGCGACATTCAGAAAGAGTTCGGCCTGGCGGTGATCTTCATCACCCACGACCTCGGGCTGGTGGCACGGATCGCCGATCGGGTCGCCGTGATGTATGCCGGGGAAATCGTCGAAACCGCCCCTGCCCTGCAACTGTTCGAAAACCCACAGCATCCGTACACCCGTGGTCTGCTGGCCAGTATTCCAATCCCTGGCCGGACCAAACCGGGTGCGGCGCTGGGCTCGATTCCAGGCCTGGTGCCGAGTCTGGTAGGCGAACAACAAGGTTGTGCGTTCCGCAATCGTTGCTCTCAGGCGATAGCGGCCTGCGCGCAAGACATCCCCGAAGTCGAACAGGACGGCCACATGGCGCGCTGCCTGTTCGCCACACCGGCCCCGGCGCCGATTCGCCTTCAAGAGCGAGCACGGTCATGAAAAAAGACATCGCGTTGGAGCTGTGCGACATCCGTCGCGAGTTTCGGATCAACAAGGGCTTTTTCAAACCCGCCGCCACCCTGAAGGCCGTCGATGGCGTTTCCCTGCGGCTGATGCGTGGCGAGACCCTCGGTCTGGTAGGCGAGTCCGGTTGCGGAAAAAGTACCCTGGCAAAGATGTTGCTCGGTCTGTTACCGCCCACCAGCGGCGATGTGCTGGTCAATGGCAAACATCTGGCGGCGACTGATCGCAAGGCAATGTCCCGGCACATCCAGCCGATATTCCAGGACCCGTATTCCTCGCTGAACCCACGCAAGACGCTGCGCGAAATCGTGACCCTGCCGCTGATCGTGCATGACATTGGCAGCCCCGCCGAGCGGCGCAAGAAGACCGAAGAGATGCTCGATGTGGTCGGCCTGCCCAAACGGGTCATCGACAGCTATCCGAGCCAACTGTCTGGCGGCCAACGGCAACGGGTGGCCATTGCCCGGGCGTTGATCATGCGCCCTGATGTGTTGATCTGCGACGAACCCACCTCGGCGCTGGATGTGTCGGTGCAGGCGCAGATTCTCAACCTGCTGCAAGACCTCAAGCGCGAATTCGGCCTGACCTATCTACTGATCAGCCATAACCTGGCGGTCATCGAACACCTCGCCGACCGGGTCGCGGTGATGTACCTGGGGCGCATCGTCGAAGAACGCACTCGCGAATCGTTGTTCGCCAAACCCGGCCACCCGTATACCCGCGCCTTGCTGGATTCGGTGCTCACGCCCGACCCGCGCCTGGGCATCCCCGACATCGGCCTGCACGGTTCCTTCCCCAATCCGATGTCACCGCCGCCCGGTTGCGCCTTCCATCCGCGCTGCCCGAGCTGCTTCGCCCCCTGCAAAACGGCCTACCCGGCCAAAGAGCCGATTATCGGCGGCAACGTGCGTTGTCACCTTCACGACAATCCTGCCCAAACACTGGAGCTTGTCCACTCATGAGTCGTTCACTGGCCATCAGCAACACCACAGAGCAATTTGATAACGGCGCATTTTTCAATCTGCTCGAACGTAGCGTCGCCTTGCACACCGAAAGCCAGGCAACGGACAGCCAACCCGAGTTGTATCGCTACCTTAATGACTTCATCACCCCGCATGTCGAGGCGATGGGCTTTAGCGTCAAGATCTACGACAACCCGGTGGCAGAGCGCGGCCCCTTTATGATCGCCACGCGCATTGAACATCCAGAACTGCCGACCGTGCTCAGCTACGGCCACGGCGATGTGGTGCGCGGCTATGAAGCACAGTGGCGTGAAGGCCTGTCGCCGTGGCAGGTCGTTGCTGAAGGCGATCGCTGGTACGGCCGCGGCACGGCGGATAACAAAGGCCAGCACCTGATCAACCTGACCGCGCTGGAGCAAACGCTCAAGGCTCGCGACGGCAAGCTGGGTTTCAACGTCAAACTGCTGCTGGAAATGGGCGAGGAAGAAGGCTCACCGGGCTTGAATGCATTCTGTGCCGCACACAGTAAAGAGCTTGCCGCGGATATTTTCATCGCCTCGGACGGCCCGCGCCTGGCGGCCTCACGACCGACGATTTTTCTCGGTTCACGCGGGGTGTTCAACTTCGAGCTGGTGGTCAATTTGCGCGAAGGCGCTCATCACTCTGGCAACTGGGGCGGGTTGCTGGCCAACCCTGGCATCATTCTGGCCAATGCCATCGCGAGCATGGTCGATGAGCACGGTCGGGTGAAAGTGGCGGGGCTGATGCCCGCGACACTGCCTGAGCCGGTTCGCCAGGCACTGGCCGATATCGACGTCGGTGGCGGCCCGGGCGATCCGCAGATCGACGCCAACTGGGGTAACCCGGAACTCTCGCTGAGCGAAAAAGTGTTCGGCTGGAACACCCTCGACGTCATCGCCTTCAAGACCGGCAACCCGGACGCCCCCGTGCACGCGATCCCCGGCAAGGCCAACGCCCATTGCCATATCCGCTTCGTGGTGAACAGCGACTACACGACGTTCATCCCGGCGGTGCGCGCCCACCTGGATGCTCATGGTTTCAGTAATGTCGAGGTCAAGCAAAGCCGCATCGACGTGATGCATGCCACTCGGCTGGACCCGCAAAGCCCCTGGGTCAATTGGGCGCTCAGCTCCTTGGCCCAGACCACCGGCAAAAAACCTGCGCTGCTGCCAAACCTCGGTGGCTCGCTGCCTAACGATGTGTTCGCGGACGTGCTCGGCCTGCCCACATTGTGGGTGCCGCACTCGTACCCGGCCTGCTCACAACATGCGCCGAACGAGCACTTGCTGGCACCGGTGGTCAAGGAAAGCCTGCAAATCATGGCCGGGCTATTCTGGGACCTGGGCAACGATGCGGCACGCCTGACCCAGGAACATCAGTTGCGGGAGCAGGCACAATGAGCGCCACGCCACAACAGGCGCTGGACTGGCTTGCCGACCAGCGCCAGGCCATGGAAGCGCTGCTGCAGCGTCTCGTCGACACCGATTCCAACAGCTATGACAAAGCGGGCGTCGACGCAGTGGGCGCGCTGCTCGCGGCTGAACTGGAAGCCGACGGCATCCTGCTCAAGCGCATGCCGGTGGAGGGTTTTGGCGACGTGCTACTGGCCGAAGTACCAGGCGAACCTGGAAAGCCAGTGTTGCTGCTGGGCCATCGCGACACGGTGTTCCCTCAAGGCACCACCACGACGCGCGGCTACAGCTGCGATGGCAACCTCGCCTTTGGCCCCGGCGTCGCCGACATGAAAGGCGGCCTGGTGCTCAATTGCTTTGCGCTCAAGGCACTCAAGCGCGCTGGGGCGTTGCCCTATCCGGTGCAGGTTCTGTACAGCGGTGACGAAGAAATTGGCTCCGGTAGCGCCAGAATCCATATCGAACACGCCGCCCGTGCCGCCCGCGCCGTGCTCAATACCGAACCCGGCCGGGCCAGCGGTAACGTGGTCAGTGCCCGCAAAGGCGGCGCCACGCTGATCATCGAAGTCAGCGGTCGCGCGGCGCATGCCGGGGTCAACCATGCCGACGGAGCCAGCGCCATCGAGGCCTTGGCACGCAAGATCGTCAAGCTGCATGCCTTGACCGATTACCCGGCAGGCATCACCACCAACGTTGGCCTGATATCCGGGGGCACGTCCAGCAACACCGTCGCGCAGAGCGCCTCGGCCCGGCTGGACGTGCGCTTTATCGAACTCAAGCACTGGGATCGGATCTTCAGCGCCATCCAGGCCATCGTCGCCGAAGAAGAACTGATCGGCACCCACGCCATCCTCAAGGAAGCAACGACCTTTCTACCCATGGAAGCCCAGCACAGCGAACGGCTGCTGCACATCTACCAACAACAAGCGCTGGCGCTGGGTTTCAGCGTCGAAGGCGAGTTCACCGGCGGTTGCGCCGACTCCGGATTCACCGCCAGCCTGGGCATTCCCACCCTGTGTGGCCTCGGCCCGGTGGGTGGCAAGGTCCACACCGATCGCGAATACCTGGAACTGGACACGCTGGTGCCTCGCGCCCAAGCCTTGGTGGCGACCATTCTGGCTGTTGGCGAGAGCAGTTGAGATAACGGGGCGTCGAGATCAAAGTCCAAAGCAAGAACAAGAGCAGGACACACGTCCAGCCTCTATGTAGCTGAACCACCGCCTTCGCGAGCAAGCCCGCTCCCACAGGGGCCGCGGGTGTTCACAGCATCTGAACATGACACAAAAAACATGTGGGAGCGGGCTTGCTC
>NZ_JABWQV010000399.1 GCF_014268615.1 Pseudomonas tehranensis | reverse complement strand
AAAAGCATCGCGAGCAGGCTCGCTCCCACAGTGGAATTCTGGCGTACACAAAATCTGTGAACGACACGACCCAGTGTGGGAGCGAGCCTGCTCGCGATGGCGTCAGTCCAGACACCTCAGTCCTCAGACCGCTACATGGTAGGGATTACGCGGATCATGGTTCCAGTCCAAAAACGGCTTGCCCGTTTCCACCGTCACCATTTCGATGCAATCCTGCACCGGACAGGTAATCTGGCAGAGGTTGCAGCCCACGCACTCTTCATCAATCACTTCATACTTGTGCGTCCCGTCCGCTTGCTTGAGGCTGGCGATGGCCTGGTGGGAGGTGTCTTCACAGGCGATGTGACAGCGACCGCAACCGATGCAGGCCTCTTGGTCGATCTTCGCGATGACCTGATAGTTGATGTCCAGGTACTTCCAGTCGGTGGTGTTGCCCACCGCGCGACCGGAAAATGCCTGCAGGTTGGCGTGGCCGTGATCGTCCATCCAACGTGACAGACCGTCCTTCATCTCTTCGACAATCCGAAAACCGTGGAGCATCGCCGCCGTGCACACTTGCACGGCGCCACTGCCCAGGGCGATGAATTCCGCCGCGTCGCGCCAACTGCCGATGCCGCCGATGCCGCAAATCGGCAAGCCCTGGGTCTGCGGGTCGCGGGCGATTTCGGCGACCATGTTCAGCGCGATCGGCTTGACCGCCGAGCCGCAGTAGCCGCCGTGGGTGCTCTGGCTGCCGACGATGGGCAGGGCGACCATGCGGTCCAGGTCGACGCTGGTGATGGAGTTGATGGTGTTGATCAACGACACTGCATCGGCGCCGCCCCGATGGGCCGCCCGGGCAGCGACGCGGATGTCGGTGATGTTGGGCGTGAGCTTGACGATCACCGGCAGCGAGCAATAGGTCTTGCACCAGCGCGTGACTTGCTCGACGTACTCCGGCACCTGGCCGACGGCCGCGCCCATGCCGCGTTCCGGCATGCCGTGGGGGCAGCCGAAGTTCAGCTCGATCCCATCGGCACCCGTGGCCTCCACCAGAGGCAGGATGCGTTTCCAGGATTCTTCCACGCACGGCACCATCAACGACACGATCAGCGCCCGGTCCGGCCAGTCCTTTTTCACCTGGGTGATTTCCCGCAGGTTGATCTCCAGCGAGCGGTCGGTGATCAGCTCAATGTTATTGATGCCCAGCACCTCGCGATTGGCGCCGAAGTGGGCGGAGTAACGCGACGACACGTTCACGGCCGCCGGGTCCTCTCCCAGGGTTTTCCAGACCACGCCACCCCAACCGGCCTCGAAGGCGCGGACCACGTTGTAGGCTTTGTCGGTCGGCGGCGCGGAGGCCAGCCAGAACGGATTGGGGGCTTTGATGCCAGCGAAGACAATCGACAGATCGGCCATTTACGCAGCCTCCACGTTGAGCATGAGTTGAGCGTTGATCGCCTCGGCGGCGAGCTTGCCGTGCTGCACCGCCTGCACCGTCAGGTCCTGGTCCAGGCTGGTGCAGTCACCGCCGGCATACACGCCAGCGATGCTGGTGCGCAAATGCTCGTCCACCAGGATTCGTCCATCCTGGCGCTTGAGTTCCCGGGCCAGAGGGTCCGCCAGCGCGTGGTCATCGAAGGCCTGGCCGATGGCTTTGAAAATCCCGTCGGCGGGCAGTTCGAAGGTTTCGGTGCCGATGACCAACCGACCGTTCTCCAGATGGGTGCGGGAGAAACGCATGCCCCGCACATTCCCGGCCTCGTCCAGCAGCACCTGTTGCGGCTGGGCCCAGGTCAGCAGACGCACCTGATTGGCCTTGGCGATGTCTTGCTCATGGACGGTGGCGCCCATGTCCTCAAGGCCGCGCCGGTACACCAGGCTGACGTCCCGAGCACCGAGACGGGCCATCTGCACGGCCATGTCGATGGCGGTGTTGCCGGCGCCGAGAACGATGCAGTGCTCGGCCAGCGGCAATTGGCTGAGGTCGTCGGCCTGACGCAACTCGCGGATGTACTCGGTGGCGGCCAGCAGCCCCGGCGCCTGTTCATCGCTCAGGCCCAGTTGTTTGCTGGCGGCCAGGCCAAGGCCGAGGAACACGGCGTCGAATTGCTGGTGCAAGTCACTCAAGCTGAGGTTTTCGCCAAGCTTTTGGCCGTGGCGGATTTCGATGCCGCCGATGTCCAGCAGAAAGTCCAACTCGCGCTGGGCATAATCGTCCACCAGCTTGTATTTGGCGATTCCGTATTCGTTGAGGCCGCCAGCCTTTTCCCGGGCTTCGAATACCACCACGTCATGGCCGTGCATCGCGCTGCGGTGAGCACAGGACAACCCTGCAGGACCCGCGCCGACCACGGCAATGCGCTTGCCGGTGGCGGCGGCACGTTTGAACGGGTGCTCGCTGAAGTGGGCGTTGTCCACGGCGTAGCGTTGCAACAGGCCGATCAGTACCGGCGCGCATTCGTGGGCGTTGTTGCGTACGCAGGCTTGCTGGCAAAGGATCTCTGTGGGGCAGACCCGGGCGCAACTGCCGCCGAGGATATTGGCCGAGAGAATCTTTTGCGCGGCGCCCTGGACGTTGTCCTGATGGATGTTGCGGATGAACGAAGGGATGTCGATCTCGCTCGGACAGGCGTTCACGCACGGCGCGTCGTAGCAGTACAGGCAGCGGGAGGCTTCCAGGTGGGCCTGGCGCGCGTTGAGCGGCGGCGCCAGGTCGCTGAAGCGCGCGGCGAGGGCGGTCGGGTCTTCCTGGGAATGGGGGAGGTGACTCAAGGGCTGGATCATGGAATTGGCCTCACGGTGTTTGAGGTGCTGCCTCTGGTGGGCAGTGTTTTTGTTTGCGCACAAACCCTGTAGGAGCTGCCGAAGGCTGCGATCT
>NZ_JABWQV010000398.1 GCF_014268615.1 Pseudomonas tehranensis | reverse complement strand
ATCGCGAGCAGGCTCGCTCCCACAGTGGATCTACGCCAAATTTACTGGCACCTACAGATCCGCCTCCTGCACCACCCTCACCTTTTCCGCCTCCAGCGCGTACGCTGCGCTGGCCAGGTCGTTGTCGACCTTTTCGATCTTCAGCGTGCCGGTCACCCAGAGCGGTGTGTAGATGTCGTCCAGCTTCAAACCCTTGGGATAGCGCACCAGTACCAGTTGATTGGGCGGTGGTGGCGGGACGTGGATGCAGGCGCCAGGATAAGGCACCAGGAAAAACAGCGTGCTGCGGCCCTTGGCGTCGGACTCCAGCGGCACCGGGTAGCCGCCCAGGCGGATATGCCTGTTGTTCATCGACGCTACGGTCTTGCTCGAATACATCACCGCCGGCAAGCCCTTGCTTTGTTTCAAGCCACCTTTTTCGGTGAAGGTGCCGCTGGCTTCGGGGGTGTTGTGGTCAATCTCGGGCATGGCCTCGAGGGCTTTCTGGTCCGACTTGGGCATCAGTTCGAGCCAGTCGGTTTCCGGCAGTTCGGCGGCGTGGGCCAGGCCGCTGCCCAGCAGAAGGAGGGTCAAGACTAAACGGCGCATGAATGGGCTCGGCAATAAGTAGGAAGTGCGACGCCGGGCATTCTAGCCCTCCCTGCGCGCCAACGCAGAGGGGGCTTTGTCACAGAATAGAATCAGTTTCTTTTGATCAGACCGTAGATCACCAGCAACACCACCGCGCCCACCAGGGCACCGATGAAACCGGCGCCTTCGCCAGCCTGGTAGATGCCCAGGGCCTGGCCGCCGTAAGTGGCTGCCAACGAACCGCCGATACCGAGCAGGATGGTCATGATCCAGCCCATGCTGTCATCGCCCGGTTTCAGGAAGCGCGCCAGCAGGCCCACGATCAAGCCGATAAAGATGGTTCCAATGATTCCCATGGCATTTCCCTCTGAGATAAGTAGCCAGACCAAAGCCCGTTGAGACTTTGGCACCTAGCCATCAGAGAAGTTAGCCGACCAATGGTTCCACCGACGCTTGAGACTATTGTTCGGCGATCAGTGTCTCGACCTTGATGATCTGCTGGGCCAGCGTGGCCCGGTCAGCGCAACGCAGGTTGGCGTGACCGACCTTGCGCCCGGCCTTGAACGCCTTGCCATAGTGGTGCAGATGGCAGTCGGCAATCCTCAGGACTTTTTCGGTGTCCGGCACTTTGCCGATGAAGTTGAGCATCGCGCTTTCGCCGACTTTGGCGGTCGAGCCCAGCGGCAGCCCGGCCACCGCCCGCAGGTGGTTTTCAAACTGGCTGCACTCGGCGCCTTCGGTGGTCCAGTGCCCGGAGTTGTGCACGCGCGGGGCGATTTCATTGGCCTTGAGGCCGCCGTCCACTTCAAAGAACTCGAACGCCATGACGCCGACATAGTCCAGTTGCTTGAGCACCCGGCTGGAGTAGTCCTCGGCCAGGGCCTGCAGCGGATGATCGGTGCTGGCCACGGACAGCTTGAGAATGCCGTCCTTGTGGGTGTTGTGCACCAGCGGATAGAAACGGATTTCCCCGTCGCGAGCACGCACGGCGATCAACGAGACTTCCCCGCTGAACGGTACAAAACCTTCCAGCAGGCAGGCCACGCTGCCCAGCTCGGCGAACGTGCCGGCCACATCCTCAGGAGTGCGCAGGACTTTCTGGCCCTTGCCGTCGTAGCCCAGGGTGCGAGTCTTGAGGACGGCAGGCAGGCCGATGGAAGCAACGGCGGCTTCCAGGTCGGCTTGGGATTGGATGTCGGCGAACGCGGGTGTAGGGATGCCCAGGTCCTTGAACATGTTCTTTTCGAACCAGCGGTCGCGGGCGATGCGCAAGGCTTCGGCACTCGGGTAGACCGGGACGAACTGGGACAGGAAGGCAACGGTTTCGGCAGGAACGCTCTCGAACTCGAAGGTCACCAGGTCGACTTCATCGGCCAGTTGGCGCAAGTGGTCCTGATCACCGTAGTCGGCCCGCAGATGTTCACCCAACGCGCTGGCGCAGGCGTCCGGCGCCGGATCCAGGAAAGCGAAGTTCATTCCCAGCGGCGTTCCCGCCAGGGCCAACATGCGACCCAACTGGCCGCCACCGATTACACCGATCTTCATTCGTCAACCACCTCAGGCAATGCGTGGGTCTGGATTGTCCAGGACGCTGTCTGTCTGCTCAGCGCGGAATTTTTTCAGCACGGTATGAAATTGTGGGTGCTTGGCGCCCAGGATGCTCGCCGACAGCAGGGCCGCGTTGATCGCACCGGCCTTGCCGATGGCCAGGGTCGCCACCGGAATACCGGCCGGCATCTGCACGATCGACAGCAGCGAGTCGACGCCCGAGAGCATCGACGACTGCACCGGCACGCCCAGCACCGGCAGGTGGGTCTTGGCCGCACACATGCCTGGCAGGTGGGCCGCGCCACCGGCACCGGCGATGATCACCTCAATGCCACGAGCCTCAGCCTCTTCGGCGTACTGGAACAGCAGATCCGGGGTGCGGTGGGCGGAGACCACTTTCACCTCGTAAGGGATGCCGAGCTTTTCCAGCATATCGGCGGTGTGGCTAAGGGTGGACCAATCGGACTTGGAGCCCATGATCACGCCAACCAGTGCACTCATCGTCGTGCCTCTTCTCTCTGGGCGCCCGCAGGCGCGTCAAAAAACAACAAGCCACGCAGGAAACCGGCGTGGCTTGTTGTACGAATTATGGCCGATCTGGACCGGCCGAAGGCCGCGCAGTATACCTCAATGAAATAGATAAACAGCCCCTGTCGCGACCATCTGTCATTTGTGGTTAAACAGCGGTTTTATTGACTCTCAGGTCAGCGAAAAAGCACCACAATTCCCCTGTGGGAGCGGGCTTGCTCGCGAA
>NZ_JABWQV010000397.1 GCF_014268615.1 Pseudomonas tehranensis | reverse complement strand
GATTTATCCCCCCCACCACAAAAGCGGGTGGGGGATTGGTTGGGATCTGCGTTAGCCGCGAAAAACTACTTTCCTGCAGGCGAAAAAAAAGACCTTGAATTTCAAGGTCTTTTTTTAAGATGGTGCCCGAGGGAGACTCGAGTAATAGCATAGCTGTATGATTTAAATAGTTTTTTGTCTATGTACTCTTCCACGTTGTGCTGCGAAGTGTACACCCTGCCTGCTTTACAATAAGGACTGGTGTGGATGAAAGTTTGATCGGATATCGCCATCCAATTTCCGACGAGCTGTCAATAATGTTTTCACGAAACTGGTTAAGGATAGACTCCCTGGTCTGCCGAAAATGCCGAACCGGCACCTGGCGAATTTTCATGATTAGTCGGGCGTCATGAGCACACCAAGCTGACTACTGCAATTATGATGGTCTGGGTTGATCGTTAAATGCAGAATTTTTTGCGAACACCTCGGCGATGAAATCCATGAATACAATGGCCCTTTTGGGGAGAAGCCGGTCGGCGACGTAAATGACTTGCACGGGGACAGGCGGAGCTGCGTAGTCCCTGAGCAACACCTGCAGATTGCCATTTTTCAGCCCTTCCTCGTACAGCCATTCGGGGCCCTGTGCGATCCCCAGTCCGTCGTTTACACACTCTCGTATGGCCTCAGGTGAGTTGACCCGAAGCCTGCCAGAAACGGGAACATCGATATCCCGAAAGCGCCATGTGGTGCCTGTCGACAGCAGGGTGTAGATCAGGCAATCGTGCGTTCTCAGATCATTGGGCGTCGTGGGGATTCCGCGTTTGGCCAGGTATCCCTTGCTGGCAACGCATACACGCTCGAACCAGCCTAGCGGCCGGGCACGCATTGCGCTGTCTTCCAGATGTCCGATGCGGATCGCCAGTTCAGCCCCTTCGTCGACCAGGTTCACATAGCGATCATTGATCTGCAGGTCGAGCGTCAACTCTGGATAGCGCTCCAGAAATGTGGATACATGCGGCACCACGAATGCATGGGCTAGCGCGGTCGGGCAGGCGACTCGCAACAATCCGGACGGGGCGACGTTCTCCCTGAAGGACGACTCCGATTCTTCCACGGCATCGAGAATGCGCCGGGTATCTGCGTAATAGCGTTCTCCCTCGGGGGTGAGGGCTAGCTTTCGTGTGGATCGGTGAAGCAGCCTGGTTTGCAAATGATCTTCCAGCGCCGCCACATAGCGGCTGACGTTGGGCTGCCCGAGCCCCAGGTCACGCCCCGCAGCCGAGAAGCTTCCTGTCTCAACAGCGCGAACAAAGCAGGTCATCAGCAATAGTCGATCCATCTAGGCCTCTCATTCATGCAGTACAAGCATGAAATGTATTCGAATAGGCCATCTTATCAATGCACAGGTATGAATACATAGTTTCCCTCTGGCAGGTCAGTACATCGACTGACCGTGAAAAACCCAAAAGGAAACTTACATGTCCCGATTGCAAGGCAAACGTACTCTCATCACCGGCGGCACCAGCGGCATTGGCCTGGAAACGGCTAAGCAGTTCCTCGCCGAAGGCGCTCGCGTGATCGTTACCGGAGTCAATCCGGAGTCCATCGCAAAGGCTCAGGCGGAACTGGGCAGCGAAGTATTGGTACTGCGTGCTGACTCAGCCAGCATCGATGCACAGAAGGAACTGGCGCAGGCCGTTCAGACTCACTATGGCCAACTCGATGTTGCCTTTCTCAATGCAGGCGTATCCGTTTGGCTGCCGATCGAAGAGTGGACGGAGGAAATGTTCGATCGCTCCTTCGACATCAACGTTAAGGGGCCGTACTTTCTGATCCAGGCATTGCTACCAGTCTTCGCGAATCCTGCGTCGGTGGTTCTCAATACCTCGGTTAGTGCACACCTCGGCGCCGCGCGTTCATCAGTTTATGGCGCGACCAAGGCCGCGTTCCTGAACATGTCGAAGACGCTTTCTAGCGAACTGCTCCCGCGTGGTATTCGCGTCAATGCAGTCAGCCCTGGCCCGATTGATACGCCGCTTTACGACAAGCTCGGTATTCCCGATGCCTATCGCGAACAGCTCAACCAGGATATCGCAGCGACCATTCCGTTCGGCCGGTTTGGTACGCCCGAGGAAGTGGCCAAGGCCGTGCTGTACCTAGCGTCAGACGAGTCCCGCTGGACGGTTGGCTCGGAACTCATCGTCGACGGTGGCCGCTCGCTTTAGCTGCCAACGATACGCGAAGGAACGTCTCCTGCGCTTTTACGGAAAAGTGATCGAATAGAACGGACTCGCCTTCATTGCCGTCTGTCGAGTGGCTGATTGGCGCCGTGCGCTGGCCAGCCGTTTCAGCATTCAGGCGGCAGTTGAAGGGACTACCCCATCCGGTTCCGCAAGCACTTGCAGGACGCAATAGCACTCTTGGCTACTGCATCGGAAACGAGCGCTGCGGTTTATAGGATATCTTTCACGTAAGCGTTAAGCGCGATGAGTGGAGCATGAAGGTCCTCCATTCTCTGCGCCGCGCTGAAATTCGCAGTCAGACGATGCAGCTCCCGCCCCAGCACTGTATCAACCCCACCAACCGCCCCCAACGCCAAATCCAGGCACCGGCCTATCTCACTTTGAATCCCAGCCACATCCCCGCGCCGTACCAACAACCCAAAAACCTCCCGATCACACCCGCCCATCAACGGATCATCCCGCAGGATCGGGCTGTGGCCTTCTGTCTCATAAGCCAGCTTGAGGGAGTAGAGAGCGACCGTTTCCAGCAGCAATTCCATGGGGTGAAGTCCTTTGTCAGCGGGTGAGGAGGGGCGGTGGGTCAACTGGGCGTTGCAAGGCGGAGCATCGGTGGGGGCTGTGACATTTTTGTGAGCGCTTTGCGCTCAAGCGG
>NZ_JABWQV010000396.1 GCF_014268615.1 Pseudomonas tehranensis | reverse complement strand
AGCGGGAGCAAGCTCCCTCGCCACAGGGAATTCGTCCGCTTCAGAACTGCGCCACAGCTCGTCCAGAACTTTCGAGAAAAGTGGCACGAGGCTGCTACACTGCGCGACATTTTGTTTTGCAGGCCAGTCCCGTGACCACCATTGCCACCGCTTTTAATACTCTGCCGCTGTCCGCCGCCATGCTGGCTAACCTCGAATCCCTCGGTTATGCCCAGATGACGCCGATCCAGGCGCAGAGCTTGCCGGTGATCCTCAAGGGCATGGATCTGATCGCCCAGGCCAAGACCGGCAGCGGCAAGACCGCGGCCTTCGGCATTGGCCTGCTGAACCCGATCAACCCGCGCTTCTTCGGCTGCCAGGCACTGGTGATCTGCCCGACTCGTGAGCTGGCCGATCAGGTCGCCAAGGAAATTCGGCGCCTGGCCCGCGCCGAAGACAACATCAAGGTCCTGACCCTGTGTGGCGGCGTGTCGTTTGGCCCGCAGATCGCTTCCCTGGAGCACGGCGCCCACATCATCGTCGGCACGCCAGGGCGCATCCAGCAGCATCTGCGCAAGGGCTCTCTGGTGCTGGACGGCCTCAACACGCTGATCCTCGATGAAGCCGACCGCATGCTCGACATGGGCTTCTACGACGCCATCGAAGACATCATCCAGCAGACCCCGGAACGCCGTCAGACCTTGCTGTTCTCCGCCACCTACCCGGTGGGCATCAAGCAACTGTCGTCCAAGTTCATGCGCAACCCGCAGCAGGTCAAGGCCGAAGCCTTTCACTCCGACGCGCAGATCGAGCAGCGTTTCTATGAAATCTCCCCCGAGGAGCGCATGGACGCCGTGGTCAAGGTGCTGGCGCATTTCCGTCCGGCTTCCTGCGTGGCGTTCTGCTTCACCAAACAGCAAGTTCAGGAAACCGTCGACCACCTGACATCCAAAGGTATCTCGGCGGTCGGCCTGCATGGCGATCTGGAACAGCGCGACCGCGATCAGGTGCTGGCGATGTTCGCCAACCGCAGCACCTCGGTGCTGGTCGCCACCGATGTGGCGGCCCGTGGCCTGGACATCGACGCACTGGACATGGTGATCAACGTCGAACTGGCCCGTGACTCGGAAATTCACATTCACCGTGTCGGCCGCACCGGGCGTGCGGGTGAAAAAGGCATCGCCATCAGCCTGGTGGCGCCGTCCGAAGCCCACCGCGCCCAAGCGATCGAGCAGTTGCAGAAGTCGCCACTGAGCTGGGACCAGCTGGACAACCTCAAGCCCCAGGGCGGCGGCCCGCTGCTGCCGGCCATGAGTACCCTGTGCATTGGTGCCGGGCGCAAAGACAAAGTCCGCCCCGGCGACATCCTCGGCGCCCTCACCGGCGACGCCGGCATCCCCGGCGCCCAGGTCGGCAAGATCGCGATTTTCGACTTCCAGGCCTATGTTGCCGTGGAGCGCGGAATCGCCAAACAGGCCCTGCAACGCCTGAACGATGGCAAGATCAAGGGCCGCTCGTTGCGGGTGCGGATCCTGTAACTCCAACAGAGATCAAACTGTGGGAGCGAGCCTGCTCGCGATGACGGACTGTCAGACAACATCAATGTTGAATGTACCGGCCTCATCGCGAGCAGGCTCGCTCCCACAATGGGTTTTGTGGTGACATTTAGAGGGACACCGTTTTGCGCTCTACCGAAGTCGTGATCATTGGCGCTGGCGCCGCGGGGTTGATGTGCGCGCTGACCGCCGCAGGGCGCGGACGGCAGGTAATGTTGCTGGACCACGCCAACAAGGCCGGCAAGAAAATCCTCATGTCCGGCGGTGGGCGCTGCAATTTCACCAACATGTACACCGAACCGGGCAATTTTCTCTCGCAGAATCCGCACTTCTGCAAGTCAGCCCTGGCCCGCTACACCCAGTGGGATTTCATCGCTCTGGTGGCCAAGCACGGCGTGCCGTATCACGAGAAAAAACTCGGCCAGTTGTTCTGTGATAACAAGTCCAGCGACATCCTTGGCCTGCTGCTGGACGAATGCGACCAGGCCGGCGTCAACCTGCACCTGGACACCTCGATCGAGCGCATCGAGAAAACCGAAAGCGGCTACCTGCTGCAAACTACCCTCGGGGCCATCACCTGCCAATCCTTGGTGATTGCAACGGGCGGGCTGTCGATCCCGACGTTGGGCGCGACCGGTTTCGGTTATCAGGTGGCCAAACAGTTCGGCCACCAACTGCTGCCAACCCGTGCCGGGCTGGTGCCGTTCACCATCACCGACCAGCTCAAGGCGTTGTGCACCGAACTTTCGGGCACTTCAGTGGATTGCCTGGTGAGCTGCAACGAGCAGAGTTTTCGCGAGAACATCCTGTTTACCCACCGCGGCCTCAGCGGCCCGGCGATCCTGCAGATTTCCTCGTTCTGGGAACCGGGTGACACGGTGCAGATCAACCTGCTGCCCGACCATGACGTGCCGAGCTGGCTGCAACAGCAACAGGCCGAACGCCCCAACAGCGAACTGAAAACCCTGCTGGGCGAATTGTTCACCAAGAAGATGGCCACCCTGCTGGCCGACACCTGGTTCGTCTCCAAACCCATGAAGCAATACACCCACGCCGAACTGGCAGACATTGCCGAGAAACTGGCGAGCTGGAATGTCGTCCCGGCCGGCACCGAAGGCTACCGCACCGCCGAAGTGACCCTGGGCGGCGTCGATACCCGGGAAGTGTCCTCCAAGACCATGGAATCCCTGAAAAGCCCCGGGCTGTATTTCATTGGCGAAGTGCTGGACGTCACCGGACACCTGGGCGGCTTCAACTTCCAATGGGCCTGGGCGTCGGGTTATGCCGCCGCGCAATACGTCTGATTGAAGGGATACATAGAATCCAATGGGGATGATGATTCTGTGGGAGCGAGCCTGCTCGCGATGGC
>NZ_JABWQV010000395.1 GCF_014268615.1 Pseudomonas tehranensis | reverse complement strand
CTTTCGCGAGCAAGCCCGCTCCCACAAAAGCTATCGCCCACCATCATTCATTTCTCGCCACAATCGCCAGTACCTTCTAACCTGAGGTAACGGGCAGGCTACGGATACCCGCTTGATGTATGAAGCTTCGAGAGGCAAGGGCAATGGATGGCAGAGCGCCGTTGGTTGTCTCAAGGAATGAGGACTTTTCCCACTATGCAGCCGGTCATGAATCCCAAGCACCCCGGCCTGTCGGTGCGTGTCGTCGATGACGGCTTTGCCGCCTATATCTGGGGCAGCGACTTCAGTTTCGAGGTCAGCGCCTATGGGGCGGCGCAGGTGGGTCGACCGGTGAGCCAATGGCCAGTCACGCCCATCGCCCCTTATCGCAAATGCTATGGCATCGATCCTGAGGAATTCAGCAGCTTCCGCGATGCGCCGGACAGCGAGATCTTCATGGCTTACCTCGATGACCAACCGGTAGGGCATTTGGTGGTGAGCACCAACTGGAACGGTTTTGCCCACATCGATGAGCTTGCCGTGCATGCCCCGGCCCGTCGCCACGGTGTGGCCAGGGCTTTGCTAGACGTCGCGCATTTTTGGAGCCGCAAGAAAAAACTGCCGGGAATCATGCTCGAAACCCAGAACAACAACCTGGGGGCCTGCCGGCTCTATGAGCGTTGCGGCTATGTGCTGGGCGGGATCGATCACCTGCGCTATCGCGGCATTGACCGGCATACCGCCGAGGTGGCGTTGTTCTGGTACCGGTTGTTCGACGATCCGCTGGGCATGGCGATCAGTGGCCCAACAGCGCCTCGGCTTGTTCCGTAATCAGTTCCAGCAGCGACTGGAGGGTGGAAGAGGCCGCCGTGCCGTTCAGGCTCAGCGCATACAGGCAGATGGGAATGGCGGGCGATACCGGGCATACGTCCAGCCCGCCGTCCTTGGCACCTGAAGCAGTGAAGGGGTCGACGATGGCCAGCCCTTCACCAGCCTCGACCATGGCGCGCATCATCTGATGGGTCTGTACGCGGATCTGGATGACCGGCGCGGGGCGTAGCGCCGCCAGCTTATGGTCGAACGCAGGGCTCAGCGGATCGTGGCCATCCAGGCCCACCAGTGACTGGCCGGCCAGATCCTGAACCGAAATGTATTTTTGCCGCGGTTGCAGCCAGCCGTGGGGCGCCAGCAATTGCAGTTTGCCCTGGGCGATCATCTGGCACTGGATGTTGGAGTGTTCGGGGTCGTGCAGGCTGAGGCCCAAGTCACTGTCGCGCAGCAGAAGGCTCTGAACAATGTCTCGGGTCGGTTGGCTGAGCAGAGTGCAAGGGGCGTCCGGATGGCGTCGACGCAGGGCTGCGATACTCCGGGGCAGTAACTGCTGGGCCAGCGGTGGGGTGCAAATGACGCGCAGGGGCGGCGCCTGATAGTGTTTCAGGCTACTGGCCAGGCGTTGTACCGGTTCGAGGGTGTCATACACTCGCGTGATGCCGTCGCGCAACTCCAGGGCTTCGCGAGTCGCCTGCAATCGCCCACGCACACTGGCAAACAGCATGAAACCCAACTGTAGCTCGGCATCGCGTAGCGTCGCCTCCACCTCTGCCACCGGTAATTGCAGCCATTCAGCCGCCGTGCCGAGGTGGCCGGTCTGCAACAGCGCCTGGATCACTTCGATGTGGCGTAAACGCATGCAAGCAGTCCATGTTGGGCGGGAGAGCCATTGAGTGGCTGAATCCTAACCCAAGTCCGGGCATGACTTCTGCTCATAACAACAGGTTATGAAGCAATTAGCGTTTCAGCAGGCGTTTGAGCGGGCGGTAGCGTTTCCGGCTCGCGGGTTAATTCAATCTGGGACTGCACCAGCATGAATTTGCCGTCTTCGAGTTTGTTGACGCGATCTCCAATCGCCAGCTTGAAAGTGGTGACAGGCTCCTTGCCGTTACCGTCGAGGGACGGGGTCGATTCTTGGTATTCATGCACCGAGTAGACGCGCCCTTCGGCGTCCCGCGCATGAAATTGTCCGACAAGTACTGCTGCCATTGCTTAGAACCTCTGGAAATAAATCACTCGATTTGCGGTTCTGTAGACCTTGGTCAAGCGCGGTAAGTTTTCCTACATGAAAAAAATAGTCCAGTCGGAAGGTTTTCGGTTCTCCGCTGGTCCAATTGTCCGTCCGATCATCTATAAATAGGGGCTCCCTTGAACCCATAGTCGAGAAGTGTCCAATGAGTAATGTCTACACCGTGGCCGTTTTAGTGGGGAGCCTGCGCAAGGCTTCGATCAATCGCAAGCTCGCCCTGGCCCTGGCGGATCTGGCGCCGAGCAACCTGAAGCTGGAAATCATCGAGATAGGCGACCTGCCGCTCTACAACGAGGATATCGATGTCACACCCCCACCAGCCTACAGCACTTTCCGTCAGCAGGTTGGCGCGGCTGACGCTTTGTTGTTTGTCACGCCTGAATACAACCGCTCGGTGCCGGCCCCGATGAAAAATGCCATTGACGTGGGCTCGCGGCCTTATGGCAAGAGCTGCCTGAGCGGCAAGCCCGGCGCGGTGATCAGTGCCTCGCCAGGGGCCATGGGCGGTTTTGGCGCCAACCATCATCTGCGCCAGTCCCTGGTGTTCCTCGATGTGCCGTGCATGCAACAGCCGGAGGCTTATCTGGCCGGGGCGGGGAGCGCGTTCGACGAGCAGGGCGAGCTGTCGGAGTCGGTGCGGCCATTTTTGCAGAAATTCATTGATGCCTATGGCAAGTGGGTCGAGCAACACAAAAAGGCCTGATGTAATCCTGCGCGTCAGGCGCAGGGATGAAGTGTTCATCTGAAAGCGGGGACACACTCACGGCTGTTCGTGTGTCCCCCGCACGGCCCCGCTTGATATCCCTCCAACCTGTCAACACTGACAGTAGACGTCACGCCTCATCCGCCC
>NZ_JABWQV010000394.1 GCF_014268615.1 Pseudomonas tehranensis | reverse complement strand
CGCCTTCGCGAGCAAGCCCGCTCCCACATGGGTTATTGCGGCGCCCTTACAACTCCACCTTCACCCAACTCACCGGCTGATCCAGCCAGTCGGCGAACTCGTCGATAAAGTCCTGCTTGAACCCCGCCTCGAGCCAGTTGTTGAAGATAAACCCCAGATTGGAAAAGCCACACGGCTGCAGGAACAGGAACCCGTTGATGTCATCTTCATGCCCACACTCGGGACAAGTGAAGTTATCGGTGCGGGCAGGCATCCACTCTTCCAGGCTTTCGAACAGCGCCTCGCCGATCTCCTTGCGGCATTCGGCGCAGCCGGCTTCCTCGAGAAAGCCTTTGGCCGGGGTATAGATGCAGCGCTTGGTAATGATTTCCAAGCCATTGACCGGCTCGCCAAACGGCAAGGCTTCAGGGTGCATGACCACCTCGCGGGCGCCGGGGGCGATGGCGTGGGCCATGCGATTGCCGGTACGCCCGCAGGTGGTCAGCTGTTCTTCGACGATATTCTTGCGGACCAGCCAGCGCACAACCGCCCGGGCCCGAGGCTCGTGGACCGGCAAGGAGGAAATTTTCGGGACGATGATGCTTTGCGAATTCATGGGACATCCTGCGGTGAATCTACCGGTGGCGACGAGCAAGCCCGCGCCCACCTTGAACCTATGGGCAATGGTGCATTGTACCGCGCCAATTCCCGGAAGGTTTTGCGGTGAACATGGAGATTGAGCAGCGAATGCCCTTATCATGCGGCCCATGATTAAAGATCCCTTTGCCCGACTGGGCCTGGACCGCGAGGTCCTGACTGTCAGCCAGCTCAACGGCCGTGCGCGGGTGTTGCTTGAAGACGTGTTCAGCAACATCTGGGTCGAGGGCGAAATCTCCAACCTTGCCCGGCCCGCTTCTGGCCATGTGTATTTCACCCTCAAGGACAGCGGCGCCCAGGTGCGTTGCGCACTGTTCCGGCAAAATGCCGCGCGGGTGCGTCAGGCCCTCAAAGACGGGCTGGCGGTGAAAGTACGCGGCAAGGTCTCACTGTTCGAGGGCCGCGGCGACTATCAGCTGATTCTCGACACCGTGGAACCGGCGGGCGATGGCGCCCTGCGCCTGGCCTTCGATGCGCTGAAGGAAAAGCTCAGCGCCGAAGGTCTGTTCAGCGCCGAACGCAAGGTGCCGCTGCCGGCCCATCCGCAACGCATCGGCATCATCAGTTCGCCCACCGGCGCGGTGATCCGCGACATCATCAGCGTCTTCCGCCGCCGTGCGCCGCAGATTTCCCTGACGCTGATCCCCACCGCCGTACAGGGCCGCGAAGCCACTGCGCAAATCGTCCGCGCGCTGAAACTGGCGGATGCCCGGGGGTTCGATGCGCTGATCCTGGCCCGAGGCGGCGGTTCGCTGGAAGACTTGTGGTGCTTCAACGAAGAAGCCGTGGCCCGGGCCGTGGACGCCTGCGTCACGCCGATCGTCAGCGCCGTCGGCCATGAAACCGATGTGTCCATCAGCGATTTCGTCGCTGACGTGCGCGCCCCGACCCCGTCCGCCGCTGCCGAACTGCTGGCCCCCGATGCCGGCGACCTGGTGCGCCGGGTCGAAAGCCTGCACCGGCGGTTGGTGATGCGCATGCGCGACCGCCTGATGCGCGATCAACTGCGCCTCGAAGGCCTCACCCGCCGCCTGCGCCACCCCGGTGAGCGCCTGCGCCAGCAAGCCCAGCGTCTCGACGACCTGGACATGCGCATGCGCCGGGCCTTCGAGCGCAGCCTCAATACCCGCCGCGAACGCCTGATCCGCCTGGAAACCCGCTTGGCCGGGCAACATCCGGGGCGGCAACTGGCACTGCTGCGCCAGCGCCTGGACAGCCTCGCCTCGCGCTTGCCCCGTGCGATGCGTGAAGGGCTCAAAGCCCGACGCGTGCAGCTGCACAACCAGATGCAGACGCTGCACATTGTCAGCCCCCTGGCGACCCTCGGCCGGGGCTACAGTATTTTGCTGGACGAGCGCGGCCAGGCGATCCGCAGCGCCGGGCAGACCCAAACTGGCCAGCGCCTGACCGCGCGGCTCGGTGAAGGCGAACTGCTGGTGCGGGTCGAAGACAATCACCTGACGCCGGTCACCCTTTCTCTATTGGATTGATTCATGCCGCGATATCTCGCCCCATTGCTTTTGCTGTGCCTGACCTTCAACGCCAACGCTGACAGTTACATCACCCGCCTGCTGAACAAGCCAGTGCCCGGCGGCGTAGCCGTGGTAGACCTGGGCAGCGCGGCCCAGCCGCCAAAAGCCAGTTACCAGGGCAAACCGGTGCTGGTGGTCAAGGAAAAGGACAACTGGCTGGCGATTGTCGGCATCCCGCTGACGGTCAAGCCCGGCACCCAGCAGATCAGCAGTGGCGGCAGCACTCAGCCGTTCGTGGTCGGCTATAAAAAGTACCCCGAGCAACACATCACGCTGAAGAATAAGCGCCAGGTCAATCCAAACCCGGCGGACCTCAAACGCATCAACGCCGAACTGGCCGTGCAACTGAAGGCGTATCGTAGCTTCAGCCCGAACATCCCCAGCAACCTGCTGCTGGACAAGCCGGTCAATGGTCCGATGTCGAGCAAGTTCGGCGTGCGGCGCTTCTTCAACGGCGAAGAACGCAACCCCCACGCCGGGCTGGACTTCGCTGTGCCCGCCGGCACACCCATCAAGACTCCGGCCGCAGGCAAGGTCATCCTCACCGGTAATTACTTCTTTAATGGCAACACCGTATTCGTCGATCATGGCCAGGGTTTCATCAGCATGTTCTGCCACATGTCGAAGATCGACGTGAAGGTCGGCCAGCAGCTCAAGCGCGGCACAGTCGTCGGCAAAGTCGGCTCCACGGGGCGGGCGACCGGGCCACACATGCACTGGAACATCAGCCTGAACGATGCGCGGGTGGATCCGGCGATTTTTATCGGGGCATTCCAGCCCTGAGTTTTTGCGGTGAAGCTGCCGGCCTCATCGCGAGCAGGCTCGCTCC
>NZ_JABWQV010000393.1 GCF_014268615.1 Pseudomonas tehranensis | reverse complement strand
CGCTTTCGCGAGCAAGCCCGCTCCCACAGAGAAGCAGCCTCCCCACAACCCTGGTCATAAAAAAGCCAGGTGATTCAAAGGTCCGTTTCGTCGCACGCACCACAATCGTGCAGACGGGCGCCGCACTGGTAGGTATAGTGCCGCCCCTCTTCGCGTGAGCGGTCGTCAGAAACGAGACCCCCAACACATGCGAAAACCGAACTAATAACAACCCGCGAAATGGACCAAGACGAAACATCGCCTCACCTGTCGTGCCGCGCGCCGACCGATGTAACAGGATGTTTCCAAATGGCCAGCATTCGCTTAAACAAAAAACAGCGAGGAATACTCATGCTAGAAGTCATCAACGACTTCCTCTCAGGGAAAGTGCTGATCGTGCTCATTGTCGGGCTTGGCAGCTACTTCACGATCCGCTCGCGCTTCGTCCAGTTCCGTCATTTCCTTCACATGTTTGCGGTATTCCGCGACAGCCTCAAAAGCAGCGCTGGTCAGCTCAGCTCCTTCCAGGCCTTGATGCTCAGCCTGGCCGGTCGGGTCGGCGCAGGCAACATCGCCGGTGTCGGCATCGCCGTCACCCTCGGCGGGCCCGGCGCGGTGTTCTGGATGTGGGTGACCGCGCTGGTCGGCATGTCCAGCAGCTTCTTCGAATGTTCCCTCGGCCAGCTCTACAAGCGCTGCGACGCCGAAGGCCAGTTCCGTGGCGGCCCGTCCTATTACATCCAGCACGGTCTGCAGAAGCGCTGGTTGGGCATGATTATGGCGTTCCTGCTGCTGATCACCTTCGGCTTCGCCTTCAACGGCCTGCAAGCCCATGCCGTGACTCACTCGCTGAACAACGCTTTCGGTTTCGACACCACCTACACAGGCATTGGCCTGGCAGTGCTGTTGGGCCTGGTGTTCATCGGTGGGATCAAGCGCATCGCCAAAGTCGCTGACCTGCTGGTGCCAGTCAAAACCCTGGCGTACATCGGTGTAACCCTCTACGTGATCGTGCTGCAGTTCGATCAGGTGCCGGCCATGCTGACCACCATCGTCAAAAGCGCCTTCGGCCTTGACCAGGCCTTTGGCGGCCTGATCGGCAGCGCCATTGTCATGGGCGTCAAACGTGGCGTGTTCGCCAACGAAGCGGGCCTGGGCAGTGCGCCAAACGTCGCCGCCGTGGCCTCGGTCGAGCACCCGGTGGCTCAGGGTGTGATTCAAGCATTCAGCGTGTTCCTCGACACCTTCTTGATCTGCACCTGCACCGCACTGCTGATCCTGCTGTCGGGCTTCTACACCCCGGGCTTCGAAGGTGACGGTATTGCCCTGACCCAAAACTCCCTCGCCGCCGTGGTCGGTGACTGGGGACGGATATTCATCTCCGTGGCGCTGTCGTTGTTCGTGTTCACCTCGATCCTCTACAACTACTATCTGGGCGAAAACAACCTGCGCTTCATGGTCGGCGAAAACCGCAAGGTGCTGATCGGCTACCGCACCCTGGTACTGGTGTTGATCTTCTGGGGTGCCATCGAGAACCTCGGCACCGTGTTTGCCTTCGCCGACATCACCATGACCCTGCTGGCGTTCGTGAACCTGATCGCGCTGTTCCTGCTGTTCAAGGTCGGCATGCGTATCCTGCGAGACTACGATGACCAGCGTTCGGCCGGCATCAAGGTTCCGGTTTTCGACTCCAGCAAGTTCCCCGACCTGGATCTTGACCGCAAGGCCTGGCCAGCGAACCCTTCGGCACCGG
Organism: Pseudomonas tehranensis; assembly: GCF_014268615.1. Lineage (GTDB taxonomy): Bacteria > Pseudomonadota > Gammaproteobacteria > Pseudomonadales > Pseudomonadaceae > Aquipseudomonas > Aquipseudomonas tehranensis. The sequence goes on along the minus strand of NZ_JABWQV010000393.1, from coordinate 1,271 downwards.
TAGCCGCGCCTGGAAAGGCTCCGGCAGGCGTGGCCGCTGCGCAACGCTGATCCGGTAGGCTGATTGGAAAAAACCGGGCGCACTTGCTGCGCCCGGCGTGACACAGCCTGAGGTCGGCGTCATGCTCGGCCTTATGTTGTGGCAGCCCGATGAGCTGCCGTTTTCGTCCTCGGAGAACACCCATGAATTTCTCGACCTACCCTGCCGCCCAGCACGTCATGGTGCTCTACACCGGCGGCACCATCGGCATGCAAGCCAGCGCCCATGGCCTGGCTCCAGCATCCGGTTTCGAAGCGCGGATGCGCGATTACCTGCACAGCCAGCCCGAACTCGTCATCCCGCAATGGCGTTTCCGGGAAATGTCGCCGCTGATCGACAGCGCCAACATGACCCCGGCCTACTGGCAGCAACTGCGCGAAGCAGTGGTCGATGCCGTGGATGTGCAGGGCTGCGACAGCGTGTTGATCCTGCACGGCACCGATACGCTGGCCTACAGTGCAGCGGCGATGAGCTTCCAACTGCTGGGCCTGCATGCCAGGGTATGTTTCACCGGCTCCATGTTGCCCGCCGGCGTGACCGACAGCGACGCCTGGGAAAACCTCAGTGGCGCGCTGGTCGCCCTCGGCCAGGGGTTGGCGCCGGGGGTGCATTTGTATTTCCATGGCGAGCTGTTGGCCCCGACCCGCTGCGCCAAGGTGCGCAGCTTCGGCCGTCATCCGTTCAAACGCCTGGAGCGTCAGGGCGGTGGTATCAAGGCAACTTCGCTGCCGGCACAGCTGAATTACGACCAGCCCAAGCAACTGGCGAACATCGCGGCGCTGCCGCTGTTTCCCGGCATCAGCGCCGGCATCCTCGATGGCCTGCTCGGCAGTGGTATCCAGGGCCTGGTGCTGGAGTGCTACGGCAGCGGCACCGGGCCGAGCGACAACGCGGCCTTCCTCGCCAGCCTCGAGCGGGCGCGGGACAGCGGCGTGGTAGTGGTGGCGGTGACTCAATGCCATGAAGGCGGCGTGGAACTGGACGTGTACGAAGCCGGCAGCCGCTTGCGAGGCGTTGGCGTGCTGTCCGGTGGCGGCATGACCCGCGAGGCGGCGTTCGGCAAGCTGCAGGCGTTGATCGGCGCCGGGCTGCCGGTGGATGAGGTCCGGCGGCTGGTTGAGCTGGATCTGTGTGGCGAGCTTTCCTGAGACCCTGCAAAAACCTGTGGGAGCCTGTGGGAGCAAAGCTTGCTCGCGAAGAACGATGACGCGACCTTACTGTTGATCCGTGTC
>NZ_JABWQV010000392.1 GCF_014268615.1 Pseudomonas tehranensis | reverse complement strand
AGCCTCGTTGCACTCGTCAGCTCCTACAGGTCTCAGGAGACCTTTGAGATCAAGGCTTACGCTTACGCGGCCCGGTATTGAACACCGGGACTTTGCGCACAGGCTTGACCGAAGGCTCCACGGGCGAGGCGTCGCCGCTGTCGACCCACTTGCCCAGGTTGCGCTTGCCGCCACCGCCCGAGGCTTTCGGTTTCTTCGGCTTTTTCGGCTTCTTGATGACCTGGCCGCTGGCATCGGTGTCCGGCACCCGATGCTCAGGCTCGAAGTCCTGTTCCATCTGCCGTGGCAACGTCTGACGGGTCAGGGTTTCGATGGCTGACAGCAGATTCACTTCATCGGCGCACACCAGGGAAATCGCTTCCCCGGTGGAACCCGCCCGGCCAGTACGACCGATACGGTGAATGTAATCCTCGGCGACGATCGGCAAATCGAAATTCACCACCAGCGGCAAGTCTTCGATATCCAGCCCACGCGCGGCGACGTCGGTGGCCACCAGGATCTGGATCTCACTGGCCTTGAAACGGTCCAGCGCCCGCTGGCGGGTGGCCTGGGGTTTATCGCCGTGGATGCCGTCGGCATTGACGCCCATGCCCTGGAGTTTTTCCACCAGCGCATCGACACCGTTGCGGGTCTTGGCAAAGACCAGCACCTGTTTCCACTTGTTCTTGCGCATCAGGTGCACAAACAACTCTGGCTTGCGCTTCTTGTCCACCGTCGCCACCCATTGCTTGACGGTGTTGGCGGCCACATTGCGCGGGCTCACTTCGATGCTCAGCGGATCGTTGAGCATTTGCCCGGCCAGCAAGCGGATCGCGTCGGAGAACGTTGCCGAAAACAGCAGCGTCTGGCGCTTCTTCGGCAGTGCTTTATAGATATTCGCCAGCTCCTCGGAGAAGCCCAGGTCGAGCATGCGGTCGGCTTCGTCCAGCACCAGGGTCTGCAGCTGATTGAACTTCAGCGCGTTCTGGCGGAACAGGTCGAGCAAGCGTCCCGGCGTGGCGACCAGCAGATCAACCCCTTTGCGCAGCTTCATCATCTGCGGGTTGATGCTGACGCCGCCGTACACTGCATAGGTGCTCAACGGCAGGTTTTGCGCGTATTGGCGCACGCTTTCGTGAACCTGCTCGGCCAGTTCACGGGTCGGCACCAGAATCAGCGCCCGTACCGAGTTGGCACTGACCTTGGGCCCTTCGGTGGTCAGCAACTGCAACAGCGGCACGGCGAAACCGGCGGTCTTGCCGGTGCCAGTCTGGGCCGCGGCCATCAGGTCGCGACCGGCCAGCACCGCCGGCATGGCTTGGGCCTGCACCGGGGTCGGGGTCTGGTAGCCAAGCGTCTCAAGGGCGCGCAGCAAGGGTTCGATCAGGCCAAGGGTGGCGAAAGTCATGGAAGTACCGTAGGAAAAATCAGCGCAAGGTGTGCAATGCGCGGCAGTTTACCCTAAATCAGGATTCGGCCGGCGCAGGCTTGGGGTTGCGCCATTGGGGCAAACCGATCAACACCACGGCACTGATGATCACCAACATCGCCAGGGCCTCTTCGATCCCGATGGTTTCACCGGCGAACACAATGCCCAGCAACACCGCTACCGCCGGGTTGACGTAGGCATAGCTGGTGGCCGCCGCCGGACGGACGTGCTTGAGCAGGTACATGTAGGCGTTGAAGGCAATGATCGAACCGAAGCAGGTCAGGTAGGCCAGGGCGATCCAGCCTTCCAGCGGCGGAATGCTGTCCAGGTGTTCGCCACTGGCCACGCTGCCGATCAACAGCACCACACCGCCCACCAGCATTTCCACGGCACTGGCCATCGCCCCCGCCGGCAGCGGCAGGTGCTTGCTCAATACCGAGCCGAAGGCCCAGGACGCCGCCGCGAACAGCAGCAAGGTCGCGCCCAGCGGGCTCGATTGCAGGTTGGAACCCAGGTTGAGCATGGCAATGCCGATCAACCCCAGCACAATCCCCGCCCACTCCAGACGGGTGTTACGGGCGCCCCAGAAATATCCGCAGAGCAAGGTAAACAACGGCACCGTCGCCACGGCCAGCGCCGCCACCCCGGACGCCACGCCCGTGTGCTCGGCGACACTGACCGCGCCATTGCCGAAGCTGAGCAACAACACGCCGATCACAGCCCCCGCCTTCCACTGCGCCCAGGTCGGTGCCGGCGCCCCGCGCCAGCGCAGGAAACCGTACATCAGCGAGCCGGCGATCACGAAACGAATCCCGGCCAGCAGCAGCGGCGGCCAATGCTCCACACCGATGCGAATCACCAGGTAGGTCGACCCCCAGATGACGTACAAGGCAAAAAAGGCAGCGATCAATGGCAAGGGGAAACGGCGTAGGCCAGGCATGGTCAGCTCGAAGTCAGGACAATGAGAGACGCTATTCTAGAAAGGCGACAGGCGGAAAATAAGTTACAAAACCTGTTTATCCGAACCATACACTTTTCAAAACACGGAGATCAGCGCTATAAACCGTACTTTCGAAAGTCAGCCCCCTGGGGAGCCCGAACCGTGGATAAGTACGACCGCATGCTGCTCAGTGCCCTGCTGGAAAACGGTCGTGCGTCCTACGCCGAACTGGCCCGCAAAGTGAACCTGTCGGCCCCGGCCGTGGCCGAGCGGGTCAGCAAGCTGGAAGCCAGCGGCGTGATCACCGGCTATCAAGCAAAAGTCGACATGGCGAAAATCGGCCTGCCGGTGCAGTGCGTCATCGAACTGCGGATGAACCAGCACGGTAACCAGAAGACCTACGACGAACTGTGCAAAATCCCGCAACTGACCGAATGCCATCGAGTGACAGGCGACCCGTGCGTGATCATGCAAGCGGCGGTTGGCTCGATGCCGGAATTGGAAGAGCTGATCAACCGCATCGCCAAGTTTGGCTTCAGCAAGACCTCGATCGTGCTGTCCAGCGCGATTGAAAAGCGCGTGCCGCTGGGGCAGTTGGAAGGCAACGGAAAATAACCTGCTTCACACAGATCAACCTGTGGGAGCGGGCTTGCTCGCGAATG
>NZ_JABWQV010000391.1 GCF_014268615.1 Pseudomonas tehranensis | reverse complement strand
TCGCCACAGAAGCCCCGCATCACCCACCTCGTAACAAAACCCTATATAATGTGCGCCCTTTTGCCCTCCTGATACCCAAGGAACCTTAGTGAGCACGTTGCCTCCCTGCCCGAAATGCAATTCCGAATACACCTACGAAGACGGTACTCAACTGGTCTGCCCGGAGTGTGCCCACGAATGGTCTGCCAGCGGTGAAGCTGAAACCGCGTCCGATGAGACGGTGAAGAAGGATTCGGTCGGCAATGTCCTGCAGGACGGCGACACCATCACCGTGATCAAGGACCTGAAGGTCAAAGGCACGTCGCTGGTGGTCAAGGTGGGCACCAAGGTCAAGAACATCCGTTTGTGCGATGGCGATCACGACATCGACTGCAAGATCGACGGCATCGGCCCGATGAAACTCAAATCCGAGTTCGTCAGAAAAGTCTGAGCCTTGTGTATTCCATCCCACGTCCCGCGTGGGATGGCGCTTCGCCCTCCCCGCTCCAGCCCCCATTTGCGCCTCCCAGCCAAGCCCGAGCCCATTGAGCTGCCGCAACCCACCGTCAGAAAAACAATTTGAACACCAATAGAGCCTTGCTATTTAGCGAATAAGAATTATTCTCATAACGCCCATCAAGGAGATGAGAACCATGACTTATTTGATCGATGCCTGGCTGGACCGCCCACACCCTTACCTGAGAATCCTGCATCGGGAAACCGGGGAAGTTTGCGCGGTACTTGAAGAAGAAGCCTTGAACGAATTGCAGGACCAGGGGGATCTGGACCTCCACAGCCTCAATTCCAGCGAGCCGCTGGTGCTCAAGGAACTGGTGCGCAATCTCTTCCTGTTCTGTTACGCCCGGGCATTGCGCCCTACGGGTGATTTCAGTGGCAGGTTTCACGGATGAACGCGCAAACCCTGTGGGAGCGAGCCTGCTCGCGATAGCGGTGTGACATTCAACATCATATTGACTGATCGACCGTCATCGCGAGCAGGCTCGCTCCCACAAAAGCCTGCTTAAGTGTTGATGCCTTACAGAACGTCCAACAGCTCGACGTCAAACACCAATACGCTGTGCGGCGGAATGCTGCCAACGCCTTGAGCGCCGTAAGCCAATTCGCTCGGCACGTATAGGCGCCATTTGCTGCCGGCGTTCATCAGTTGCAGGGCTTCGGTCCAGCCCGGGATCACGCCGCCCACCGGGAATTCGGCTGGCTGGCCACGATCGTAGGAGCTGTCGAACACAGTGCCGTCGATCAGGGTGCCGTGGTAATGGGTACGCACCTGATCCTCACGGCTCGGCTTGGCGCCTTCGCCCTGAGTCAGCACTTCAAATTGCAGACCCGAGGCCAGGGTGGTGATGCCTTCGCGCTTGGCGTTTTCAGCCAGGAATGCACGGCCTTCGCCAGCGGCAGCTTCTGCCTTGGCGGCAGCTTCCGCCTGCATGATTTCGCGGATGACTTTGAAGCTGGCGGACATCTCGTCCTGGCCCACACGGCTCGGCTTGCCGGCGAAAGCGTCGGTCAGGCCGGCCAGGATCGCGTCCAGGCTAACGCCCGGTGGCGGGTTGTCGCGCAGTTGGTCGCCCAACTGACGGCCAATGCCGTAGCTGACGCGGGTTTCGTCGGTGGACAGGTTAACTTCGGACATGATGCTGCTCCGCTGTGCGGACGGCTCGGGAATTTGCCGTGCTCGACACAGCGCCTCCCGGAGCGCCCGGAACCAAAAGGGCGAGCAGACTAGCACAGATGCTGTGGCGGGTGATCAGCCACCTCATCAAAGCGCCGCCGCCAAAAACGACAACGCCCGCCTGCTTTGCAACAGACGGGCGGTGCGCCAAGGCGATGAACGGACCTCAGTGCTTGGTCAGTTTATCCAGGTAGCCCATGGCAAACGCCGAAACCACGAAGGTCATATGGATGATCACGTACCACATCAGGTGCTCGGGATCGACGTTCTTGGCGTCCATGAAGATGCGCAGCAGGTGAATCGAGGAAATGGCAACGATCGAGGCCGCAACCTTCATCTTCAGCGAGGACGAATCCATGGTCCCGAGCCAGTTGAGCTTTTCCTTGTCGGAATCGATGTCCAGTTGCGAGACGAAGTTTTCGTAACCGGAAATCATCACCATCACCAACAGGCCGCCCACCAGCGCCATGTCGATCAGCGACAACAGCACCAGAATCAGTTCGGACTCGGCCATGGCAAACACATTGGGAATGACGTGAAAAACTTCCTGGAAGAATTTCAGCGCCAGAGCCAGCAAGCCGAGGGACAGCCCGAAATAGATCGGCGCCAGCAGCCAACGGGAGGCGTACATTGCATTTTCGATAAAGCGTTCCATTGAATCTCACACCAGGGCTGAAAAATCGCGGCGAGTATATCAGTCACGCCCCGGGTCATAAACGCCAGGCCCATCCGTGACTTCAGCCCTTGTGGCAAAACCGTACTGCCAGCCCCCGCACGATGACGGCTTTCAATGCAGCGGGCGAAACTCGAAGCCGTCGACGTTGCGACAACGGCCTCCATTGATTTCCCGTAACTGGGCCTGCATATGCAGGCTCCAGATCTGCGGGTCGTCGGCCAGCTCATAACCGTGCAGTGTCAGGCTTTGCACAATGGTGTCGAGAATGGACTCAGCGGCATTCGGGCCGGGAAAAGGGCCTTGAGCCTTGATGGCCGAAGGTTGTTCGCCAGCCATTCCGGCGGCGAAGAGCAAGGTCCACATACCGGTATCTCCCGCCAGTGGACGGATGGCGCATTCGATACGGGTGACAAGGCCCAGGCATTGACGAGTGAGGCAAAGGTTGCGCGACATGGCGGCGCCCCTCGATAGATCCGGTATTCAGCCTCAGGAAGAGGCTGTTTCGATCCGATGATGGCTCTCGTTATCCTTGAACTGAGGATAGAAGAAAAGTTCCGACCGCAAGTCCCACCGAGACCAGAATGCGCCGAATGGTCATAGTGTGAATATTGACGCCAAAACGGCGGCACTTTTTAAGCATCACCGCAAACAATTGTGGGAGCGAGCCTGCTCGCGATAG
>NZ_JABWQV010000390.1 GCF_014268615.1 Pseudomonas tehranensis | reverse complement strand
CGCTTTCGCGAGCAAGCCCGCTCCCACAAGTACACCGAATGGCATTGCCGCTCAGCGGCCAACGAACCGAATTTGTTAGCACAGGGAGCCTCCCATGCAACCCGAGACACAAGCACGCGGCATCAACATGTCGGCCCTGGGCCGCGACAAGCAGAGCCTGGACCTGGCTCAGGAAACCGTCGCCATCGAAGTGCCCGGCCTGAACCTGTTCTACGGCCAGAAGCAGGCGCTGTATGACGTCAGCCTGAACATCCCGAAGCAGCGCGTTACCGCGTTCATCGGTCCGTCGGGCTGCGGCAAGTCGACCTTGCTGCGCACCTTCAACCGCATGAACGACCTGGTGGACGGCTGCCGCGTCGAGGGCGAAATCAACCTCTACGGCAGTAACATCTACCGCAAGGGCGAAGATGTAGCCGAGCTGCGTCGTCGTGTGGGCATGGTGTTCCAGAAGCCTAACCCGTTCCCCAAAACCATCTACGAGAACGTGGTCTACGGCCTGCGCATCCAGGGTATCAACAAAAAGCGCATTCTCGACGAAGCGGTGGAGTGGGCGCTCAAGGGCGCGGCGCTGTGGGACGAGGTCAAGGATCGCCTGCACGAATCGGCACTGGGCCTGTCCGGTGGTCAACAGCAACGTCTGGTGATTGCCCGTACCATCGCCGTTGAGCCGGAAGTCTTGTTGCTCGACGAACCTTGCTCGGCCCTGGACCCGATCTCGACGCTGAAGGTCGAAGAGCTGATCTACGAGCTCAAATCCAAATTCACCATCGTCATCGTGACCCACAACATGCAACAGGCAGCGCGGGTTTCCGACTACACCGCCTTCATGTACATGGGCAAACTGGTGGAATTCGGCGACACCGACACCCTGTTTACCAACCCGGCCAAGAAGCAGACCGAAGACTACATCACCGGTCGCTACGGCTAGCCGTAGAGCCGCAAGCTTTAAGCTGCAAGCGGCGAGTAAAAGCGATCCGGTAACGACATACATCAGCTTGCAGCTTAAAGCTTGCAGCTCACAGCTTTTGCGGAGCAAAACCATGATTTCGAAGGAAGGCCTTACTCACCACATTTCCGCCCAGTTCAACGCCGAGTTGGAGGAGGTGCGCAGTCACCTGCTGGCCATGGGCGGGCTGGTGGAAAAGCAGGTCAACGATGCGGTGACCGCGCTGATCGAGGCCGACTCCGGCCTGGCCCAGCAAGTGCGCGAGATCGACGACCAGATCAACCAGATGGAGCGCAACATCGACGAAGAGTGCTTGCGCATCCTGGCCCGTCGTCAACCCGCTGCTTCCGACCTTCGTTTGATCATCAGCATCTCCAAATCGGTGATCGATCTGGAGCGAATCGGCGACGAAAGCACCAAGATCGCCCGTCGCGCCATCCAGTTGTGCGAAGAAGGCGAGGCGCCGCGGGGTTACGTCGAAGTTCGCCACATCGGCGACCAGGTGCGCAACATGGTTCGCGATGCACTGGATGCCTTCGCCCGTTTCGACGCCGATCTGGCGTTGTCGGTGGCCCAGTACGACAAGGTCATTGATCGCGAATACAAGACCGCGCTGCGTGAGCTGGCGACCTACATGATGGAAGACCCGCGCTCCATCTCCCGGGTGTTGAGCATTATTTGGGTACTGCGTTCGCTGGAGCGTATCGGCGATCATGCCCGCAACATCTCGGAACTTGTGATCTACCTCGTGCGCGGCACCGACGTGCGGCACTTGGGGCTCAAACGTATGAAGGCCGAAGTGGAGGGCACCTCGTCCGAAACCGCTAATGTTCCGGGCGAAACTGACGATAAGTAAGATTGCCCAAGAAAAGCGCCCGGCCTTCTGGTCGGGCTTTTTTTTGCGGCTTTTTTAATCGAAAGCAGCACCCCGCGAACGAAGAGTCCCGGCGTGACTGAAGGTTTTTGGCAATATGCCATCAGTAAAAGCGGTATGCTTGCCGGGATTTTTTAGAGGTGTATCTGGATGAGTAAGGTCAGTGTGTTGGTCGTGGACGACGCTTCGTTCATTCGTGACCTGGTGAAGAAGTGCCTGCGCAACTACTTCCCGGGCATCCGCATCGAAGATGCAGTGAACGGTAAGAAAGCCCAATCCCTGCTGGCCCGTGAGGCGTTCGACCTGGTGCTGTGCGATTGGGAAATGCCGGAAATGTCGGGCCTGGAGCTGCTGACCTGGTGCCGCCAGCAGGATAACCTCAGGGGCATGCCGTTTGTGATGGTCACCAGCCGCGGCGACAAGGAAAACGTGGTCCAGGCCATCCAGGCCGGTGTTTCCGGATACGTCAGCAAGCCGTTCACCAACGAGCAACTGCTGACCAAGGTCAAGCAGGCCCTGCACAAGGTGGGCAAGCTCGACACCCTGATGAACAGCGCTCCGACCAAAATGAACTCGGCGTTCGGCAATGATTCGCTCAGCGCGCTGACCGGCGGCAAGGCGGCTCCGGTTGCGGCGGCTGCTGCGGCGGTCAATCCGTTTGCCAAGCCTGCTGTCGTTGCAGCTGCCGCGCCTGCCGCAGTTGCGGCTCCGGCCCGCGGCATGCTCAACAGCCCGCCCGTCAAGGCGCCTTCAGCCGCCCCGGCCGGTGCCAATCGTGGTCAGGGCCAGTTGCGCCTCTCCAGCGGCACCCAGCAATGCGTGATCAAGGCCCTGAGCCTCAAGGAAGCGCTGCTGCTGGTCAAACGCACCGACACCCTGCCACAGGTGCTGGAAAGCGCCGTGCTGGACATGGAGCAGGGCGACAACGCCGAAACCGCTCGTCTCAACGGTTACCTGCACGCCATTGTTGCTCACGAGCAGACCCCCGACAGCGAATGGCTGCAACTGACCTTCCGCTTCGTCGATAAAGACCCACAGAAACTCGACTACATCTCCCGCCTGATCGCCCGCGGTACAGCGCAGAAGCACTTCGTACCTGGCGCCTGATTCGGCGGCGCCCTTCAGTCAGTCATCGCGAGCAGGCTCGCTCCCACATTGATCTTTGGTCGCCACGAAATGTGTGCCCACCGCAGATCAGAATGTGGGAGCGAGCCTGCTCGCGATGGGG
>NZ_JABWQV010000039.1 GCF_014268615.1 Pseudomonas tehranensis | reverse complement strand
AAGATCGCAGCCTTCGGCAGCGCCTACAGGCGTACACATAACCCTGTAGGAGCTGCCGAAAGATGCGATCTTGTGAGCCAATTAAGGCTCAATCGAGCATCAACACCTTCGCCAGAATAATCTTCGGCCCTTTCATCTTCTTGATGATGATCCGCAGGCCTTCGACTTCCAGCACTTCTTCCTCTTCCGGCACGCGCTTGAGGGTTTCATAGACCAGCCCGGCGAGGGTCTCGGCCTCGATGTGGTCAAGGTCGATGCCCAGCAGGCGCTCAACCTTGAACAGTGGCGTGTCGCCGCGCACCAGCAGCTTGCCCGGCTGATAGGCCAGGATGCCGCGCTCCGCTTTGCGGTGTTCGTCCTGAATATCGCCCACCAGCACTTCCAGCACGTCTTCCATGGTCAGGTAACCGATGATGTTGCCGTCGGCTTCTTCAACCAGGGCGAAGTGCGAGCCACCCTTGCGAAACTGCTCCAGCAGCTGCGACAGCGGCATGTGCCGCGACACGCGCTCCAGCGGGCGGGTGAGTTCGGCCAGGTTGAACGACTCGGGAATGTGATCCAGGGCGGCCAGTTCCAGCAGTAGATCCTTGATGTGCAGCAGGCCGACGAACTCCTGGCTCTCGCTGTCATACACCGGATAGCGGCTGAACTTGTGGCGACGGAACATCGCCAGGATCTCCTTGAGCGGCGCATTGAACTCCAGCGTCACCAGGTCTTCCCGGGAGTTGGCCCAGTCCACCACTTCCAGCTCGCCCATTTCCACCGCCGAGGCCAGCACGCGCATGCCTTGGTCGCTTGGGTCCTGGCCACGGCTGGAGTGCAGGATCAGTTTCAGTTCTTCACGGCTGTAATGATGCTCGTGATGCGGGCCGGGTTCGCCTTGGCCGGCGATACGCAGGATGGCGTTGGCGCTGGCGTTGAGCAGGTAGATCGCCGGGTACATGGCCCAGTAGAACAGGTACAGCGGCACGGCGGTCCACAGCGACAGCAGCTCGGGCTTGCGGATCGCCCAGGATTTGGGCGCCAGCTCACCGACCACGATGTGCAGGTACGAAATGATGAAGAACGCGGTGAAGAACGATACGCCCTTGATCACTTCCGGCGACTCAACGCCGACCGCGCCTAGCAGCGGCTCCAGAACGTGGGCGAACGCCGGCTCACCGACCCAACCCAGGCCCAGGGAAGCCAGGGTGATGCCCAATTGGCAGGCCGACAGGTAAGCGTCGAGTTGGCTGTGAACGGTACGCAGGATGTGCCCGCGCCAGCCGTTTTTCTCGGCGATGGCCTCGACCCGGGTCGAGCGCAGTTTGACCATGGCAAATTCGGCCGCAACGAAAAAGCCGTTGAGCAGAACCAGGATCAGAGCAAAAAGAATCATGCCGAATTCGGCGAAGAGTGTTGCCAGGGACAAGCCAGGGGAAGGGTCCATGATGGAGTTTTGCGGGTTCCGTATATTCGAAAGGATTAGAAATGAGTGCCTGAAAAGGCAGGCACAAGTCAGCCAATGTAGCGGCTGACTGGGCCGTTGCCTAGTGGCGAGTGCTGGCCGGTATCAATCGGCGGCGCTGGTGAGGCGCGAGCGAACCGTCTGTGCCGGGGCAAAATGGCAGGTAAACGTACTGCCATGGCCAGGCACGCTGCTGATTTCCATGCGCCCGCGATGCCGCAACAAAACGTGCTTGACGATCGCCAGGCCCAGCCCGGTGCCGCCGGTATTGGAGTTGCGGCTGGAATCGACGCGGTAGAAACGTTCGGTCAAGCGCGGCAGGTGTTTGCTGTCGATGCCGATGCCCGAATCCTGCACGCTCAGGTGTGCGCCTTGGCCGTCGGCCCACCAGCGAACGCGAATGCGGCCTTGCTCCGGCGTGTACTTGACGGCATTGAACACCAGGTTGGAGAAGGCACTGCGCAATTCGGCCTCGCTGCCCTTGAGCTGCACGTTCGGGTCGGCTTCAAGGGTGATGGTCTGCTGCTTGGGCCCGGAGAGTTCCTGGGCATCCTCCACAATGATTTGCAGCAAGTCATCGACAGGCACCGGCTGGTTGTCCGAGGGGTAATCGGTGGCTTCAAGTTTGGCCAGCAGCAGGTCATTGAGCAGGGTCTGCATACGCCCGCTTTGCTGGTGCATCTGCTGCAAGGCCCGGCTCCAGCGTGGGTTCACTTCCTCGACATTGTCCAGCAGGGTTTCCAGATACCCGCAGATCACTGTCAACGGCGTACGCAACTCATGGGAGACGTTGGCAACGAAGTCTTTGCGCATCTGTTCCAACTGATGGATGCGCGTTACGTCACGCACCAGCATCAAGTGCTCGTTGTTGCCGTAGCGCGTGAGGTATAGCTGAATGCGCACCCGGTCATTGGTGGGCGAAGGAATCTCCAACGGCTCGGCGTAGTTTTCCTGTTCGAAGTATTCCTTGAAGCGAGGATGGCGCACCAGGTTGGTCACTGGCTGGCCGCTGTCCTGGGGGGTCTTGAGGCCCAGCAGGGTTTCGGCGGCGCGATTCCACCATTCCAGGTTGCCATCGCTGTCGAGCATGATCACCGCGTCCTTGAGCGCCGCAGTGGACTCCTGGACCCGGTCGATCACCGCTTGCAGGCGGCCACGCACGCGCTGGTCGCGCCGCTGCAGGTGATAGATGCTGTCGAATACCTCACCCCACAGGCCATAGCCGTCGGGCGGAGCCTCGTCGGGTTTGTGCAGGCGCAGCCACTCATGCATGCGCAGCAATTGCTTGAGCGTCCAGCCCAGGTACAGCGCCAGGCCCGCAGCCAGACTCCAGCCGTAGAAGCCCGTAATCAGGCCCACGACCAGACAGCCGGTCACTAGCAACAACATGTGGCGAATCAGGGTGCCATGCCAGTTTTGATTCAATTGAACGCGCGTCCTTGTCAGCTTGTCGGGCGGTAAGGGCTCGGGTCAGGCCTTGGTCGAAAAACGATAACCGGTGCCGCGCACCGTTTGTACCAGATTCTCATAGGCATCGCCGAGGGCTTTGCGCAGGCGACGAATGTGCACGTCCACGGTGCGCTCCTCGACATAAACATTACCGCCCCAGACCTGGTCCAGCAGTTGGCCGCGCGTGTAGGCACGCTCCTGGTGGGTCATGAAAAATTGCAGCAGGCGGTATTCGGTCGGGCCCATCTCGGCGGGTTTGCCATCGATGGTCACGCGGTGGCTGATGGGGTCCAGCAGCAGGCCACCGACTTCAATCGGTGCCTCGCCATCGGTCGGACCGGCGCGTCGCAGCACGGCCTTCAGGCGTGCCACCAGCTCCCGTGGGGAAAACGGCTTGGTGATGTAGTCGTCGGCGCCGACTTCCAGGCCCTGGATCTTGTTGTCTTCTTCGCCCTTGGCAGTGAGCATGATGATCGGGATATCACCGGTCAGCTCATCGCGCTTGAGGCGTCGCGCCAGTTCAATGCCAGACGTACCGGGAAGCATCCAGTCCAGCAGAATCAGGTCGGGCTTGCGGTCGACGATGATGGCGTGGGCCTGCTGAGAGTTTTCTGCTTCCATGCAGTCATAGCCGGCCATCTCCAACGCAACGGCGATCATCTCGCGGATGGGCGCTTCGTCGTCGACGATCAGAATGCTCCTGCCAACCATGGGGTAATCCTCTTGTCATTTAACTGTCTTGCGCCGCATTAGATAACGGAATTATTGCAGTCGTGTGACACTTGTTTCGGCACCCGGCAGTGTAGAGGATCCTGGACTAAGCTTTTGAGTCCGAATCCTGACAACTGCAAAAGAGGGTTTCCATGACTTACCTTACCCAATCCATCAAGGCCCTGGGCCTGGCGGTTGCCTTGGTGCTGCCGGCGCTGGCGTATGCGGCTGGCGAGCCGGCGATGGTCACTGATGGTGTGCTGACCGATCACAAGGGCATGACGTTGTACACCTTTGAGAAAGACAAAGACGGCAAGTCGGCGTGCAATGCCAAATGTGCCGAGAACTGGCCCCCGCTCATGGCTGAAAGCGCTGCCATGCCGACAGGCCACTGGACGGTGATCACCCGTGACGACGGTTCGTCGCAGTGGGCCTACGATGGCAAGCCGCTGTACACCTTTGTGAGGGACACCAAAGCTGGCGAAATGACTGGTGACGGCCTGATGGAAGGTGCCTGGAAGGTCGCCAAGCCCAAGAAGTGACTGACCAGCGCCAAACTGCTTTTAGGGTAGGGGAGCTTGCTCCCACTGGGCGGCGCAGCGGCCCCAGGCATTTGCGGCTGCTGCGCGACCGAGCGGGAGCAAGCTCCCTCGCCACAGAGAGGTTCATGACCGTGGGTTCAGCGCTGGGTCAGCGGTCTCACCGCAGCGCGTAATCCAGCACAATCCCCACGAAAATCGCCAACCCGGCCCAATGGTTGTGCAAAAACGCCTTGAAGCAGCGCATCCGGTCTTTGCTGCGGGTGTACCAGAACTCCCAGGCAAAACACCCGGCAGCGGCCACCAGCCCCAGGTGGAACCAGCTGCCCAGCTGGAATTTTGATCCGGCCAGCAGCAGGCAACCCAGGGCCAGGCCCTGCAGCGTCAGGATGATCACCCGGTCGGCATCGCCAAACAGAATGGCCGTGGACTTGACGCCGATCCTCAGGTCATCGTCCCGGTCAGTCATCGCGTAATAAGTGTCGTAGCCCACCGTCCACAACAGGTTGGCGATGTACAGCAGCCAGGCCGCCGCCGGCAAATGACCGGTTTCGGCGGTGAACGCCATCGGCATGCCCCAGGAAAACGCGGCCCCTAGCACCACTTGCGGATAGTAGGTGTAGCGCTTCATGAACGGATAACTGAACGCCAGCGCCAGCCCGCCGAGGGACAGCAAAATGGTCGGTGCATTGGTGCACAGCACCAGCAGGAAGCTCACGCTCATCAGCACCGCGAAGAACACCAGCGCCTCTTTCGAACTGATCTTGCCGCTCACCAGCGGGCGCTGTTCGGTGCGTTTGACGTGGCCGTCCACCTTGCGGTCGGCCCAGTCGTTGATCACACAACCACCGGCGCGGGTCAGTATCACGCCAAGCACGAAAATCACGATGTTGGCCAGGGACGGCGAACCTTCGCCGGCAATCCACAAGGCCCATAACGTCGGCCATAACAGCAGATAAATGCCGATGGGCTTGTCCAGGCGCGTCAGTTGCACGAAGTCCCACGCCCGCGGGTTCAGGCGGTTCAAGGATTTGAGCAGTTGCACGTACATCAGCAGTTCTCCGAATAGGCGCGGGCGACGGTCCACAGGCGCGGCAGAAAAATTTCCGCCACCAGCACACTCAACGTTCCGCGATCAAAACGCGAACGGCGGCCCCACAATTCACGGGCGCGCACCTCAGCCGGCAACCATTGCTCGGGGTAATGGCAAACCTCGATGGCCCGGCGCTGGAACGCCTGGTCGCAAAACAGCAACTCGCCCAGGGAACGACTGCCCAGTTCGTCCATCTGCAAACCGTCGCCCAGCAAGGCGCTGCGCGCCGCCACACTGCGGGCAAACACCCAGGCCTCGCCATGGCCGCGCAGATACACCTCGCGTACCCAGCCTTCGCTGCCCTCGGCCAGATCCAGCGCGGCACATTCGTCGGCACGCAAGGGCTGCCAACCTTCGAACAGCGGCGTCACGCTGAAACGCTCATCCGACAGCCGCGTCAGGCGCCGGGTCAGGGACCCTTCGTCGAACAGCCAGTCGAGCACACAGGCGTCAGGGCGAGGCGACAGCAGGGGCTGGGGCAACCATTGGAGTGTAGGAAATATCGAATTTGTATGCGGCACAGAGGTCTTGAATGGCAGCAAATGAGGCCGCGAGCTTACCATGTCGGGTGGCGAATTTGATTCAGCGGGGCGGTCTTAGCGTCGATCATGCTTGCATCTATCGCGACCGATCAGTACAAAACGCCCTGAGCCGGAAGGGGCAGCTTTACATCGACCCAACCATACCGGCAAATGCCGACACCTGAGGAAGTACCTGAATGAAAAAGTGGCAATGTATTGTCTGCGGCCTGATCTACGATGAAGCCCTTGGTTGGCCGGATGATGGCATCGCGCCCGGCACTGCCTGGCAAGACGTACCCGAAGACTGGCTCTGCCCGGACTGCGGCGTGGGTAAAGCGGATTTCGAAATGATCGCCATCTGATCGTTTCCTGCATGGAGAGCTACATGGAGAGCAACATGAGTGCACCTGTCGTCATCGTCGGTACGGGCCTTGCCGGTTACAACCTGGCCCGGGAGTTTCGCAAACTCGACAGCGAAACCCCGCTGCTGCTGATCAGCGCCGATGACGGCCGCTCCTACTCCAAGCCGATGCTCTCCACAGGATTTGGTAAAAACAAAGACGCCGACGGCCTGAGCATGGCCGAGCCGGGCGCCATGGCCGAGCAACTGAACGCCGAAGTGCGCACCCACACCCGCATCAGCGGCATCGATCCGGGCCACAAACGCTTGTGGATCGGCGAAGAAACGGTGAACTACCGCGACCTGATCCTGGCCTGGGGCGCAGAAACCGTGCGCGTGCCGGTGCAGGGTGATGCCTCGGACCTGATCTTCCCCATTAACGATCTGGAAGACTACGCACGCTTTCGCGCAGCGGCCGCCGGCAAGCGCCGGGTGCTCTTGCTCGGTGCCGGGCTGATCGGCTGCGAATTCGCCAACGACCTGATCCTGGGCGGTTACGAAGTGGAGCTGGTCGCGCCGTGCGAGCAAGTCATGCCGACCCTGCTGCACCCTGCCGCCGCCGCTGCGGTACAGGCCGGGCTGGAAAGCCTCGGCGCGCGTTTCCACCTGGGGCCGGTGCTCAATCGCCTGCAACGGGTGGCCGACGGGCTGGAGGCGCATCTGTCCGACGGCCAGGTGATCGCCTGCGACTTGGTGGTCTCGGCCATCGGCCTGCGCCCCCGCATCGACCTGGCCGCCGCTGCCGGCCTGGTGGTCAATCGCGGCGTGGTGGTCGACCGCCACCTGAAAACCTCCCACGCCAACATCTACGCCCTGGGCGACTGCGCCGAAGTCGACGGCCTGAACCTGCTGTACGTCATGCCGCTGATGAGCTGCGCCCGTGCCCTGGCCCAAACTCTGGCCGGCAACCCGACCGCCGTACGCTACGGTGCCATGCCGATTACCGTGAAAACCCCAGTGTGCCCACTGGTGGTTTCGCCACCGCCACGGGGCAGCGAAGGCGTGTGGAGTGTCGAAGGGCAGGGCAGCGACATCAAGGCCCTGTGCCGCGACGCCCACGGCAATCTGCTGGGCTATGCCCTGACAGGCGCGGCGGTGATGGAAAAACTGGCGCTGAACAAAGAGCTTCCAGCGCTGCTGGCGTAAACGCCAGTCCTTCTGTCGCAAATACCCTGCTTTCGGCGCGACAAAGGCCACCCTGACACTGGCGTCGCCTGCGGCCCCGTGCCATCCTCACTCCCGTCTGCCGCAGAGTAGAGCCTGCGGCGCCTTAGGGGCTGTTCCCATGAGTACAGCCCAGACATAACAACAAAAAAACCGTCAAAAGGGGCTTCATTCATGCGTAAACCAGAACTCGCCGCCGCCATCGCGGAAAAGGCAGACCTCACTAAAGAGCAAGCCAACCGCGTCCTCAACGCCGTTCTCGAAGAAATCACCGGCGCCCTGCACCGCAAAGACAGCGTCACCCTGGTCGGCTTTGGCACCTTCCTGCAGCGCCACCGCGGCGCGCGTACCGGCAAAAACCCACAGATCGGTGAGCCGGTGAAAATCAAGGCCAGCAACACGGTCGCCTTCAAGCCGGGCAAAATGTTGAAGGACAGCGTCAATCCATAATCGCCGCGGGTTCCCCGGTTAGGGGGCAACGGTAGAAAAAAAGGGCATGCCGATTGAGTCGGATGCCCTTTTTTTATGGCTTTTGTCCCGAACATCGAAGGCCCCAAACCGCCAAGGTGAGAGCGAGCCTGCTCGCGATGGCCGCCTGTTGGTTGTAGTGAGGAGATTTATCCCCGCTCGGCGGCGCAGCCCAGATTAACGCCCGTATACCTTCTGCAACTGCGCCTCTGTCAGCGCATCCTCGAACGGCACCGGCACTGATTTCACCGCGCCGTAGAGGTTGCGATAACGCCAGTAACTGCCGTTGTGGGCCAATTGATATCCGCGTTCGACCACGCGCTGACCATCGAGCACATAACGCAAGGTTTCCTGGGCGGCTGGCGGTGGGGTCGGCAGCATCAGGTCAGTGGTCAGCACGCGCATCGATTCATCAATGCACTCGTCCAGCACCGCCGTGACTTGCGTCAGATCCAGGCTGCCATCGTCGATGCAGCGTTTGCCGCAGCGCCGAATCGGCTGGCTGGTGACTTCAATGCGCATGCGGTACAGCGCCGAACCGGCAATATCCTGAACCTGCACTTGATTGATCAGCACGAAACTACCGCGATCAGGAGTGAGCATCAGTTTAGGTTCGACCAGCAGGCGCGCGGTCACGGGCCCTGCTCCCTGCTTGAGGCCGGCCGCCAGCGAAGCCTGCTGGAAACGCTGTTGCAAACGCTCCTGCAACGGCACGCCCGCCAACAGGTCGGCCAGCGGGCGCGACTCCTTGGCGGCGGCGGTTTCCGCATCCCGCTGCAAGCTGCCGCTGCCCATCTGAGTGTTGATCAGGCTGGCGACCAGCAAACCGGCAAGCCCGGCAGTGTTGCCGGAACTGGCGATCAGATTATGGCTCGACGACGCGGCCTGCTGCGCGGCCTTGGCGTCGACCACAGTGCTGGCCCCCACAAAGGCCGGCGGCAGTTGTACATCCACTTTGAGCCCATGGGCCTGGACGTAGGTCACCGCATCTTGCGACTTGAAACCGGCCGGCGGCGCAGGCTTTTGCGCACAACCGGCCAGCACCAGCAGGGCCAGCGTGCCGGCCGCGATCAGCGCCCGCTTCATTGTTCGAACGGGGTGATCATTTGCTGGCGGCTGGTATCCATCGCCTGGTAGAACGCGTTGGTCAAATTGGCGTAGTTGGGCTCGTCCCACTCACCCTGAGCGGCCTGCACGACGGCAAAAGGTTTGAACCAGAGCAGCTTGTTGTCGGCCAGATCAACCACCATGCCTTGCCCGCCCACCTGCGCCATCGGCACGCTGGTCGGCACGACGCTGTAATAACTGCGAGTGGCGCCGGTAGCCAGAATGTTGACCAACAGCAGGCGATCCACCCCGTAAGTCGCCTTCAGCGGCGTCAGGTCGCGGACCGTGTAGCCTTCGCGGAAACTGACTTCCTTATAGACCTTCAGATCCACCGGCTCGTCGATACGCTTGGCCTTGTAACCCTTGGCCTGCAACTTGGCGACAATGGCATCCGGCAGCGTGTTGAGGTCGTTGACTTGCCATTTCTCGACATTGTCGCTGAGCGAACTGTTAACGCCCTTGTTGATAGCCAAATCCAGAAGACCCTGATTGCCGGTCAGCGCCAGTACAGGCTCCGGCACTACGGTAATTGCCACACCGATGGTTGGTTCCTTGGCATCCCAGAACTGATTGTCCAGCGGTACGGGAGGTTGAACGTGGGCGCAGCCGGTAAGCGTGAGGCAGGCGAGTAACGTCAGTGCGGCGAGGGTGCGGAAGGTGTGAAAAGACATGCATCAAGTCCTTATGATTTAAAAACGATGCTGCCTGTGTCGGCAGCATCGGGCAGGACTATAGTGGCAGATTGATATATTTTTTTCAGCTGGGTTACAGGACGCTCTGTAGGAAATTGCAAATTTTGAAGCCGCGTGGATGTTATCCCCGTGGATCTATAGGACGCATACGGGCTTGTGCGGTTTGTTCCGACGGGCAGCTATCGGCCGATTCTGTTGAAAAAGTCGGCCATGGTTTGCGCATCAGAAAAGTACGCGTCCGAGATTGAAATCTTTACTTTTGGCAGAGGCTTCCGGACTCGGATTTCACGTAGCAGCGTGCAAAAAAGGCATTTTCACCAGTCAATGATCAGGCAGTTTGGGCAGACCGACTTTTTCAACAGAATCGGCCAGAAGCGGTCTTTGAGCAGGCCGATTGTGATCTGGAAGGTGTCTCACCATCGGGCCGAAAGCTAGGCATATCCGATACTGAGGGCGTTTCACGAAAGGCTCAATAAAGTTCAATTCTTCAGTGCTAAGATTTCCCCATCCTGGGCGCTGAGTTTTGGCTAGGCACCCGACGAACCGGCAGCTCGACCTTTCTCCTCAACGTCCATTTCCTTGCTGGGAAACAGACACTGAAGAGGGGGATATTTGAACGACCTACTGCAAACAAAGGATTGAGTATCTAATGTATATACAGCGCGTACAGATAGAGGAAGGCTTCTTGGATGGCCTAGATGTGAAATTCACACCAGGGCTGAACGCGATAATCGGGGCAAGGGGAACCGGAAAAACATCACTCATAGAAATAATCAGATTCTGCCTCGACGTGAATAGCACAACAGCAGAAACCACTAGGCGGAGCAAAGATCACGCGCTCTCCGTTTTAGGATCTGGGCAAGTCACAATCACACTCACCGACGGTGAGAATACTATACTGGTAAGTCGTACCGCTAACGATCCGGCGCCGAGGTCAACTGCTAAATTTAGAAAGCCAGTAATCTTCTCGCAAACTGAAATCGAGACGGTTGGTCTTGAAGCTACTGGACGTTTGAAGCTCATAGATGGATTCGTTAAAAACAAACCTGATACCGAAGCTCAGGAAAGAGAGCTAATAACGGAATGTAGGAATCTTACACAGCAAATCGAAGAAAGTAGGCGCGAAATTGAAGAGCTCGAGCTGACTCAAAAAGCACTACCGGCATTAAGAGAAGAGCTTAAGTTAATAATTCCGGCAGAAGAAAATGTTTCAAAAACATCTGAAAATTTAAAACAAAAAACGCATCTTCTCTCTGTGCAAAATAACACTATCTCCAGCGCAGGCGTGATGGTGGAAAACATATCAAGAATAAAAAACAGTGTTGCTAACTGGAGTCACGAGGTCAAGAAAGGAATAGATAATGCACCAATTAACTCTATAAGCCTGGAACACGGAGCAGCGCTAATACTTAATCCGATTTTAGAGAAAATTAACACAGTTAAGACCAATCTAATTTCTGAACTTGGCAATGTTCTGAATATATATAGTGAACTAGAGACGGTGCTCAGCAATTTCTCCACCAACAAAATATCAATGGAGGATCAAGCCCGTCAATTACGACAAGAAATAGAAAGTATCCAGTCCGGCTCAGGTAGCATACTGAGGCGCGGCCAGGAACTTCGGGAAAGTATCGCAAAACTAGAATCAATTAGCACGTTTCTCGCCCCCAAAAAAGCGTCACTTAGTAAGCTGATAAGCACAAGATCAGAAGCGCTCGACAAACTAGACGAGATACGTGAAGAAAGATTCTTCGCTAGATCATATGCAGCCGATTCTCTTAATAAAATTGTAGCGCCAAATATTAAGGTTTCAGTATTTAGGAATGGCCAATCCAAGGTTTTCGCCGCTGCAATTTTGGAAGCCCTGAGAGGAAGCGGCCTAAGATATGGCGACGCGGTTGAGGCGATAGCGAACAATATCAGTCCTCGTGCACTGCTTGAAGCAGTCGACAACTTTGATGTTTCATTAGTCGAAGATGCAGCCAATATAACCTCAGACAGGGCGTCGCGACTTCTTTCTCACCTAAAAAGTTGCGATCTGGGTGAGATATGCACTATAAACATAGAAGATGATGCATCTCTGCAGTTGTTGGATGGAACGGATTATAAAGACATATCAGAACTTTCAACAGGACAGCGCTGCACAGTTGTACTGCCGCTGATACTTTCTCATATGAACAGAATGCTAATCGTCGATCAGCCGGAAGACCATATTGATAACGCATTCATCGCAGAAACTTTAATTAAAGTTATTTTATCGCGAGGCGAGCAAGGCCAAACTATATTCTCGACCCATAACCCTAACATCCCAGTACTGGGAGATGCTGACTTGGTATTGCACTTGGGTTCTGATGGGCGCAGAGGCTTTCGTTTGTCATCTGGGCCACTAGATGAAGTCAGTATTGTGAATGCAATAAGTACCGTCATGGAAGGTGGGGCTAAAGCTTTTAGTCAAAGAGCTAGGTTTTACGGGGAGCATATAAAATAATGACTCGCGAGGAAGCCCTAACTGCCCTAGTAAGCGGGAATTCGCATGCCAGATTTAAAGCAGTCCGTGAGCTAGAGCACCTTGCGATAGAAACAGATACCCACGAACTACTGAGAATCAAAGCTGCCGAAACGGACCGCATGCTGATTAGACGAATTGAACGTTTAATCAGTAATTTAAGCCTTGAGCCAGTTATTGAGGAAGATGAGCCGGATTCTGTACCTCAGGATGTTCGAAAGAAATTAAAGGCAGAAGCTATTGAGTGGGTGGCAGGCCTCCTCCTTCATGAGCTTGGATCTAAACTTGGGCTTCTAGCAAGCACGCTATCAAAAGAAATACCTAGCTATTCTGAGTCTCGCTCGAAATCTCGCATTGAGCACCTTCAAGATATTTTTGATGGCATTGAAGAGCTGAAGAAAGCAACTTCCGTTCCTCAACCAATAGAAATGGATCTACCTACTCTTATCAAGGATGTTGTAGAGCTAGAAATAACAAATAGAAAAGTTGAAGTGTCCCTAGTTGGTAGAACCCCTTTAGTCATATTTTGTGACCGCGGCCTACTAAGGTTAGCCCTTTGTAATGGTATTAAAAACGGGATGGAGGCGGCCGCATCCATTTCGACCGAAGAAAGAAGAGCTTCATTGGTAATTAGCTGGGGCCAGACCGACCGTGATATCTGGATCAGTGTAATTGACAATGGTCCAGGACTGCCCAGTAACCCAGCGCGCTCATTCACTCTTGGAGAAACAAGCAAATCTGGACACTTAGGCTTCGGGCTTGGAATCGCACGACAAGCTATCGAAACCCTTCAAGGTAAAGTGGAGCTCCGAAACTCTGAATCAGAGGGAGCTGTATTTGAATTAAGATGGAGCTTAAACTCGTGAATATTTTAATTGTCGAAGATGACGCAGACTTTGTTGAAGAAATTAAATCCCGAGTGAATGCATTATGCCGCGACCCTCAGTACACAGTCGCCGAAAATTTCGAGTCGGCTAAAAGTTTGATTGAGTCTGATTTTTTCGATTTCATTTTCTTGGATTTAAGACTTCCAACAAACACTGGAAGTATGGATAGCGACCCTCAACACGGCCGTAATTTATTAGATATATCAATTTCCCATGCTCCAGGGACTCCAGTTTTTATGCTAACTGGCTCATCTGCCGAACAATTCCTTCCTGAAATGATGGCGCTCAGTCACCAAGTTGACATATGGGGACATGGAAAAGAGCTTTCAATGATAGGTTTCCAACCAAAGCACAGAATCAATAATCTTGACGAGAAAATCAAACCTTATCTCGAAGCTTTTGACTCTGTATGCGAAGTTGAGATTAATGCAAATTTCGAACTAGATATTGCCACATCAAGACTAATTAGGATATTCGTCGCATCTGCCGGAGGTGTATATTGTAATGTATCTAGGATAAGTGGTGGGCTGTCTGACGCATCTGTTTATAAGCTTCAGGTTAATGATGGTGCTGGAGTAAGGATTCACAACTCAATTGCAAAAATTGGTTTACCTTCCAATATTCAAGATGAAGTCGAGCGGCACGACAGATTTATATCAAGACTCGAACCTCATGCCACCCCTAGAAAAGTTGCGATGCTTGTGTATGGAGCCAAAAAAACATCTGGTGTCTTTTACAGTTTAGCAGCGGCATCAGAACTTAATGGCTTCTCTTTTGTAGAGCAAAATTCCATAGCCATTATCGACAGATTGAAGAGCATTCTGCTTCGATGGACGGACTCTGCCCCTCAATGTCGCACTACAATTCGTGATATAAGAAGATCATTCATTGATGAAGAAAGCTTTCAATCTGTGGCCGGACTTATTGAGCATGACTGGGTGGAACGATTTGAAGCAACCTCAATTCAAGTTAAATGGGGCTGTGTACATGGGGATTTGCATGGGCTCAATGTTTTAGTTTCGCCCGATCAGATTCCGGTATTGATTGATTACGGTGATGTAGGAGAGCGTCCGCTGAGTACAGACCCAATTACGTACGAGCTTAGCGTATTCTTTCACCCTGAAGGCCCTTATCAACAAAGCGATTGGCCAAGTGACAATACAGCACGGAACTGGGGAAAACCTGACTTTGTAGATACAGAATGCCCGTCACCTGATTTCTTTAATAACTGCAGAACTTGGGCGGAAGCGGTATCGGTGGGGAAACGTGAGCGTGCTGCTGTAGCGTACAGTTACCTTGTAAGGCAACTTAAATATCCGGGCTGTGACACTAGAAGGATTAATGCTTTGCTTGATGGAGTCAAGAGGCTTTTCGATAGCGCGTAACAATCCGGGAAAATAGTTTGGCGCTTGACGATTTAGTAAGTGGAAAACTTACGCTACAACACAAGCGTCATTCAAAAAAATGAACTAGCTTTTATATCATTAAATATCCTCCTAATTTGCGAGCTGTAAATGAGCGTTAAGAACTTAAAACCAGAGTACATTTCCCACTATATCAATGATGGAGGGACTTATAGTTGGGTGAATCATCAGGCAAAAATTTTACCATCAACTTATTTGGAATATGCAAAGCAGGACTTTGACGAGCAGGATGGGGGGCGGGCTTTAATTAATGCTGTTGGAAACGCCAAAAGAGCTTTCCATCTGCAGACAGAAACTCTGTGCGATGCCCTAGGGTGGAAAGTTGCCTACAAAAATAGACAGCTAGGATTTGACAAGCGACTGGAGTACCTTTCGAAATGCGGAGTATTGTCACCTCGCATTTTGTCCAGATTAAATAAGACACGAAACCGTGTCGAGCACGAATATATTGTGCCGACTACAGAGCAGGTGGAAGACTATCTTGATATTGTGGAGCTATTCATCTTTGCGGTCGGGCAAATTCTCGATAGATTTCCATATGAGATGGATTTTTCCCTGATGCAAGATGAGTATTATGATTCGACGCTGGAATTACCGAATGACTTTATCTTTAAAATGAACAGCGGTAGCCTTGATTCTTTTACGATTGGTCAAAAAGGCGAGAGCATTACGAAAGTAATGACTGATGATGACTACTTTCCTTGGTTAAAAGCTATATTTACGCAATATTTTCTAGTTTAGAGTTAATACGTTGTAGGGTGATGACTTAGCTTTAGCTATACGCCGGTCCTTCATCAAAACTAATCACCACTGGCTTTGTAGCTTATTCGGAGGGACGGAACGGGTTGATCTCCCCAATGACGGCTATTGGCTGGAAGCCACCCTCGTCTGAACGTCTTTCTTTGGCCGATTGCTGCCGGTCACAAATGGTAGCTAATGGACGATAGCAGGCGAGGGTCGACAGTCGTTAGTGCTTGGGGCGTTTGCTAGGTGTCCATAGGTGAGACAGCGAAGCGAAAGCGCAACCCATCGATGAAATGAGACAGGCTCGCTAGGAAAGCTGCTGTCAGATGCAAATACATCAAACCCGACGCAATACGTCGGGTTTGATATCGGATGGTTTGTTATCGCGGATCAACGTTATCCAGCACCCGGTTCGCCAATAACGAACTCAGTTCAATCAGCTGCTGAATGCCGAGAGCAAAGTGGCGGCGCGAGCCTTCCAGCTCGAAGGCCAGGTCGCTGACCATAGCATCGGCCGAAGCCAGGGTTTCGCTGAGGTTGGCCAGCAGGGATTCGTTGTCGATGTCTTTCACGACGGTGAACAACTGGCCCGGTTTGGTGGCGTCTTTGGGCTTCGTCTGTTTTGGCAACAGGTAGAAATCCAGGGCGCGCTTGGCGGCTTCGTCGTGTTTTTTGGCTTTGGATTTGGGGGATGGGGCAGTGTGATCTGTTTCGGGGGGATTCGGAGTAGGTTTGAACATTGGGACTTCCTTATTAATAGGGCCGCAACCTTCTCGCTACTAAACGAATTGGTGGCAGCTGTGCGCAAGTTAGTAGACCGGTGAAGTCACCAAACCGGCGCGCCCGAAGGCGCCATGCGCACAGCCACCATCGAGTGCAGGCGAATGCCTGACTGGATGAGACTCATGCAACCGTAGTGACAGTCCGGGCTACTAAACCCGACCACTGATGGGCAGTGGCAGGGAAAACGATAGAGCCCGGAGACAAGGCGCACAAGCGGGCGAATTCTGGCGTAGTTGTAGGCAAAGGCGCAAGGATGCGTAGCTTGGCGCAAGCGCGACAATCGGGCCGTAGGCGCGGTCTGAAGGATGCCTGCAATTTGTGGGAGAGGACTTACCAAAACGTCGCCTCAACACTGGGCGCTGCACCGGTCATCCCGTTTGCGCATCAAATCCAGCTTGACCTCCCCCCGTTTCTCATGGGCATGCAGCGCATAAAATTGGTGAATTTTAATTGGAGGGCAGCCGTTTACCTTCAACCCAAGCTCGAGACGCCCGCATGGAGCTCGAACTCAAGGCGCCGCGCAATTTGCCCAAGCGTTGCTGGGCGGCGTTGCGCGTGGCGCTGGCGTTTGATCCGGGGCAGCGCCGCATAACTGCGGCGCAGTTGCGTGACGCCTTGGGTGCTGAGGCGTCCTGGTGGTGAATCGGTTGCGAGCAATGATCATGAACGTGCCGGCCATGCCTCTTGTGGCCGGCAAGCCCTGTGCATTCCCTTAGCTTCAGTTCTGCTGGAAGCTCCACTCCTCAGCCCGAACCAGTCGGCAGAACGGCCCTTCAAGCGTTGCATTGTGATGAGCAACGATGTCCTTGGCTTTCATCACTGGCGTGTCTGAACAGGTATGGCCTTCGGCGATAAGTACCGCGTCGAAGCCAAGATCACGAGCCGCACGGCAGGTGCTGTCGACGCAGTATTGAGTTTTCATGCCAGTGATCACCACGCCGGTAGCCCCGCGAGACCGTAAATTGTCCGCCAGGTCGGTCATTTCGAAGGCGTTGGGCCGCCGTTTTTCGAATACCACCTCTTCACCCAGAAGCTTCAGTTCCTGCGCAACCATCGTCAACGGGCTGCCTGGTCCGATTGGAGATCCCTCGGGCCCGATGTGGCGCGCGAGAAAAATCGGAGCGCCAGCGCTGCGTGCCTTGTCCATCAGGGTATTCACTATTGCCAACAACTCTTCGCAGCGCCATGGTTTTTCCGGGCCGTGAACAAGCCCGACTTGGATATCGAGTATCAACAGGGCGTACATGGGTGCATCTCCTTGCGTTTGAGCCAGCGACACAAGGGCGTAAAAAAAGGCCCTGTCCATCGCTGGCGGGCCTTTGAAGTTCGTCTGCTATTGGCTCACGACACCTCGCACGCTCCGCTTTCAGCGGTCGTGGTGGTGGTAGTCGAGGTGAGGCAATAATGGGTCATAGCTCGACACTAGCACACAAAGCCCTAAAAAAACGGCGCTTCCCCACTCTAGGAGAAGCGCCATCTTTATTAAGTGAACAGCATTGCGCCGGATGGCGGGGTTGCTTATCAGGCCGTTGCAGGCCGCAGCGAGTAGGTCTTGAGCTGGTCCGCGAAGTCGCGCAGGGACTGGATGCCGCTGGCCTCGGCTTCGTGAATCCATTCCTTGATGGCCGCGAGCATGTCGTGGCCGTTGCTGCTGGTCTTGGCCCAGATTTGCTGCAAGGCCAAGCGTTTTTCGTAGATCACCTTCAACGCCTGACTGTGTTCCAACATGCTCTGGATGCGCGCGTGGTGGCGCTCATCCAGCAGGCTGGTTTCCCGCGATAACAGGCGTTTGGCACGGTGGAATTGGTGGCGGACCGAGTGATCGACTTTTTCCAGTTCCTGCTTGACCAGCGGCGCGATGACCAGCCGGCGGTACTGGGCCATGATCTGGAAACGGTTGTTGAGGATCGCCATGGCGGTGTCCATGTCCAGATGCCCCTTGCCCTCGACACGGTGGGCGATCGGCGCGACGCGCTGGACCTTGGCCAGGCGCAGGAAACTGAATACCTGGATCCAGGCCCAGCCCAGGTCGAACTCCCATTTGCGTACCGACAGCTTGGCCGAATTGGGGTAGGTATGGTGATTGTTGTGCAGTTCTTCGCCACCGATCAGGATGCCCCAGGGCACCAGGTTGGTCGCCGCGTCGCGGCATTCGAAGTTGCGGTAGCCCACGGCATGCCCCAGGCCATTGACCACGCCGGCGGCCCAGACCGGAATCCACATCATCTGGATGGCCCAGATGGTGATGCCGATAGTGCCGAACAGCAGCAGGTCGATGACGCCCATGATCGCCACGCCCAGTATCGGGAAGCGGCTGTAAAGGTTGCGCTCGATCCAGTCATCAGGGCAGTTCTTGCCATAGATGCGCAGGGTTTCGGGGTTTTCCGCTTCGGCGCGATAGAGTTCGGCGCCTTTGCGCAGCACGGTGGACAGGCCTTTGATCACCGGGCTGTGGGGATCATCGACGGTTTCGCATTTGGCGTGGTGCTTACGGTGGATAGCGGTCCACTCGCGGGTGTTCTGCGCCGTGGTCAACCACAGCCAGAAGCGGAAGAAATGTTTAAGGCCGGCGTTGAGCTCCAGGGAGCGATGAGCCGAATAACGGTGCAGATAGACCGTGACGCCAATGATCGTGACATGGGTCATCAGCAGGGTGACTGCCACCAGTGACCAGGGCGACAAGCCAAGAAAACCTTCGTACCACATAGGCTATAGGGCCCTCGATAAAGATAGAAACAGCCGTTGCATTATCACCTGCCGTACAGATAAAACCAGTCGGCCTTTCAGATAACAGTGGCAGGATGTTTCTTACTCTATAATTCCCGCCTCTTTGTGGGGACATGGATGACCTGATGACCATTTATCACCGTAGCGCCATGCGTGGAGCACTGCTTTATCTCGTGCTGTCGGTCGTCTGGCTGCAGCTGGTTGGTTATTTACTGAGCAGCTTTTTCGATCAATCCGCCGATCAGCTTCGCTGGCAGTTGATCAACGGGTATGCCTGGGTCCTGGTCAGCGCCGGCTTGGTTTTCCTGGCGGGTGTGCGGATATCCCGGCTTTTCGGAAAAGGCGAACACCGTGCCGACGGCGAACGTTTGCGCCAGGCCGCCGCCGTCTTCGATTGCACGCGCGAAGGGGTGTTGGTGACGGACCCGAACGGCCTGATCGTGCACGTCAATCGTGCCTTCATGGCGATTACAGGGTATGCCCGGGAGGAGGTGCTGGGCCGGCGGCCCAACCTGTTCAAATCTGGCCGTCACGGGGCGGATTTCTACCAGGAGATGTTTGCGTCCCTGGGCAGCCTTGGCGAGTGGAGCGGCGAGATCTGGAACCGGCGAAAAAGCGGTGAGATCTATCCGCAATGGCAGACGATCCGCGTCATTCGCGACGATAACGGTCAGGTGAGCCATTACGTCGCGGTGTTTTCGGACATCAGTGCCATCAAGGATTCGGAGCACGAACTGGCGTACCTGGCCCACCACGATCCGCTGACCGGTCTGCCCAATCGCCTGCTGTTTTCCGATCGCGCCGAGCAGGCCCTGGCGTCGTCGCAGTTGCACAAACGCGGCTGCGCCTTGTTGCTGGTGGACCTGGACCACTTCAAGAACATCAACGACAGCCTGGGGCATCACGTTGGCGATCAATTGCTCAAGAGCGTGGCCGAGCGATTCCGGGGGCTGTTTGCGCCGGGCGTGACCTTGGCCCGGCTGGGGGGCGACGAGTTTGCGGTGCTGGTGGAAAATTGCTCGCAGCCGGGGCAGGCGGCGATTCTGGCTCAGCGCATTATCGATGCCCTCAAAGAGCCGGTGTGTCTCGAAAACCAGCTCTTGTTCATCAATGCCAGTGTGGGCATCAGCCTGTTTCCCGGGGATGCCCTCAGCGCGGGGCAACTGCTGCGCAATGCAGATTCCGCGCTGTTCAAGGCTAAAAGTGCCGGGCGCGATGGCTACGCCTTGTATACCGAAGAACTCACCGCTCATGCCCAACAACGGGTCGAGATCGCTTTCGAACTGCGACGCGCGCTCCAGCAGCAGGAGCTGCGGGTTCATTACCAGCCGGTACACGATCTGGCGACCAGCCGCTTGATCGGTGTCGAGGCTTTGGTGCGCTGGGAACATCCCGAGCGCGGGCTGGTTTCGCCGGCCGAGTTCATTCCCATCGCCGAGCGCACCGGGCTGATAGCCCAAATCGATGCCTGGGTCATGGAGCAGGCCTGTCGACAGATGCGTCAATGGCAGGAGGCCGGGGTGGCGTTATCGTTTGTCGCGGTCAACGTTTCCAGTCGGCTGTTCGCCCGTCGCGAGTTGTACGAGCAGGTTGCGCGGGTACTGCACGTTTCAGGCCTGGACCCGGCCTGTCTGGAACTGGAAGTGACCGAAAGCGCGGTGATGGACGATCCGGAAGTGGCCCTGGAGCAAATGCACCGTCTGCGGGAATTGGGGGTGCGACTGGCTATCGATGATTTCGGTACCGGTTATTCGTCGCTGCTGCGACTCAAACGCCTGCCCGTCCAGAAGCTCAAGATTGATCAGGGCTTTGTTGCCGGGTTGCCGTGGGATGAAGACGACGCAGCGATTGTCCAGGTCATCATCGCCCTGGCCCGCAGCATGGGCATGCAAGTGCAAGCCGAAGGCATCGAGCAGCGCGAGCAGGCCGCGTTCCTGCTGAAACACGCCTGTGGGATGGGGCAGGGCTACTGGTTCGGGCGTCCTGTTGCCGCGCAGCAGCTGGATTGGGCGCACGCGCCCGCCATCAATTAATAGCCTTTGCACATCGGCAACTTGTGTTTTTGGTTATATAAAAATTCTTAAATAGTCTTTTTAAGAATATCTAAGCCTCTCTAGTATCGCTCCTACGCCACAAACGGTGCCGCCCACTTCCAGGCATTCAAGGAGCAATAGCATGAGCGCATCTCTACGCAGCGTTGACGGTCAGGACGAAGCAACCCTGTTGCGCGAGATCCTGAATGCCTTGCGGGACCTTCGTTTTGGCGCGGTGGAAATCACCGTGCACAACGCGCAAGTCGTCCAGATCGAGCGCAAGGAAAAATTCCGGTTGCAGCAGCCGAGCCACAAACCGGGTTGAAGACCAACACTTCACAGCCATAAAAAACCGGAATTCCAGGAGTTTTCACCATGCCGTCCATTCGCCGTTATGCCTTGGCTGTATTGGCCAGTGCTGTTTTTGCAGGGTCCGCCTTTGCCAAGGATTACGAGTTGCTCAACGTGTCCTACGACCCTACCCGCGAGCTGTATCAGGATTACAACGCCGAATTCGTCAGTTTCTGGAGCAAAGCACACCCGGATGACACCGTGAAGATCCAACAGTCCCACGGCGGCTCGGGCAAGCAAGGCCGGGCGGTGATCGATGGTCTGCGGGCCGACGTGGTGACCCTGGCCCTGGCCGGCGACATCGATGAAATCGCCAGGCTGGGCAGGTCCTTGCCAGTGGACTGGCAAAAGCGTCTTCCCGAAGCGAGCACGCCGTACACCTCGACCATCGTGTTCCTGGTGCGCAAGGGCAATCCCAAGGGCATCAAAGACTGGGGCGACCTGATCAAGGAGGACGTGTCGGTCATCACGCCGAACCCGAAGACTTCCGGTGGCGCTCGCTGGAACTTCCTCGCGGCCTGGGCCTATGGCCTCAAGGCTAACGGTGGTGACGAAGCCAAGGCCAAGCAATACGTGCAAGCGCTGTTCAAGCACGTGCCGATCCTCGACACCGGCGCCCGGGGTTCGACCATTACCTTCGTCAACAACGGTCAGGGCGACGTACTGCTGGCCTGGGAAAACGAAGCTTTCCTGGCATTGAAGGAAGACGGTGGCGCGGACAAGTTCGACATCGTCGTGCCGTCGTTGTCGATCCTCGCCGAACCACCGGTGGCAGTGGTGGACAAGAACGCCGGGAAAAAGGGCAACGCCGAGATCGCCGAAGCCTACCTCAAACACTTGTACAGCCCGGCTGGACAAGAGATCGCGGCGAAAAACTTTTATCGCCCGCGGGACAAAGACGTTGCCGCCAAGTATTCCCGGCAGTTCCCTGAGCTGGAATTGGTGACCATCGACAAGGACTTCGGCGGCTGGAAAACCGCCCAGCCGAAGTTCTTCAACGATGGCGGCGTGTTCGATCAGATTTATCAGGCGCAGTGAGCTGATAGAGCCTCATCCATGTGGGAGCGGGCTTGCTCGCGAAGGCGGCTGGACAGTCAGTGTTGATGTTGCCTGACACACCGCTTTCGCGAGCAAGCCCGCTCCCACAGGTTGCGCACCCTGCGAGTTTTCACCCAAGGACTTTTATGTCGCGTCGCATCTCACCGGTCATACCCGGCTTCGGGCTGACGCTGGGCTACACCCTGGTGTACCTCAGTCTGATTGTGCTCATACCGCTGGCGGCAATGTTCGTGCATGCCGCCCAGCTCACCTGGGAGCAGTTCTGGGCAATCATCTCGGCGCCACGAGTGCTGGCGGCCTTGAAGCTCAGCTTCGGCACTGCTCTGTGCGCGGCGATCATCAACGGCGTGATCGGTACGCTGCTGGCCTGGGTGCTGGTGCGCTACACCTTTCCCGGTCGCAAGATCATCGATGCAATGATCGATCTGCCATTCGCCCTGCCTACGGCCGTGGCCGGCATCGCGCTGACGGCGTTGTATGCACCGACAGGTCTGGTGGGCCAGTTTGCCACCGACCTGGGTTTCAAGATCGCCTACACCCCGCTGGGCATTACCCTGGCGCTGACCTTCGTAACGCTGCCGTTCGTGGTGCGCACGATGCAACCGGTGTTGGCCGATATTCCCCGTGAAGTCGAAGAAGCCGCCGCCTGTCTCGGCGCCAAACCATGGCAAGTGGTTCGTCACATCCTGGTGCCGGCGTTGCTGCCGGCCTGGCTGACCGGCTTCGCCCTGGCGTTTGCCCGTGGTGTGGGTGAGTACGGTTCGGTGATTTTCATCGCTGGCAACATGCCGATGAAAACCGAGATCCTGCCACTGCTGATCATGGTCAAGCTCGACCAATACGACTACACCGGCGCCACCTCCATCGGCGTGCTGATGCTGGTGGTTTCCTTCCTCCTGTTGCTGCTGATCAACCTGCTGCAGCGGCGCATCGAAACCCCATAAGGAGGCACGGACATGTCCCAGACGTCTATTTACGCGACCTCCACCAACGCCGCTCGCCGTGGCAGTGCAGCTTCGCGGCGAGTCCTGCTCGGCCTTGGCTGGCTGATTTTTGCGCTGTTTCTGCTGCTGCCGCTGTTCATCGTGGTCTCCCAGGGACTGAAGCTGGGTCTGGGGGCGTTCTTCGCCGCAATCTTCGAACCCGATGCCTTGTCGGCGCTCAAGCTCACGGTGATCGCGGTGCTGATCTCGGTGCCGCTGAACCTGGTGTTCGGTGTCAGCGCCGCATGGTGCGTGAGCAAATATTCATTTCGTGGCAAAAGCTTGCTGGTGACCCTGATCGACCTGCCGTTCTCGGTTTCGCCGGTGATCGCAGGCCTGGTGTACGTGCTGATGTTCGGCGCCCAGGGGCTGTTCGGGCCGTGGCTTTCGGATCACGACATCCAGATTGTGTTTGCGCTACCAGGCATCGTACTGGCGACAATATTTGTCACCGTGCCTTTCGTGGCCCGCGAGCTGATCCCGCTGATGCAGGAGCAGGGCACCCAGGAAGAGGAAGCCGCGCGCCTGCTGGGCGCCAACGGCTGGCAAATGTTCTGGCATGTCACCGTGCCGAACATCAAGTGGGGCCTGATCTATGGCGTGGTGCTGTGTACGGCCCGGGCCATGGGCGAGTTCGGCGCGGTGTCGGTGGTGTCCGGGCACATTCGCGGGGTCACCAACACCCTGCCGTTGCACGTCGAGATCCTCTACAACGAATACAACCACGTGGCCGCGTTCGCCGTGGCGAGCCTGTTGCTGATCCTGGCGCTCTTGATCCTGCTGCTCAAGCAGTGGAGCGAAAACCGTATCAACCGTCTGCGCAACAGCAGCGCGGAGGAATAAGTCATGTCGATTGAAGCCCGTAACGTCAGCAAGAATTTCAACACCTTCAAGGCCCTGGACAACATCAACCTGGACATCCAGAGCGGTGAGCTGGTGGCGCTGCTCGGCCCGTCGGGGTGCGGCAAGACCACGCTGCTGCGGATCATCGCCGGCCTTGAAACCCCGGACCAAGGCAACATCGTGTTCCATGGCGAGGACGTGTCTGGCCACGATGTGCGCGATCGCAACGTGGGTTTCGTGTTCCAGCACTACGCCTTGTTCCGCCACATGACCGTGTTCGACAACGTCGCCTTCGGCTTGCGCATGAAGCCCAGGAACCAACGCCCGAACGAAAGCCAGATCGCAACCAAGGTCCACGAATTGTTGGGCATGGTGCAACTGGACTGGCTTGCCGACCGCTATCCCGAACAGCTTTCCGGCGGCCAGCGCCAGCGCATTGCCCTGGCCCGGGCACTGGCGGTGGAGCCCAAGGTGTTGCTGCTGGACGAACCCTTCGGCGCCCTCGACGCCAAGGTTCGCAAGGAACTGCGGCGCTGGCTGGCGCGGTTGCACGAGGACATCAACCTGACTTCGGTGTTCGTGACTCACGACCAGGAAGAAGCCATGGAAGTCGCCGATCGGATCGTGGTGATGAACAAGGGTGTGATCGAGCAGATTGGCTCGCCGGGCGATGTCTACGAAAACCCCGCCAGCGACTTTGTGTATCACTTCCTCGGCGACTCGAACCGCCTGCACTTGGGTGAGGATCGGCATGTGCTGTTCCGCCCCCACGAAGTCTCGCTGTCGCGTTCGGAGTTGGAGGAGCACCACGCCGCCGAAGTGCGCGACATCCGCCCGCTGGGCGCCACCACCCGGGTGACCCTGAAGGTGGAAGGCCAGAGCGATCTGATCGAAGCTGAAGTGGTGAAGGACCACGACAGCCTGGTGGGCCTGGCGAAGGGCGAGACGCTGTTC
This sequence comes from Pseudomonas tehranensis, assembly GCF_014268615.1. GTDB lineage: Bacteria > Pseudomonadota > Gammaproteobacteria > Pseudomonadales > Pseudomonadaceae > Aquipseudomonas > Aquipseudomonas tehranensis. The sequence continues at coordinate 6,086 of NZ_JABWQV010000039.1, read as the reverse complement.
TTCAAGCCGAAGGTCTGGCAGAAAGTCTCGAACCTTTAAGATCAAAAGCATCGCGAGCAGGCTCGCTCCCACAGTGGAATGGGCTTGACCACAAGTCTTTGGGTCACCCAAAAAACCTGTGGGAGCGGGCTTGCTCGCGAAGGCGTAGTCACATTCACCCTCGATGCAATCTGACCCGCCGCTTTCGCGAGCAAGCCCGCTCCCACAAGTGGAGCGGTGTCGGCCACAACATCTGCGGCCCAGCCCCCAGTCTCCTGTGGGAGCGAGCCTGCTCGCGATGGCGGTCCCGCTGACGCGCCGATCAGAATCTGAATAACCCCGCCCAACCTTGCTTCGATTGGTTCTACACCAATACCTTTTCCCATCTAAATCCCTACCTAGACTCTGACTTGCCAGGAGGCAAGTGAGAGTTCATGACGGACCGGTGTTATCTCCTGGCGCCCTGATGCCAAGGAGATAAAGCATGAGAATGGAAGTCAGTCGGCATGGCCCGTTTGGCTGTGCCTTGCTAAGCGTTTTATTGAGCCCATCCGTCAGCGCCACCCCCACGTTGTCACCGCAGATACCCTTCGATGTCACGGTTGCCGAGGAACATCCCACTCTGGCCAGCCTTCAGCGCGATTTCGATGACCTGTCATGGCAGACGTTCATTGCCTTGAACTGGCCGGCGCTGGACAACGGCAATCCAAATACCGGCACTCCCATCGGCAAACAGGATGGGGCGACGGTGTGGGAAAGCTGGAAAGAGAGCTACCAGATCTTCCGGGCCAAGGGTCAGGCGCCGTTGGCCTGGGACGCGCCGGCGACGCTGCCCGAAGCGTGCAAGTCGCTCAAACCCGGTCGCCTGTTGCAGCAGATGGGCAAGGTGCCCGATGTGCTGGATGAGTTTATCCAACCCTTCGAGAGTGGCCCGTTGGTGGATCAGAACGGTGCCTATACGCGCAACGAAATCGTGGTCAACCGATCGATGTTCGATTCAATTGTCGACAATGGTCTGTACAGCATCGAAGGCCAGCAGCAGTTTTTTGCCGAAAACCCGACCAACACCGTGGCTTTCAGTTGCGGCTCGGCCAAGACACAGGACGTCGGTGCGCTGATGGTGAAAGCGTCGTGGAAAGTGCTGGGCGCCAATGATCGCCCGCAGGATTTTCACACCGTCGATGCGCTGGTCTATACACCGGGAAACAGTGACCCGAGCAAAGGACCCATTGTCGGGGAGTCGTGCAAGTCCGAACCGGTGGGATTGGTGGGGCTGCACATCGTTCACAAGACCGACAGCGCAGCGCAATGGGTCTGGTCGACTTTTGAACATGTGAAGAACGTACCCGAAAAGACCACGCCCCCGGCCCAACGAATGGGACCTTATCTGTTCTACAACACTGCCAGCCAAAGCGACATCAACCAGCCGCCGCCCCGGCCATGGAATCCGGCGGTCAAGGCGACACCCTCGCAGATCGTGCGTGAGATACCGCTGACCGAGGCCACCAAAACCCTGAACGCCACCTATCAGGCCCTGTTGCGCACAGTCAATCCGCAGAGCGTCTGGGCGAACTATCAACTGATCAGTACCCAGTGGCCGTCGGCACCACAGCCCAACTGTCAGATATCAGCCGCCAACCCGCTAGGCAATCCCGCTCCGTTGTTCCTGGCCAACGCCACGCTGGAAACCTACATCCAGGGCACCGTACCCCAAGGGTCTTCCAGTTGCATGGCGTGTCATGGCAATGCGGCGACCCATGTCACCGAATCCCCGCGCACCAGCTTCGCGGATTTCACCTATTTGCTCGAACGCGCGCAGTCCACGACTGGACAAGGAGTCAAGCATGAGCAGTGATCTGGAGAATTTCGTAGGCCTTTCATCGGTCCTGACTGGCATTTCCACTGAGCGATTGGCGCCGGAGATCGACCAGGTGGGTTTGCCACCGCTGTTTCTTGAATTCATCACGCCAAGAGTCACGCCTGATGTGCTCAGTACATTGCTGACTCAATACGCCAACCTGGCGGGGGACAATCAATCCCCGGATCAGATCGCCCAAGCGGTGTTGATGGACGGAACGCTACCGGCCGACACGCAGACCGCCAAGGCCGCGCGTTCGATCATGAAGCTGTGGTTGCTGGGCGTCTGGTACCAGCCCTATGACGCGGCGAGTTTCAAAAAGGATGAGCAGACGGTGGTGTCCGACCAGGCTTATATCAATGGATGGGCCTGGAAAGCCGCCCAGGCTCATCCCATGGGCTACAGCGAGATGTTCTTCGGCTACTGGAACACGACGCCGCCCAGCCTTGAGGATTACACCGGGGTACCCGCCAACACGCAGCAAGGAGCTTCGTCATGAGTACCGAACAAGCAGAGGTGGTCATCGTTGGTGCGGGGTTGGCCGGCAGCATCATCGCTTATCAGTTGGGCATGGCTGGCGTGGATGTGCTGGTGCTCGAATCGGGCCCGGAGATTCCGGCCAATCGTACGCAGTATCTGGAGCGCTTCTACACCGCGACCCTGAAAACCCCGGAATCACCCTATCCTCCGGTATCGACCCTGGATACACCGCGTGATCCGACCAAGGAAAATGCCCCGCGGGCAACCATCGCCGATCTGATCCTGGGTTGGGACAAACCGGCGATCAGTTACCTGGTGCAGAAAGGTCCGTTGCCCTTCAACAGCACCTATGAACGGGTGGGCGGCGGGACGACCTGGCATTGGGTGGGGACGTGCCTGCGCATGGTACCGAACGATTTTCGCCTGAAGAGCAAATACGGCGTCGGGGTGGACTGGCCGATCGGCTACGACGATCTGCAAAGTGCCTATTGCCGGGCCGAGGCGGAAATCGGTGTGTCGGCCAATGTCGCCGACCAGGCTTATCTGGGCATGACCTTTCCCGAGGGCTATTCATTCCCGATGCACAGCATCCCGCTGTCGCTGGTCGACGGCAGTTTTGTCACGGCGGTGACAGGGCAGTCTTTCGATGGCTTGCCATTGGTCGTCAGCCCGACGCCGGCTGGGCGTAACTCCCAACCTTACGCCGGGCGCCGGGTGTGTGCCGGCAATACCAACTGCACACCGATCTGCCCGATTCAGGCCAAGTACGACGCCACGGTGACCATGAACAAGGCCCTGGCCACCGGCAAGGTCCGGGTCATGTATCGGACCGTAGCCAGCAAAGTGACCGTGGGCTCGGACAAGAACATCAACGGTGTCGAATTCATTCAATATCAGCTTGGCGAGGGACCGAAGACGGGAAACGGCGTGGCCATCGGACAGCGATACGTGATCGCGGCCCATGCCATCGAAACCCCTAAATTGTTGCTCAACTCCAAGACCCCGGACTGGCCCAAAGGTGTGGCCAACAGCAGCGGGCAGGTGGGACGCAGTCTGTCCGACCATCCGATTTACCTGGCGTGGGGGCTGATGCCAGAAGGCAAGACGGTTTTCCCCTATCGTGGCCCGGTGTCCACGGCGGGCATCGAGAGCCTGCGCGACGGTGCTTTCCGCAGCCAGCGAGCGGCATGGCGCATCGAAATCGGCAATGAGGGCTGGAACTGGCCGGTTGGCGATCCTTACGTCACCGTGGCTGATTTTATCGACGGGACGAACACAAGCCGCACCAACCCATTGCCAGCGAAAGAGACACCGGCGCCGCCCACTGAGGCGCTTTACGGCACGGCACTGATCAAAAAACTCAACGAGCTGTTCATCCGCCAGTTTCGGATCGGCTTCCTGGTGGAACAGGTGGAAGACCATCCCGACCAGGCCAATAGCTACATCGTGCCCTCGACGGATAACTACAAGGACGGGCTTGGCATTCTTCGGCCGGAAATCCACTACGACCTGTCCGATTACACCAAGGAAGGTTTCAGGCAGGCGAAGATACTGGCGAGCCACATCATCAAGGACCTGCTCGGCGCCGTGGAACTGACAGCCCCCATTGGCAAAGGAACCTTCAACTACAAAGGCGAAGATTACAGCTTCCAGGGCGCCGGACATCTGATGGGGACCTATCGCATGGGCGATGATCCAGCCAAGTCGGTGGTGGACAAATACCAGCGCAGTTGGGACCACAAGAACCTGTTCCTGGTGGGTGATGGCGTGTTCCCCAGCACGGGCACCTCGAACCCCAGCCTGACGATTGCGGCGCTGTCGTTCCAGGCCGGGGACACCGTGGCCAACGACCTGAAGGCAGTGACCATGCAGGTCCAATCCAACATCGCCTGGCAGGGCACTGGAGTGCAGATCAACGGGTTGGTACCGCGCGTGGTTCGCTACGTCAGTGGGCTATGGTGCGCGAGTCCGCAGGGGGGCAATGTCGACGGAAAGGGCGGGTCGAGGCACATCGACTACAGCAGCTATGCCTTGCCCGGAGCCGCCGAAGGCGCCTTGATCGGTCGTGTGGGCGATGGTGGCAAGCCGTTCCTGGTGGGTGATCTGGCGCAGGTTCCGGGCGACCAGCAGGGGGAACTGCAACTGTGCATCAACGATGACCTGACCGGGCAATATGGGGCTGGCTTGAAAGATAACACCGGCGCGCTGACGATACGGGTCGAGTTTGGTGCGCTGTAACTTGAGGGGTAGGGCCTGACTCTTGTGGGAGCAAGGCTGGCCCGCGATGGCATCGCCTCGGTCTAGCAGCTACACCGAGGTGTTTGCATCGCGGGCAAGCCTTGCTCCCACAGAGTCTGGCGTTGCATTGTTTTTCAGACGGCCGAGCGCTGGTTGCGCAATATCACGGGCCCGGCGCGCTCTTCAATGGCCCGCTTCAGTTCGCCACGAAGCCCCAGCAGGAAACCCGCCTCCACCACCACGAACAGCGGTCCGACAATCAACCCGGTGAGGTCATCGACGAACGCCGGTTTACGGCCTTCGTAATAGTGGCCGACGAACTGGATCACCCAGCCCACCACGAACATCCCCAAGCCACTGCCCAGCCATACCCAGGTGCTTTGCGCGGCGAGCACCTGGCCCAGCCATAGCGCCAGTGCCAGCAGTACCGTCATCAGCACCCCCAAGCGCAACTCAAGGCGAAGATAGAACCAGGCACTGGCTACCGCTACCAGCAGCGCCGGCGACACCAGGAGCGCGCCCACCGGCCAACCCGGCCGTGACAACAGCACAGCTACGGCGACGAAAATCAGCGGAATACCGATGAAGTGCGTGGCGATGTTACGTGGATCGCGGTGGTAGGCGGCGTATTGACTGAGATGATCAACGAGGCTTTTCATTGTTGTTCCTCCTGAGGTGATGCCTGCATGATGCCCAGGTTCCACGAGGCGTTCTGTCAGTTAGCCGACACTTGTCCCGGAGTTTCCATGAATACGCATCCCTGGCACTCGCACCTGTTGGCCGGTCACTGGTACAGCCACTTGCCCGCTGAGTTACAGAATAGTCTGTTGGCAATGTCGCGGGTGCGCCGCCTGGTGCCGGGGCACCGGCTGTTCCAGCGCGGTGACCCGCCCTGCGGGATGTACGCCGTATTGGAGGGCGCGGTACGGATCGGCGCAGTGAACGAACAGGGCAAGGAAGCGCTGCTCAGCGTGGTGGAAGCGCCCCACTGGTTTGGTGAAATCTGCCTGTTCGATGGCCAGCCGCGCACCCATGACGCGGTGGGCGTGGGCCAGTGCATCTTGTTGCACTTGCCTCAGGCGTCGTTGATGGCGTTTCTGGAAGAACATCCGGTCTATTGGCGAGATATTGCGCGGCTGATGAGCCACAAACTGCGCCTGACCTTCATCAATCTCGAACACCTGAGCCTGATGCCCGCCCCGGTACGTGTTGCCCATCGCCTGCTGATGATCGCCGAAGGCTACGGCGAAATCGAACCGGCGCGACGGGTCTTGCAACTGCCCCAGGAGCAACTGGCGCTGATGCTCTCACTGTCGCGCCAGACCACCAACCAGATCCTCAAGGACTTGCAGAGCCAGGGCATTGTGCACCTGGGTTATGGCGAGATCGAAATTCTGGATATCGAGCGGTTGCGGGCGTTGACCACAACCTGAGTCCGGCCCAGCATCTGTGGGCGCGGGCTTGCTCGCCAAAGCGATGGGCCCGTTGGCTGTGATGTTGACTGTGCTGCCGTCTTCGCGAGCAAGCCCGC
>NZ_JABWQV010000389.1 GCF_014268615.1 Pseudomonas tehranensis | reverse complement strand
CGAGCGGGAGCAAGCTCCCTCGCCACGGGTGCCCGCCTCACCTATAGCGTAGGCTGTTGCCTCGCATCACTCCACCAACCGCCCCAACCGCTGCTTGAGCATGCGGTTTTCGTTGCGCAGTTGCTGTACTTCTTCCAGCAGGTCCAGTGCCAGGGCGACGCCTTCCCATTCCAGCTCCAGTTCGCGCCGTAGCTTGGCCGCACGGCGGGCCAGGACCAGTTCGTAATCGGTGAAACGCCAATCTGCCGGTGCTGCGCCATGGGGTTCGAGGATGCCGTGCTCGACGATTTCAATCACATGGACGTCCGCCAATGCAGCGGCCTCACAGAATTCCAGCAGGTTCAGTTCAATGATCGGGTTGTTCATAGTCTGCTTCTCCCAATGCTTTAACTGTGTAGGAGCTGACGAGTGAAACGAGGCTGCGATCTTTCGATCTTGAACGAAAACCGAAAAGATCGCAGCCTCGTTTCACTCGACAGCGCCTACAGGTGCGGTGCGAACACCGCAGCCGTTAGAAATTCTCCCGCGGATCGAACGCGGCCTTCTTCGCCAGCTCCGCCCACAACGCCTTGACCGCCTCGTCGCTGCTCTTGGGCATCACCGCCTTGAGCTGCACGAACAGGTAGCCGCGCTCGCCCGCTTTGTTACGCAAACCGTGGCCTTTGGCGCGCATGCGCTGGCCGTTCTGGCTGCCGGCCGGAACCTTGAGGTTGATCTTGCCGGTGAGGGTCGGCACCGCCACTTCAGTGCCCAGCGCCAATTCCCACGGTGCCAGGGGCAAGGTGATGATCAGATCCTGGCCTTCGACGTCGAACTTGGGGTGCGGAGCGAAGCGAATGGTCAGGTACAAATCACCATTGGCACCACCGCCGACACCCGGCGCCCCCTGGCCCTTAAGGCGGATGCGTTCGCCGTCGGTCACCCCCAGCGGAATCTTCACGTTCAGGCTTTTGCTGGTGTTGCTCACATGCTGGCCGGCGGCGTTGTACTGCGGCACCTGGAAGCTGACTTTTTTCGACTCGCTCGACAGCGTTTCTTCCAGAAAAATCGGTAATTCCATTTCCACGTCTTGCCCTCGACGGCCGGCGCTGCGACCTGACTGTCCGCCACCGAAGCCCGGCCCGCGATTACCGAAAATCGAACTGAAGAAGTCCGAGAAATCCCCTGTGTCCTGACCGCCAAACCCACCACGGCTCTGCCAGCCCGGCGGCCCCTGGAAAGGCTGGCCGTGCTGGCCATAGCGACGCAGGTCATCGTACTCGGCGCGTTTGTCGGCGCTTTTCAGCGCTTCATAGGCTTCGGAGACGTCCTTGAATTTGGTCTCGGCATCCTTTTCCTTACTCACATCCGGGTGGTATTTGCGGGCCAGTTTGCGATAAGCAGCCTTGATCGTGGCGTCATCAGCCGTCGGCTCCACACCCAGAATCTTGTAATAGTCTTTGAAGTCCATCGAAGGATCACCATCCGTTATCGATATCGCGCCACCACCCGCAGCATGCTCGTGATACAAGTCCTGGGGTTTGACCGATCTCAAGGTTTGTGACCGGGCGACGCTTCAGAAGTTTATCGGCAGCCGGTGGCGGTTCTTGTACCCGCCCTGTGGCTACCAGGCTCATGCCAGCAAGTTTGGGGGTGTCGGGGCGTCTTTCAAGGCCAGTGATTGCGAATTAGCAGATAACCGGCCTTCGAATCCGGGCCGCACTGACATACACTGCGCGGCCGTTTTTTCAACTGGAACCCGAAAGACATGAAAAACGCATCTCCGGCCCGTGCCTGCGGCATCGACTTCGGCACGTCCAACTCCACTGTCGGCTGGCTGCGCCCCGGCATGGAAACGCTGATTGCGCTGGAGGACGACAAGATCACCCTGCCCTCGGTGGTCTTTTTCAATCTCGAGGAACGCCGCCCGGTGTATGGCCGCCTGGCCCTGCACGAGTACCTGGAAGGCTACGAAGGTCGGCTGATGCGCTCGCTCAAGAGCCTGCTGGGCTCCAAGCTGATCAAGCACGACACCAGCGTGCTGGGCACGGCCATGCCCTTCAAAGACCTGCTGGGGCTGTTCATCGGCCAGTTGAAGAAGCGCGCCGAGGCCACCGCCGGTCGGGAATTCGAAGAAGTGGTACTGGGTCGCCCGGTGTTTTTCGTCGACGACGATGAAATGGCCGATCAGGAAGCGGAAAACACCCTGGTGGACGTGGCCCGCGCCATCGGTTTCAAGGAAGTCTCGTTCCAGTATGAGCCCATCGCGGCGGCCTTCGATTATGAATCGACCATCGAGAAAGAGGAGCTGGTGCTGATCGTCGACATCGGTGGTGGTACGTCGGACTTCTCGCTGGTGCGCCTGTCGCCCGAACGCCGCACCCACGACAACCGCCACGCGGATATCCTCGCCACCGGCGGCGTACACATCGGCGGGACCGATTTCGACAAGCAGCTCTCGCTGGCCGGCCTGATGCCGCTGTTCGGCTACGGCAGCCGCATGAAAAGCGGCGCCTACATGCCCACCAGCCACCACATGAACCTGGCAACCTGGCACACCATCAACGGCGTGTACTCACAAAAATCCACCCTGGCCCTGGCCAGCATGCGTTACGACATCGAAGACACCGGGGGCATCGACCGGTTGTTCAAGCTGATCGACCAGCGCGCCGGGCACTGGCTGGCGATGGAAGTGGAAGAAACCAAGATCCAGCTGACCCACACCGACCAGCGCCATGTGGCCCTGGACCGGATCGAGGCGGGCCTGAGCGTGGACCTGAGCCGGGAGTTGTTTGAATCGGCCATCGACGGCCTGCTGGAGCGGGTGCGCGGCAGCGTCACGCAATTGCTGGGCGATGCCAACGTACGCGTCGATCAGGTGGACACGGTGTTCTTTACCGGCGGCTCCAGCGGCATCCCGGCACTGCGCAACAGCGTCTCGGCCATGCTCCCCCTGGCCCGGCATGTGGAAGGCAACATCTTCGGCAGCATCGGCAGCGGATTGGCGATCGAGGCGATGAAGCGCTACGGCACTCAGGTCTGATTCAAGACCGAGGCGCGGCCTTCGCGAGCAAGCCCGCTCCC
>NZ_JABWQV010000388.1 GCF_014268615.1 Pseudomonas tehranensis | reverse complement strand
CCTCACCGACACGGCGGACGGTGCGACGGCTTCCGATTGGGTTGAGAGCGAACGCTTCGAAGTCCGGCCTCATTAGTTGCCATGCGTTGTCGGCATCGGTTTGATGCTCGGTACTTGTTCGTTAATTTCTGCGGAAATTTCTGCGGAAAATAAAACGGCCGATAGCGCCCGTGATTGCTTGGTGCAGTGATGCCGTACGAAAGATGATTTCCAGCGTTTTTGCGGATTTTTATGCGCAAACCCAAGATTGATTAATTAGCACCTGCACATGTGCGCAAAACGTGACCCCTGTAGGAGATGCCGAGTGCAACGAGGCTGCGATCTTTTTCCAGACAATTGAGTCTTGAGCGAAAGACCGCCAGCTGCGACTCCCCAAGATCAAGATCAAAGGATCGCAGCCTTCGGCAGCTCCTACAGGGCGCTTTCAGCGCTGAACTTTCGCTTCGTTATCCAGCAATTTCTCCAGCAACAACACGCCCATTTCGCCCATCTGGTGAATCGCCAGGGCCAGGTTGCGCGGGGCACCTTCCAGGTCTTCGGATAAATCCAGAATCAGCGTGCTCACTGAGCAGAAGGTTTCATAGGTGTGCGCCAGCATGCCCTCGGGGTCGGCATTGGGGGCGACGATGAAGTAATCCAGTTGTCTTGCGGGTTTTTCTGGGGTGTCGGGCTTGAGGTAGTGGTCCAGGGCTTTCTGGGCGGCTTTGTCGAGTTTTTTGGCGTCGAGGGTTTTGTGCGCGGGTTGTGAATCGGTTTTCGGGGGATTGGGTGTTGGTTTGATCATGATCGGTCTCCGTAATGGGGCCATCACCCGGCTCGCGACTAAACGAATGAAGGGTGGCGGCTGGACGCAGGTTAGTCGACCGGCGGAGACACGAAATCCGGCGCGCCCGAGGGCGCCCTGCGTACAGCCACCATCAAGTAGGGGATAGGGAACACCCCACGGGATGACGCTTGTGCACATCATGTCGAACCGCCGGGCGACTAAACCCGATCGCTGGTTATCAGCGACGCGAATCAAGTTACGGGGCAAGGCCAAGCCACACAAGCCGGCGGATTCTGGCGGATCTGTAGTCCGTTGCGCAAGGCGCTGTAGTCACCCGGATATTTCCTTAAACCGGGCCCCGCCACTCGTCGGCACTGTCAGAACTGACAGGTGTTTACGCTGAGAGGCTGGCATCTACTACCCCTGAATCCTCTTGTAAACACCAGCCAATTGAAGAGGTTAATCGGAGCTAGTCATGAACGACGATGACACCGACGATATTGATGGACGCGACGCGGCAGAAATATCAGAAGGAAATAACAGCGTGAATGCCGACAAAACTTATGATGTGCGTAAGGTGTCGGACGTTGTTTCTGCTGATAGTTTGGCTACAGAGCACACAGTGTTTTTATATCCAATTGGTAGTGGAGTGGCTATCGCGAAGTATAAGTTTGAGTACGAGTGGAGTTCGGATGGCGCATCATTTACCGTTGTAGGGAAACAGTATTTATCAAGGCCTAGTGGTCTTCCTAACTGTCATTTTAGTTTGAGGGTTGATAGTGACGATAACTGGATTTCAGTCAGTGAAGACAATGCGCGTCAGGATGATGCGTGGCATAGCTTTCCGTATGTGCTCAACGTAAGGAGTAACGCTAGCGAGGAGCTGGTTCGTGTACGGGTTGTGTATTGGGAGGGTAATAATCGGATGGACCTGAACAATTACCTTATTGCATCTTACAGTCGTCAAAGCCCTTCGATAACGAGCCCTGTCCGTAACGGTGACGTGCTGCCCAATCTGGAGGTTTCAGGTACCGCTACTTCTGGAGCCTGGGTTGCGGTTTATGAAGGCCACACAGCTCGGCAATTGTCGGACTGGGTGGAATCCGGTTTTGCGTGGCGAACACATTTGCGTGAACCGCTGACCCCAGGACTAAAAGTCCTGACAGCCAGACAGCAACACCGTGGCGTGCTATCAGGCTGGGCCGACAATATATCTGTGACGGTACTGCCCAAGCCCTCCATCTCGTCTCCTATTTCCGGCTCGGACATTGAGCATCGCAGGCCGGAAATTTCTGGCTCTGGGTTACCGACCGCAGAGGTGCAACTTCACGTCAGCCATTCGGCGGAGGAAATACCCCATCCAGTGTGTATCGTTGACTCGCAACGGCACTGGAGGACAACGCCACATAACAATTTGCCGTTGGGGGAATTTGAGTTTACTGCCAGACAAACATCGGCTGGTATGTATTCTGACTGGGCAGACGATGTTTCTGTTGTGATTGAATTACCCGTACCTGTCATCACCGGCCCCGTAGCCAATTCTGTTCAAGACAGGACCTTTACCGTAACCGGCAACAACGGGCGTTCGGGTGCCATCGTTCAGGTATTCAGCGATACTCAGGACGATATGTTGGGCCAAACCAACACGTTGACGGGGGCTAATTGGAGCTGTTCCGTTACAGCGCCCGTAGGGAATACATCGCTGGCAGCACTCCAACGAGTAGACGGGACCCCATCGAATCGAAGCACACCTCGAGCCTTCAGAGTCCGCCCCCCCAAGCTGACCGCCGTCACCGTCACCACCCCGACCGACACTTCAGTGAAGTTCGAAGGCAGCGGCTACACCGGTGCAACCGTGCAGATCACGGTCGTCAGCGGCCCCAGCGTCACAGCGCCGGCCCCTGCGCCGGTGCACGGAGACAGGTGGAGCACAACCGCGACAAACTGGCCATTTGGCTCGTACAGCCTGACGGCTATTCAGCGATTTCCCGATGGTGACAATGGCTGGATTGATTCGCTGCCCTACACATTCCCCGTCAACCTGACCCTTCCAGACCCGACCGATATCACCTACACAGCGGTCTACCGGCCCGTGTTCTCGGGTAAAGGTTTCAACGGTGCGACGGTGAAGATTCTGAATCCCGACGACTCACCCGCAGCCCCCGAAAAAATTGTGGCTGGCGGTGTGTGGTCGAGTATGGCCTCAACGGAGTGGGGGCCTATGTTCAAGCGCAAAGTTAAAATCAAACAATTTAAGGATGGCCAGGAATCGCCGACCTGGCAGGAAATCGAGGTCACC
>NZ_JABWQV010000387.1 GCF_014268615.1 Pseudomonas tehranensis | reverse complement strand
CCGCATTCGCGAGCAAGCCCGCTCCCACAAAGTCTGTGGTAACGCCCGAACCCCCAGGCATATCCATATGCTGTTTCGATCTAGTTGGCGCCCTGATTAGAAGAGGTCGCTGTGCTAGGATTCCCCGCTCGAACACGGCCCGCTGGCCGTTCATAAGAAAGTTTTCGTGAGTAGCCATGGTCGACAAACTGACGCATCTGAAACAGCTGGAGGCGGAAAGCATCCACATCATCCGCGAGGTGGCCGCCGAGTTCGATAACCCGGTGATGCTGTACTCCATCGGTAAAGACTCCGCCGTGATGCTGCACCTGGCACGCAAGGCGTTCTTCCCCGGCAAGCTGCCGTTTCCGGTGATGCACGTCGACACCCGCTGGAAATTCCAGGAAATGTACAAGTTCCGCGACCGCATGGTTGAAGAACTGGGCCTGGACCTGATCACTCACGTGAACCCGGACGGCGTGGCGCAAGGCATCAACCCGTTTACTCACGGTAGTGCCAAGCACACCGACATCATGAAGACCGAAGGCCTGAAACAGGCTTTGGACAAGCATGGTTTCGACGCTGCGTTCGGCGGTGCCCGTCGCGATGAAGAGAAGTCCCGCGCCAAGGAGCGCGTGTACTCGTTCCGCGACAGCAAGCATCGCTGGGATCCGAAGAACCAGCGCCCGGAGCTGTGGAACGTCTACAACGGCAAGGTCAACAAGGGCGAGTCGATCCGGGTATTCCCGCTGTCGAACTGGACCGAGCTGGACATCTGGCAGTACATCTACCTCGAAGGCATCCCGATCGTGCCGCTGTACTTCGCTGCCGAGCGTGAAGTGATCGAGAAGAACGGTACGCTGATCATGATTGACGACGAGCGCATCCTCGAGCACCTGTCCGATGAAGACAAAGCCCGTATCGTCAAAAAGAAAGTGCGTTTCCGCACCCTTGGCTGCTACCCGTTGACGGGCGCGGTGGAGTCCGAAGCCGAAAGCCTGACGGACATCATTCAGGAAATGCTCCTGACGCGAACTTCCGAGCGCCAGGGCCGGGTCATCGATCACGATGGCGCAGGCTCGATGGAAGATAAAAAACGTCAAGGTTATTTCTAAGGGGCTGTCATGTCGCATCAATCTGATTTGATCAGCGAGGACATCCTCGCTTACCTGGGCCAGCACGAGCGCAAAGAGCTGCTGCGTTTCTTGACCTGCGGTAACGTCGACGACGGCAAGAGCACCCTGATCGGGCGCCTGCTGCACGACTCCAAGATGATCTACGAAGATCACCTGGAAGCCATCACCCGCGATTCGAAGAAAGTCGGCACCACCGGTGACGACATCGATTTGGCGTTGCTGGTCGACGGCCTGCAGGCCGAGCGCGAGCAAGGCATCACCATCGATGTCGCGTACCGCTATTTCTCCACCGCCAAGCGCAAATTCATCATCGCCGACACCCCCGGCCATGAGCAGTACACCCGCAACATGGCCACCGGTGCTTCCACCTGTGACCTGGCGATCATCCTGGTGGACGCCCGCTACGGCGTGCAGACCCAGACCCGTCGTCACAGCTTTATCGCCTCTTTGCTGGGCATCAAGCACATCGTCGTGGCCATCAACAAGATGGACCTCAAGGACTTCGATCAGGGCGTGTTCGAGTCGATCAAGGCCGACTACCTGAAGTTCGCCGAAGGCTTGAAGATGAAGCCCACCAGCATGCACTTCGTGCCGATGTCGGCCCTCAAGGGCGACAACGTGGTGAACAAGTCCGAGCGCTCGCCGTGGTACACCGGCCAGTCGCTGATGGAAATTCTCGAGACCGTGGAAGTGGCGGGCGACCGTAACTTCACCGACCTGCGTTTCCCGGTGCAATACGTCAACCGTCCGAACCTGAACTTCCGCGGTTTCGCCGGCACCCTGGCCAGCGGCATCGTGCACAAGGGCGACGAAGTGGTGGTGCTGCCTTCGGGCAAGAGCAGCCGCGTCAAATCCATCGTCACTTTCGAAGGCGAGCTGGAACACGCGGGCCCTGGCCAGGCGGTGACGTTGACCATGGAAGACGAGATCGACATCTCCCGTGGCGACCTGCTGGTGCATGCCGACAGCGTGCCGCCGGTGACCGACAGCTTCGAAGCGATGTTGGTGTGGATGGCCGAAGAGCCAATGCTGCCGGGCAAGAAATACGACATCAAGCGCGCCACCAGTTACGTGCCGGGCTCGATTGCCAGCATCGTCAACAAGGTCGACGTGAACACCTTGGAGGAAGGCCCGGCCAGCGCATTGCAGCTCAACGAAATCGGCAAGGTGAAGATCGCCCTGGATGCACCGATCGCCCTGGATGGTTACGAGAGCAATCGCACCACCGGCGCGTTCATCATCATCGATCGCCTGACCAATGGCACCGTGGGTGCCGGCATGATCGTGGCCCAGCCTTTGGCCCACGGCCACAGTACCCATCACGGCAAACTGGCCCATGTGTCGGTGGAAGAGCGCGCCCAGCGCTTCGGTCAGCAACCGGCCACGGTGCTGTTCAGCGGCCTGTCGGGCGCTGGCAAAAGCACGCTGGCCTATGCGGTGGAGCGCAAGCTGTTCGACATGGGCCGTGCGGTCTTCGTGCTCGATGGCCAGAACCTGCGTCATGACCTGAACAAAGGCTTGCCACAGGATCGTGCCGGGCGTACCGAAAACTGGCGCCGTGCGGCTCATGTCGCCCGCCAGTTCAACGAAGCCGGGCTGCTGACCCTCGCCGCGTTCGTTGCCCCGAATGCTGAAGGCCGTGAGCAGGCCAAGGACCTGATCGGCAAGGAGCGTCTGCTGACGGTCTATGTCCAGGCCTCGCCAGCGGTCTGCGCCCAGCGCGATCCGCAAGGGCTGTACGCTGCTGCCGGCGACAACATCCCGGGTGAGTCCTTCCCGTATGACGTGCCGCTGGACGCCGATCTGGTGATCGACACCCAGTCGCTGTCGCTGGAAGAAAGCGTCAAGCAGGTGCTGGATCTGCTGCGCAAGCGTGGGGCGATCTAAGGAACGCCGCTGTAACTAAAAGCCCGCAGATGAGTGATCATCTGCGGGCTTTTTATTGTCATCTCAAAGATCGCAGCCTTCGGCAGCTCCTAC
>NZ_JABWQV010000386.1 GCF_014268615.1 Pseudomonas tehranensis | reverse complement strand
CGCGAGCAAGCCCGCTCCCACATTGGATCTTTGTTTGCCACATAACCCTTGGATTGTGGGTGGATTCAAGGTTTGCGGCTTTTCTGCCAGTCTCTTTGGCCAGAATGAGCGCTGTGCCACCCGTCTGGGCTGGTTAAGATTCCTGCATCTTTTTCCCATGTTTTTGAGGTTGTCATGCGCTTTTCCGATTTGATCGATGCCGTGCGCCGTCAGCCAGAGGCTGTGACTATTGCGCCTGAATGGGGTCAGGGGCGCGCCAGTTTTGGCGGGCTGGTGGCGGCGCTGCAATATGAAGCGATGCGTGCGCGGGTTCCGGCGGATCGCCCGGTGCGTTCGCTGGCGATTACCTTCGTCGGGCCGGTAGAGGCCGACGTGCCCGTCAGTTTCGAAGTCGACGTATTGCGTGAAGGCAAGGCGGTCAGCCAGGTATTGGGGCGAGCGGTACAGAACGGTCAGGTAGTGACCGTGGTACAAGGCAGCTTCGGCGCCTCACGCTCCTCCGTGGTGGCGGTGCAGGCCGACCCCGCGCCTGAGTTCAAAAGCGTGGAACAATGCCAGGAACTGCCCTACATCAAGGGCGGTACGCCGGAATTCATGCGTCACCTGGCGCTGTGCTGGAGTGTCGGTGGCCTGCCGTTTACGGGCAACAAATCCCGCAGCATGGGGGGCTGGGTGCGCTTGCGTGGTGATGTCAAAGAGGAGCCGCTGAACGAGGGGCACATCCTGGCATTGGTCGATGCCTGGCCTCCGGCGCTGCTACCCCATCTCACTCAAATGGCACCGGGCAGCACGCTCACTTGGACCATTGAATTCGTCCAGCCACTGCTGGAACTCACGACACTGGACTGGTGTAAATACCTGGCCGAGATCGAGCATGCCCAGGACGGCTACGGCCATGTCGCCGCCAGGTTCTGGAGCGCTGATGGTCGCTTGATCGCCATGAGCCGGCAGACGGTGACAATTTTCGGCTAAGGCTCTTCATGACCGTGGCACTGCAACACGAGTGCGGCAATCATGCCGAGGGAGCCGATGGCGACATTGGCCAGGCTCAGGCTGAATACCCCCGATACCATCAGCAAAAACGCGACGATGAACAGCGGTACGGCAATCTGCTGCAACACCGGATTGCTCGGGTGACCATGATGGTCAAGGCAGGCGCGCCATTGCCAGGCCGGGAAGTGGGGGTGACGTTTGCCCATGATGCTGATCCTTGAGTTCGCTAAACCGAATAACCCAAGGGTAGGCCCAGCCGGGCAGCGCGACGAATCGCGGTTGGCTATCGACGTGATAGGTGGCCATAGCCTTTCACCGACGGACTGCTTTTTTTGTGGGAGAGGGGATTTATCCCCGCTGTGGGAGCAAGGCTTGCCCGCGATCCAGGCGCCTCGTTCCCCAGGGCGACCACATCGTCTTCATCGCGGGCAAGCCTTGCTCCCACAGATAAACCCCAGGCCGCAAGCGTTCTGCCAGGCAGCTCAACAGACTGCGGGGCCCTAAAGCTTGAGCTGCCCGATCGCCTTGTTCAACGCACCGGCCAATGTCGCCAGCTCATGGCTGGTGGTGGCCGAGTCCACCGTCTGGCGCACGGTATTTTCAGTGACGTCACGAATGCTCACGACCGCCCGGTTCATTTCCTCGGCAACCTGGCTTTGCTGTTCGGCCGCCACTGCGATCTGGGTGTTGCTCTCGCGCATCTGTGCCACCGCCCCCGTGATCTGCTCCAAAGCCTCCCCGGCTTCCCGGGCCTGTTGCACGCAATCGTCGGCCTTGTAGGAGCTTTCCTGCATGAAATCCACCGCGTCCCGGGTTCCGGCCTGCAAGGCCGACACCATGGTGGTGATTTCATCCGTGGAGGTTTGTACCCGCTTGGCCAGGTTGCGTACTTCGTCGGCCACCACCGCAAATCCGCGACCCATTTCCCCGGCTCGCGCCGCCTCAATGGCCGCGTTGAGGGCCAGTAGATTGGTTTGTTCGGCGATGCTGTGGATCACGCTGACCACGCTGTTGATCTTCTGGCTGTCTTCGGCCAGGCGCTGGATCATTTCGGCGGTCTGCTGCACACCGCTGGACAGCCCGGTGATCGACTGTTGCACCCGGCTGACCACTTCGCGGCCATTGCCGGCCAGGGTATCGGCGGTTTTCGACAGGTCGCGGGTGGCGCCGGCATGTTGGGCGATGTGATAAACCGTGGCAGACATCTCGTTGATCGCCGTGGCCGCCTGATCGGTTTCGCTTTGCTGGCCGAGCATCCCGTTGCGAACATCGTTCATGCTCGATGCCAGGCGTGCTGCACCGCTGTCCAGTTGCCGGGCAGTGCTGGCAACGGTGTCAACCACACGTTGATAGCCGGCTTGCATGGCATTGAACGCCGCCGCCATCTGGCCCACTTCGTCCTTGCAGGCCAAGGGGACGCGGGCGGACAGGTCACCGGTTTTTTCTACGTGCAGCATTACATCCTTCAGGGTGTTGAGCTGGCTGAGCAGAAACCGGATCAGCAGCTGCGATGCGCCCAGCATGGCCAGCATCAACACGAACACCGCCACGGCGTATTGGCTGAAGCGTTCCCTGAACACCTGACTCAGGCTTGCGCCTTGGGCCAGCACGGCGAGCTGTTGGCCGTCACCGGCACGGATCACGTCGGCGCCCAGCAGTGGATTGTCGCCCAAGAAGGGGCTGGCCGAGAGCGCTACCCAGCCGTCTGCCTCTGCCAATGAGGGTAATGATTGATCGTTGAACATGGGGATCTGGCCACGCTGGAATACCAGCAGGTGATCGGCCTTGGGCAATGGCTGCCCGGCAGGCCAGGCAGTCAGCAAGCGTGCCTGGGCCTGGGCGTTCGTCTGGGCCGCATGGTTGCGCGCCTGTTGTTCAAGCTGCACCGCGTAGAGTACGAGCAGCAAGGTCGTGACAAAGGCGACCGCATTGACCGCCCAGAATTTGTATTTCAGTGAGATATTGCTAAGCCAGGCACCCATGGAAGGTCTTCTCTGATAGCGGAAACAGTTTTGGCAAGGTGCCATTATTGTGCCGCTATCCAAGGCGAAGGGTGTTGATATGGGTCAACAGACAACGCCTATCCCCTGTGGGAGCGGGCTTGCTCGCGAA
>NZ_JABWQV010000385.1 GCF_014268615.1 Pseudomonas tehranensis | reverse complement strand
CTGTGGGAGCGAGCCTGCTCGCGATGAGGTCAATGCAGTCGATTAAGGCCTAACGACCTTTCTTCCAGAGATACGCCCCCACCGCAATCCCGATACCGCAGATAACGGCCACGTAATAGGCCGGCCCCATCGGGCTTTCCTTGAGCAGCAGGGTGACGATCATCGGAGTCAGGCCGCCGAAGACTGCATAGGCCAGGTTGTAGGAGAACGACAGGCCGCTGAAACGCACCACGGCCGGGAACGCCTTGACCATGACGTAGGGCACCGCGCCGATGGTGCCCACCAGCAGCCCGCTCAGGGCATAGAGCGGAAACAGCCAGTCGGGATGGTTGAACAGGCTGTGGTAGAAGGTCCAGGAGGTGATCAACAGCAACGCGCTGCCGAACACGAACACTCGTCCGGCCCCGAAGCGGTCGGCCAGCACGCCAGAACCGATGCAGCCAAAGCTCAGGAATACGATCGCCAGACTGTTGGCCTGCAACGCGGTGGTCGGGCTGAAGTGATACACCGTTTGCAGCACGGTCGGGGTCATCAGGATGATCACGATGATGCCGGCCGACAGCAGCCAGGTCAGCAGCATCGAAATGACGATGGCGCCACGGTGATCGCGCATCACGGTGCGCAACGGCACTTCTGCGGCCAGGGCCTTGCGCAGTTGCAGCTCGGCGAATATCGGGGTTTCGTGCAGCCAGCGACGCAGGTACACCGAGAACAGGCCGAACACACCTCCCAGCAGGAACGGAATCCGCCAAGCGTAATCCGCCACTTCTACGGGCGTGTAGATGCTGTTGATGGCAGTGGCCATCAGCGAACCGAGCAAAATGCCTACCGTCAGGCCGCAGGTCAGTGTGCCGCAGGCATAACCGATGTGGCGCGCCGGGACGTGCTCGGAAACGAATACCCAAGCCCCCGGCACTTCGCCGCCAATGGCCGCCCCCTGGATCACCCGCATCAGCAACAGCAGAATTGGCGCCCACATGCCGATCTGGGCATAGGTCGGCAGCAATCCCATGATGAGGGTCGGCACGGCCATCATGAAAATGCTCAGGGTGAACATTTTCTTGCGTCCCAGCAGGTCACCGAAGTGCGCCATGATGATCCCGCCCAGCGGCCGGGCCAGATAACCGGCGGCAAAAATGCCGAACGTCTGCATCAAGCGCAGCCACTCAGGCATTTCGGCGGGGAAAAACAATTTGCCGACCACGGTGGCGAAGAACACGAAAATGATGAAATCGTAGAACTCCAACGCACCGCCCAAGGCAGAAAGCGACAGGGTCTTGTAATCGTTACGGGTCAACGGACGAGCCGATTGAACGGGTGTCGCCGTGCTCGAAGGCGCAGTGGTCATGGCAAGGGCTTCTCTTATAGTCAGTTCTGCAACCCCGGACAACGGTGGGCAGGCTCGGCACGATAGCAAATTGTTCAAAAAAGCACATAGAGGTGCGTAATTGACAGTCAAAATCGGAACCGGGTGGTCGTCTCGACGTCTATCGCTCGATATACTCGCAACCTTGCAACACTCTGTAAGGGGTTGCTGTGCGAAAACGTCGTTGGTGGCGTAGTAACCTGCCAGCCGGTTTCGCAGAGTTTCCCTTTGGCACGCCTTTATGAAAAACGTGACGAACGCATGTTCGGGCTGAATCGTTTTTTTCAAAGACGGCTATTCACCTGATACATCAGACAGAGTTACGGGTCAGAGGCCCCCCCGGCATGATAGAGCTCGAACAGGAAGATCCAATCCCGCAAGGCGACCTGGCCCTGCAAATCACCGCGCTTCCCCGCGAAACCAACGGCTTTGGCGATATTTTCGGCGGCTGGCTGGTTTCTCAGATGGACCTGGCCGGCACGGCCATGGCCAGTAAAGTGGCCGGTGGACGCGTGGCCACCGTGGCGATCGATCGCATGGCGTTTCTGGTGCCGGTGGCCGTGGGTGCCCAGCTGTCTTTTTATACCCAGGCGCTGGAGATCGGCCGCAGTTCGATCCAGATGATGGTCGAGGTCTGGAGTGACGACCCGCTGTCCAGCGAATGGCGCAAGGTCACCGAGGCAGTGTTTGTGTTCGTCGCCATCGATGGCAGTGGCCGTACCCGCTCGGTTCCGCCGCGCGCCCGTTAAACACGGGGGCCGTTTTGCGGTCCATTGCAGTTCATGTTCCTGAGCGAGATTTGCAGTATGCCTACGCCCCATGTCGAAGCCGTCAAACTGGATGAACTGAACGGCTGGCGCATCCGCCACGGTCAGGCCGAGTTGCTGGTGGCCCAGCAAGGCGCGCACATCCTCAGCTATCAGGTCGACGGCCAGCCGCCGCTGATCTGGCTCAACGACCAGGCAACGTTCAAGGCGGGCAAGAGCATCCGTGCCGGGGTGCCGGTGTGCTGGCCGTGGTTCGGCAACCTGACGCGCAACCCCGACAGCGTGCAGGCCATGCGCGTGAGCAACGAACCGGCCACCGCTCACGGCCTGGTGCGGGCGATGGATTGGGAGTTGAAGGGCATCGAAACCGAAGGCGAAAGCCTCAAGGTGGAATTCGTGCTGCCCTACCCCGAAAATGGCCTCTCGGGCTGGCCCCATCAGGTGGACCTGACGCTGACTATCGTGATGGACGAGCAGTTGCACATCCACCTCACCAGCCATAACCGCGGCAGCGAAATCGTCAGTCTGAGCCAGGCACTGCACAGTTACTTTGCTGTCAGTGACGTGCGCAACGTGCATGTCGAAGGCGTGGATGGCTTGCGTTATATCGAAACACTGGACGACTGGAATACCGCAACCCAGGCCGGCGATCTGCACTTTGCCGGCGAGACTGATCGCATCTATCTCGATACCCCACCGACGCTGAGCATCGTTGACCCGCACTGGGAACGACGCATCGAACTGACCAGCAGCGGTTCACGCTCGGCGGTGATCTGGAACCCCTGGACCGAACGCGCCAAGGCCTTCAGCGACATGGCCGACGATGGCTGGCAGCGCATGCTGTGTATCGAGACGGCGAATGTGATGGACGATGTGGTAACGCTGCTGCCGCAGGCCAGTCATACCCTAGGCGTCAGCATCGGCAGCAAGCCGCTCTAAGCCACACTGAAAATCCCCTTGTGGGAGCGAGCCTGCTCGCG
>NZ_JABWQV010000384.1 GCF_014268615.1 Pseudomonas tehranensis | reverse complement strand
TGTGGGAGCAAGGCTTGCCCGCGATGGCGGAGGTTCAGTCAGCATTTAAGTTGACTGACACCGCGCTATCGCGGGCAAGCCTTGCTCCCACAGGTCAATCTTTCCCACTGATCAATGCGCCTTCAGTGTGGGTTATTCGTGATGCTCTTCACCCAGGAAGGTCAGCGAGGTGAACACCCCTCGGGTTGCCACGTCCTTGTTGTCCTTGAGCGCAATTTCCATCTGCGCGGCGATCACATTCAACCCCTCGTTACGCACCAGCACTTTGGCCCGGCCTTCGGCGTCGGTTTCAGTCGATACGGTGTCCGGTGCGCTGCGGTAATCACCCACCAGCTTCACCCCGGCGGCCGGTTTGCCGTCCAGCAGCACCCGCACCGGCAGTGACTGGCCCGGGCCAACGGTCAGCGGGTCGACTTCCGGCAGGATCAGGAACTTGACCTGATCGAGTTTTGGCAACTTCGCCCCCGGCTCGTAGATCGCCAGGCTGTACTTGAAGGTGTGGGTCGACTCAATCGCCCCCGGCACCTTGCTGCGACCTTCGTTGATCCACTTCTTGTCGGCGGTCTGGGACCACATGCCGTTGTCCAGCTCCACGGCCATCACGGCGGGTGGCTTGAGGGGTTGCAGGCGAGCATGGTCGGGCAAGCGCTCCACGGTGACCGGGATCATCTTGCCGCCCAGGTCATAGGCCCAGGCGCCGCTGATTTTCTGCGCCTTGAAGGCATTGTCCTCGGCGCCGTGGCCGTAGATCACTTCGATGTTGCCGCGCCGTTGTTCGGTCCACAGGCCATGGGCCGAGGCTTGTGTGGCCAGGAATAGGCTGAGAAGGGCGAAGGTCTTGGGGTATTTCATTGATTTTCCTTTTTACAGATCAAGGGTGAGGCTGACGGTAAAGTTGCGTGGCTCGCCGGGGTTGACCCAGTAGTTGCTGTAGGAGCGCTCGTAGTATTTTTCGTCGAAGACGTTGTTCAGGTTCAGGCCCACGGTGACGTTGTCGCTGGCCTTGTAATGGGCCAGCAGATCCACCGTGTGGTAGGCCGGCAGTTCGAAGTCCTTGCCGGCTTCGCCCGAGCGATCCCCGACGTAAGTGAACGCCGCGCCGACATCCGAGCCGCGCAGGTGCCCGTTCTGAAATTCGTAGACCCCCAGCACGCTGCCGCTGCGCTTGGCGACACCAAGGATCCGGCTGCCGGTGGGAATGGTTTCGTCACCCTTGGTTACCTCGGCATCGATGTAGGCGAAGGCGCCGATCACCCGGATGGCGTCAGTCACCTGTCCGGTGACTTGCAGGTCGAACCCCTGGCTGCGGGCCTTGCCCATGGCGCGGCTGGTATTGGTGGCCGGGTCGAGCGCCAGGACGTTTTCCTTCTCTATATGAAACGCCGCCAGGGTGGTGCTCAGGCGGTCGTCGAACAGTTCGCTCTTGATCCCCACTTCATAACCAACGCCTTCCTCCGGGTCAAAAGTATTGTTGCTGGCGTCCAGGCCATTGTTGGGTTTGAACGAGGTGGAGGCGTTGGCGAACAGCCCGACTTCGGGCGTCAGTTGATACAGCAAACCGGCCCGTTGCGTGAGGGCGTCGTGGCGTTGGCGGTTGGTGCGGTTGGTGACGTGATTGTCGATGCTCTGCTCGAAATGCTCATAACGCACGCCGAGCATGCCTCGCAGTTTGTCGGTGAAGACGATCTGATCCTGAAGATTCAGCGCACGGCTTTTCACACGCTCGAAAAAATCGGTGCCGGTACGTTGACCATCAGGTTTCGGCTGACCATAGACCGGTTGATAGATGTCGATGGGGTAAGTGCCACCGTTGATCGTGGTCACGCGCTCGTTCTTGCGGTAGTCCTCGTACTCAGTGCCGATCAGCAGTTCATGCTGCCAGGGGCCCAGGTCGAACAGGCCTCGCAGTTCCAGCTGGGTAATGCTGTCGTGCCAATTGTTGTCACGTTCGCGGTAGCGGCGGTTCACCGTGTGGCCGTCGGCGTTCAGCGGGAGTGCCTCGGAGGCAAAGCCCCAGAGTTCCCCCTGTTTGTAATGGCTGGCCAGGCGCAGTTGCCAGGCATCGTTGAGCTGATGTTCGAGGGCGGCCTGGAGCATGTTGTTGTGGTTGTCGATGTCGCCGTCGTTGGGTTCGCCCAGGAAGGTCGAGCGGGAAACGCCGCTCCAGCGGTTGTTCGGTGCGACGATGCCGCGGTCGAATGTCGAGCTGTGGCGCACGATTTCGCTTTCCACCAGCAGCCGTGTATCGGGGCTCAGTTGCCAGCTGAGGGAGGGGGCGACGAAGACGCGCTTGCTCTGGACGTGATCGCGAAAGCTGTGATTGTCCTCGACCGCCAGGTTGACCCGCGACAGCAGATTGCCCTCAGCGTCCAGGGGCGTGTTGACGTCCAGCGCGGTGCGGTAGCGATCCCAGCTGCCAGCGCTGGTTTGCAGGGTGGTGAAGGCTTCGGGTTGGGGCTTTTTGGTGACGATGTTCACCGTACCGCCGGGGTCGCCGCGCCCGTAAAGGCTGGCCGCCGGTCCTTTGAGCACTTCGATGCGTTCGATGTTGGCCGCGTCCGGCGTACTCGGATAACCCCGGTTGGCGCTGAAACCGTCCTTGTAGAACTCCGAAGTGGTAAAACCGCGCACGCTGTATTCGTAGAGCGTCAGGCCACCGAAGTTGTTTTGCTTCGACACGCCGCCGGCATATTCCAAGGCCCGTTCAACGTTGGTGCTGCCCAGGTCCTTGAGAACGCTGGCGGGGATCACACTGATCGATTGCGGGATGTCCCGCAGGGCGGTATCGGTTTTGGTGGCGCTGGCCGAGCGAGTGGCGCGATAACCCGTTACGGGACCGGTAGGGGATTCGTAGTCGGCAGAGACGTTGATGGTGTCCAGTTCCATCGGCTGGATTTCCTCGGCCATAACCGGTTCACCCAGCAGACCCAGGGCCAGGCTGGCGAGGGAAATCCGTTTTAGAGATGACATGTTATGTTGTTCCAATTCTTAGAATAGAAACAATATAACACTACTAATGAGAATTTATGCTATTCCTGGCTAACTAAAATAACCGAGGCGAACGCGGTCTTTTTAGGGCGAGGGAACTTGCTCCCGCTGGATTCTGTAGGAGCTGT
>NZ_JABWQV010000383.1 GCF_014268615.1 Pseudomonas tehranensis | reverse complement strand
GCTTCGCAGCCCAGCGGGAGCAAGCTCCCTTGCCACAACAGTGTTTGTCACAACAGCTCGGCGCTGCTTAGGGCTCCAGGTGTTCGTGGGTTTGGGAGGCTTCCAGCCACGGCGCGAACAGGCGGGTCGCCAGCGGCATGCACACGTACACCACCGACAGCACGATGGTCAGGGTGATCAGGAACGTGGCGACTACGTAGTTGGAAAGAAATGCGTGCAGTTGCAGCAAAGGTCCCCAGATCAGCGGCACCAGCAAGGTGTGGGGCAGGATGACCAACAGCGTCACCACCGCCTGTTTCCAGCGTGGCGGGGGGATGGAGGCATCCGCCAACGGCGCGAACCAGAACTCCTTGTGAGGGGCGACTTCGGTCTGGTCGCCATCGGCCAGCAGCGGCGCGGCTTCTTCCACCAACTCGCGGCGCTGGGGCGAATCCAGCCAGCGTTGCATCGCCTCGGTGGAGCAGAAACGCAGCACGCAGGTAAACAGCGACAACCCGCCCAGCTTGCCCCGCACCACATCCACACCCAGGTGCCCAGGCCACTGACCGGCCACCCGCACGGTGCGGCGCAGCCAGGCCTCATAAGCCGCGTCCTGACCGGACTTGATCCGGTGCTTGATCACCAGCGTGACGATTTCATCAAAGCCAGGTTTTGCAGGGTCGCGGGTGGAATCAACGGTTTGAGGTTCAGACATGACGTAGCACTCCAACAAAACGCGTGTTCATCGCCAGCCGTCCAGGCCCGGCAATCAACACGCTGGTAAATACAATCAGCAGCAACCAGCCGAACTGCCCTTCCTCCAGGGTCCACTGCGGGTGTACCACCACCAGCGCGACGGCCAGCAGAAACAGGATCGGCACGCACGCCAGACGCACGAAGACCCCGGCTATGATCAGCAGAGGGCAAAGCACTTCGGCGAAAATCGCCAGCATCAGGGTGGGCGCGGCGCCCAGGTGAAACGGGTCCTCGATACGCGTCAGCTCAACGCTGTAATGCAACAGCTTGGGCAGCCCGTGGACCCACAGTAAAAACAACCCACCGCTCAGGCGCAGGAACAGCAAACCCAGATCCTGCAGGGAACGTTCATCCACGATGCTCATCGGTGAGCTCCCTCCGGGTAGGCGGCGGCCGGCAACGGTTGAGACATATGGGTGGCAATGCGCGAGCGCAGCCAGCGCTCGGCCGGATCGTTGTCATGCACACCGCTCCAAACCATCGACAACTCGGCGGCATTGATCTGGAACGGCGGATCCTCAGCACGCAGCGCGCAGCCTTCCACCAGCGCACAGGCGGCGTAGTCAGGCACGGTGGCGATCAATTCGGTGCCTGCCAGCAAGGCCCGCAGGCCGCTGAACTGCGGCACTGCCAACACCACTTTGCGCGTTCGACCGATGCGGGCCAGGTCCAGGTCGATGTTGCCGCTCAGGTCGCCCGAAAACGAAACCATGGCATGGGGCCGCGCGCAGTATTCGTCCAGAGTCAGCGGCCCTGGGCGCTGATCGCCGCGTAAGACCTTGCAGGGAATGTCGCGCAGTTTCTTGCGTTTGGCATTGGCCGGCAGGTCGGTGGTGTAACTCACGCCGACGCTGATTTCGCCACTGGCCAGCAGCGACGACATCAGCAGAAAATTGGCCCGGCGCACCACCACGATGATGCCGGGGGCCTCTTCGCGCAGTTGACTGAGCAAGGGTGGAAACAAGCCGAACTCGGCATCATCGGACAAACCGATGCGGAACACGTCGCAACTGGTAGAGGGATCGAAAGCCTTGGCTCGACTGACCGCGCCCGAGATCGTATCCATCGCCGGTTGCAGTTCCCGCAGGATCGCCAGGGCCCGCGGCGTCGGCTCCATACCGCGACCGTTGCGAATCAGCAGCGGATCGTCAAACAGGTCCCGCAAGCGTCCCAGCGCGGCGCTCACCGCCGGCTGGCCCATGAACAGCTTTTCGGCGACACGGGTCAGGTTCTTCTCGAACATCAGCGCCTCGAAGATCACCAGCAGGTTCATGTCGAGGCGGCGCAAGTCATTGCGGTTCATGGGTGCTATTCCTGTTGAATACCGGTCCTGTGGGAGCGGGCTTGCTCGCGAAAGCGGTGGGTCAGTGGACACTTATGTCGAATGTGCCACCGCATTTGCGAGCAAGCCCGCTCCCACAGGTTAGTGCTTGGTCAACCCTGGATGAACGCCAGCAGGTCCGCGTTCAAGCGATCCTTGTGGGTATCGGTCAGGCCATGCGGCGCGCCGGGGTAGATCAGCAACTGCGAGTTTTTGAGCAACTTGGCGGCGGCAATGCCCGCGGTTTCGATCGGGACCACCTGATCATCATCGCCATGGACCACCAGGGTCGGCACATCGATATTGCGCAGGTCTTCGGACAGATCCGTCTCCGAGAACGCCTTGATGCAGTCGTAGGTGTTCTTGTGCCCGGCGAGCATGCCCTGCATCCAGAACCAGTCGATCATGCCCTGGGAGACCTTGGCGCCCGGTCGGTTGGCACCGAAGAACGAACTGGCCACTTCTTTGTATAGCTGAGAACGGTCAGCCAGGGAGGCTTGGCGGAAACCGTCGAACACCTGTACGGGCAAGCCACCCGGGTTGGCCGGGGTTTTGAGCATCAACGGGGTCACCGCCGAAATCAGCCCGAGTTTGGCGACGCGGGCGGCACCATGACGCCCCATGTAGCGGGCGACTTCGCCACCGCCGGTGGAGAAGCCCAGCAGCACCGCATTCTTGAGGTCCAGCCGCTCGATCAGCTCGGCCAGGTCATCGGCATAGGTGTCCATGTCGTTGCCGTCCCAAGGCTGGCTGGAGCGTCCGTGCCCGCGGCGGTCATGGGCGATCACGCGGTAACCGTTGGACGCCAGGAACATCATCTGCGCCTCCCAACTGTCCGAGTTCAACGGCCAGCCATGGCTGAAGACCACCGGTTGACCACTGCCCCAATCCTTGTAGTAAATCTCGGTGCCGTCGCGGGTGATGAAGGTGCTCATGACGTGATTCCTTGAGATGAGTGGATGGCTCAATGGTCCGGTCAGAGGGGGCATTTGCGTGAGTTAAACGTTGTTAATTTTTTGGAGCGTCGGTGTGAACAACTGCTTTTGTGGCGAGGGAGCTTGCTCCCG
>NZ_JABWQV010000382.1 GCF_014268615.1 Pseudomonas tehranensis | reverse complement strand
GCGATCTTTTGATCTTCAGCCTCGCTGAAAACGCCAAGAGATCGCAGGCTTCGCCAGCTCCTGCAAAAGCGCGAAGCGGTGATGTGTGGATGGGCGTCAGGCTTGCTTGAGCTTGATCAGTTTCTTGATCAATGGTCGCCCGACCATCAAAAAGAACACCGGTCCACCGGCGACCAGATAAAAGTAATACGTCACCGCCCGCCAGATCAGAATCGCCGCTGCCGCTGTGGATTTGCCCACCATCGGCGCCAGCAGTGCCGCTGAGGTCAACTCCGCCGCCCCGGCGCCGCCGGGCAGCAGGCTGAACTGCCCCGCGCTCAAGGAGAGCATCTGGATCAGAAAGCTCCAGGCCCACTGCAAATCCGCCCCCAGTCCTCTCAACGCCAGATACAACACGCTGTAGCGCAGCGCCCAGTGAAGGCACGTCAGGCCGAAGACTTGAAACAGGGTCTGACGGGGCAATTTCAGGGTGTCGGTAAATGCCGCCAGAAAGTGCAGGATCTTGCGTCCCCAGCGTTGGCGAGTGGCGGTCTTTACCCGCAAATGTCGCAATAACCGCGCGCCCAGCAGAATCAGTTTGCGGTGGTAGCGGGCCACCAGCACGCAGCCGAACAGTCCGCCAAACAACGAGAAGGCACTCAATGCCAGCATCCATTCGATGCGCTGGCTGAGGTTCTGGAACAGTGCATAAAACAGGATGCCGACCAAGGCACAGAGGAAAAACAGCAGATCGCTCAACTGATCCATGGCAAACACCGCGCTGCCATGGGCCGGACGCACGCCATTACGCGCCAGCAATGCCATCAGCGTCAGCGGCCCGCCACTGCCGCCGGGCGTGGCGCACATGGCGAACTCGGTGGACATGACGACGCCAATGCTTTTCAGCCGGCCGACGCGCCCGCGGTGTTCACCCAGCAGCAAACGCAGACGCACGGAGTTCAAGCCCCAGCAGAGGACAATCATGCCGAGCATGGTCAGCAGCAATGACAAGGGAAAACGCTGCACCCGCGACCACATCTCCCCGCCACCCATCAGCCACGGCACCAGCAGCGCCATGAGCAAGGCGGCGCTCAGCCAGATCAGCCGTTTCATGCGGCGTCGCAGGCCCGCAGGCCCTGGGTCATCAGCCATTGGACCTTGGTTAACGGCTCGCGGCCGTCGTTGAGCAGGCGTTCGAGGGTGCGCAACCAATAATTCCGGGAAAAGTCGTGACGCATGTCGACGGGATGCAGGCCAAGGCGAATGACTGGCGCCTGGCGCCAGCGCTGTTCACGTTGATCATTGATGACTTTGGAAAGGCCACGGCGCCAGGCGCTGCGGGCGCTCCAGACCAACCCCGGGGCGTCGAGCGGGGTGAAGTCCGGCAAGCGATAGAGGTGCTGGGGATCGCTGGTGTAACTCAGTGGCAACTGGCGCAGTGCCTGGCGCGTGCCTTCGCTCATGAGCCAGGCCGGCGCGACGAAACCCTCCAGCGGCCACTGGTAGCGCTGGAAGATTTCGACACCCGCGCGCAGGCGGGCGAGGGCCGCCTCCTCGCCGAGGCTGTAGAACTCGCCTTCGTGGGTATACACCCGGCGCATGAACCAGTCCTTGGGATGAGTCGCCGGTGGACCGTCGTCGCAATGGTAGTAGCCGTGCAGCACCAATTCGTCGCCGCGCTCGACCCTCTCGTCGAGCAGGCGTCGAAAGCCTGGGTGATGCTCCAGCGCGTTGGTGTGGTGAAAGTCCGGCACCACCAGCCAGGTCATTGGCACGTGGCCAAGGGCGTCGACAGCTTCGACAAAGGGCTGGTAGTCAGGCCAGGTTTGCGGCGCCACGTCATGCAACACCAACAGCAGGCTGGGCGAGTGATTGATCGACACGGACGTCACCTCAACCATTGGCCAGCAGGGGCAGTTGTTCACCCAGTACGCTGTAGTAGTGCCCCAACAGGCTGTTGACCACCGAGTCCCAGGCGTAGTGGCGCTCCACGTGCTGGCGCGCCAGCACACCGCGTCGCTGGCAGCCTTCGGCAAACAGCTGCCGCACGGCGTTGGCCATGGCTTGTGGATTGTCGGGCGTGCACAGCAGGCCGCAGTCTTCGTGGACGATTTCGGTGAAGGCCCCGGCCGCCACCGCCACCACGGGGATGCCGCTGGCCATGGCTTCAAGGATTACCAGGCCGAAGGTTTCCTGGTCGCCGGCATGCACCAAGGCATCGGCGCTGGCCATCAGCCGGGCGACTTGCGGCGCCGGACAGAACTCATCGACCACCGTAACGTTGTCCGGCACCACGGCGGGCATGGACGAACCCACCAGCAGCAGGTGATAACGCTCGCCCAGGCGTTTCATGCACTTGAGCAGCACCGGCAGGTTTTTTTCCCTGGAACCGCGACCGGCGAAAATCAGCAGGCGGGTGTCTTCGGCGATTCCCAGTTCGGCTCGCAGTTCCGGGTCACGGGCGGCGGGGTTGAAGGTTTGCAAATCCACGCCCAAAGGCTGCACGTAGACATTCTTGACCCCAAGCCCGATCAACTTGTCGGCCATGACCTGGCTCGGCGCCAGGACCCGGTCGAAATTGCCGTACAACTTGCTGACATAGGCTTCGATGTTGGGCGTGAACCAGTTGCCCATCCGGTTGCTGACCAGCAGCGGCAGGTCGGAGTGATAGAAACCGATCACGGGCACATCGAGCTGACGCCGGGCGTCCAGGGCAGCCCATGCGGTCAGGTAGGGATCACCGACTTCAATCAGGTCTGGTTGTAAATCACGCAGGACATTGCGCCAAGGTGCCAGGCGAAGCGGGAAGCGATAGCCCTTGCCGAAAGGCAGCGCGGGGGCGGGAACCTGATAGATCCCGTCGTGCTCGCTCAAATGCGCGCCGGGGATCAACAGACTGTGACGAATGGCGGGCCGATCACTCAGGCGCCGGTGCTTGGCATCCAGATAAGTGCGCACGCCGCCGCTGGCGGGGGCGTAGAACATGGTTATGTCCGCTATGTGCACGATGAACATCCCTCCGGTCTGTATTCTCCTTTGTTGACCTTTAGTAAGAATAGATGTTCGGTTGGGATTGTGGGGGGAGGGAGTCAATGAGGTGATGTGGCGTTTGACGGGCCCCCATCGCGAGCAGGCTCGCTCCCACA
>NZ_JABWQV010000381.1 GCF_014268615.1 Pseudomonas tehranensis | reverse complement strand
AAACGCCCCGAACCAGTCGGGGCGTTTTTCAAGGTGCGGCGCAGGCTATCAGTAAGCCTTGCCGGTCTTGTAGAAATTCTCGAAGCAGAAGTTGGTCGCGTCGATGTAGCCTTCGGCGCCACCGCAGTCGAAACGCTTGCCTTTGAATTTGTAGGCCATGACGCAGCCGTTCTGGGCCTGCTTCATCAGGGCGTCGGTAATCTGGATTTCACCGCCCTTGCCTGGCTCGGTCTGTTCGATCAGGTCGAAGATGTCCGGGGTCAGGATGTAACGACCGATGATTGCCAGGTTCGACGGCGCATCTTCAGGCTTTGGTTTTTCAACCATGCTGTGGACGCGGTAGATGTCGTCGCGGATCATTTCGCCGGCGATTACGCCGTACTTGTTGGTTTCCTGCGGATCGACTTCCTGGATCGCCACGATGGAGCAGCGGAACTGCTTGTACAGTTTGACCATCTGGGTCAACACGCCGTCGCCTTCGAGGTTGACGCACAGGTCGTCCGCCAGGACCACGGCGAAGGGTTCGTCACCGATCAGTGGGCGGCCGGTCAGGATCGCGTGGCCCAGGCCTTTCATTTCGGTCTGGCGGGTGTAGGAGAACGAACATTCGTCCAGCAGTTTGCGGATGCCGACCAGGTACTTCTCTTTGTCGGTGCCCTTGATCTGGTTTTCCAGCTCGTAGCTGATGTCGAAATGGTCTTCCAGGGCGCGCTTGCCGCGGCCAGTGACGATGGAGATTTCCGTCAAGCCCGCAGCAAGGGCTTCTTCGACGCCGTACTGGATCAGTGGCTTGTTCACCACCGGCAGCATTTCTTTAGGCATGGCTTTAGTCGCTGGCAGGAAGCGAGTACCGTAACCGGCTGCTGGGAACAAGCATTTCTTGATCATATAAGTCCTTGAAAAGGCGGTATGTACGAGTTTCGGCGCAGTCTAATCAGGCCACAGGCACCTTACAATGCCCAGGCTGGCCAATCGATGCCATCATAGAGAAATAAAAAATGGCGGATAGTTCAATCATCTTTCATTGCGATGGCCAGGCGGTCTCACTGTACGCTCATGGGCGCTGTTTGCGAGCATTTGACGTATCATGGCACTCTTGATCCCGCCAATGAGGCAGCTAGATGTCGGCAACAAAAAACGCAAACGGTTATTCGGTCAGCCAGGACAAAGACGGTCAGTGGTGGATCATCAACTACCACGGTGAACAGGTCGCCGGCCCCTTGCCCAGCAAAGCGATGGCGGTGGAAGTGGCCGCTGTGTTTCAGGACGAGCGCGCTGCCCCGGCGGCCAAAGAGCGTGAAACGGCTCCAGCGCGCAGCCCCCGTCGTAAAAAGTAACGAGACAAGCCTCAAGTAAATGTCGTCTGGCATGGAACGAGGCTTTGTTTATCTGTACCGAAATGGCCATTCGCTATAACCTCGCGCCAGCCCCTTCCTTCTTGATGACGATTCCATGAAAAAATTTCTGGCGCTGTTTGCAGTCCTGGCCCTGGCAGGCTGTGCCACGGCCGAAAAAACCTACCTGAACACCGGCGAACAAGGCCTGACCATCGACTGCTCGGGCGAAGCGAACTCCTGGGCCACCTGTTATGAAAAGGCTGACGCCTCCTGTGCCGGCACCGGCTACCGCATCGTGGGTACCGATGGCACGCCGCAAGCCAAGGAAAGCGACAAGACCCTGGGTGTCGATGTCGGCAACTTCACCAGCCGCAGCGTCCTGGTGGTGTGTAAATAACCCGGTGGCCTGACACTCAGATGTGGATCTCGGCGAACTTGATCCCCAGGCCGCGGATGATCTCGATCAGGTCGTCGAGACGGCTGAAGGACTCAACTTCGTCCTGGTCATCCACCAGAAAAAAGCTGCGTCCTGCGCTTTTCTTGAAAAAGACGATCCACTCCCCCGGGTTCGCCGGGTTCTGAATCACATGGGTGGCGCAGATAAGACCTTCTGCATGGCGCTCACGCACCTGCTCGCGCTTCATCGACTGGCTCCATAAATGACAATGCCGCCAACGTCGACCGTGGCGGCATTTTTTGTCGAGGGCAGCAGTTTATCCGATGCCCGGCCTGCCCGTCAGGCCGAGCCCTGGCTCAACCGGAAATGCAGGCGTTGGCCGCGTCCTGCACATCACCTGGACGTACGGGCACGTTGGACAGACTTTCGTGCAGCTTGATACTGCTGCCACTGGAGCGCTCATCAATGTCGAACACCGCCGCCGGCAGCGTCGACAATTTGCCGGGGACGATCAAGCGCACGCCATTCTTGTGCGGTTCCATTTGCAGCGGCCCCCGGGTGCTGGCCAGCTTGTCAGCTACGCACTTGGCATATTCCTGAGGCTTCTTTCCGGAGATGACATTCATGGTGGGCGGTGTCTGGTTGATGTCCGATACCGATGCACATCCACTCATGGCCAATGCCAACACCCACACGCTGCGCTTCATATGATTCCTCCGATAAAGATCCTCCGACAATGTAAACGCTGCTTTTCTCCAGCGTCCTGCGTGTTTTTTTGCGCGTCCTGCGATAAATGAACAAAGCGTGGCGCGCAGGCCGGATATTAGCACCCGGTGCTGATAAACTGCGCAGCATTGACCTTGCTATCGTTTTGATTTGGTAGAAAAAGCCCTTTTGGAGGCGCCCATGAAATTCATTCACCAGCGCGAGCACCTCAACGAAGACGATATCGTCGTCATCGAATGCTCGCAAATGTGCAACATCCGCTTGATGAACGACGCCAACTTCCGCAGTTTCAAGAACGGCGGCCGGCACACCTATCACGGCGGCGCGTTCGACACGTTCCCGGCCAGGATCACCGCACCGAGCACCGGCTTCTGGAACATCACCATCGACACCGTCAACCGCCGTGCCATCAGCGTCACGCGCAAGCCGACCCTGACCCACAAGATCAAAATCATCCGGCGTTCCAGCTCGAAACTGAGCTGAGCATCGCCCTTCAAGACAGGCAAAAACGTGGCCCAGACAACCAAATACGTCATCAATTACAAGCTTAACGGCGAACGCCGCTTCGAATTCGCGCAACTGCAAACCGGCACAGTGGACGAAGCCATGGCGGCGCTGCGGGCAATGCATGACCAGACCGATGATGTGATCAGCGACGTCAAAGTCAGTAAAGCACTGTAAAAATTTCGTTGGATCTCGGTGGCGAGGGAGCTTGCTCCCGCTGG
>NZ_JABWQV010000380.1 GCF_014268615.1 Pseudomonas tehranensis | reverse complement strand
GGCGAGGGAGCTTGCTCCCGCTGGGTTGCGTAGCAACCCCCTTTTTATGGGCGCTTCGCACTGCAGAGCCAGCCCAGCCAAGCGGGAGCAAGCTCCCTCGCCACAACAGCGCTTCAGGTGCTGGGACAGTTAACGCGCCACCTTGCGCGGCACGATCTTCTTGAGTAACTGCCGGGCCTTGCCCCTCAATCGGGTCAGCCCCGACTCCTTGCCCGGTGGCGTCAGCCCCTGCTGGCGCAGCCAATCCTTCCAGCGAATCCGCTCGTCTCGTACCAGCCAGCCGTCCTGCCTGGCGAAACTCTCCGCCAGGTACAACCCACGGGTGCTGGCCGGGTACAGTTGATCCTTTTTCAAGGTGTACAGCTCGGGCAAGGGCTGACCGTCCTGTAGCGGCATCAGATAAAGATCGGGTCGCTTGCGGTCCAGGCGCGCCACCAGTTGGTCTCCCTCCAGTCGCTCATCCACATGAAACAGGCTCAGGGATTTGGCTTCCTTGGGCACATCCAGGCGCAAATCGTAAATCAGTTGCAGCGAAGCCGTGGGCAGGTGCACGTAGGCCCGTGGCCGCTCGATCAGTTGCAGGTTGGCACTGCGCACCGGGCGGGCCGAGCCGGACAGCGGCGTCAGGCGAAACGGCAAGGCTTCCCGATAATGCAGGGCGCTGGCGTAGGGCGCCGGCAACCAGGTGTCATTGAAACGCCCGCCCAGCCAGCCCTCGGGGGTTTCCAGCAGGCATTCTTCGGCAATTTCGCTGATGGCGGTGAGCAGCGGCAGGTTCAGCTCATGGGCCGGGACATAACCGGAAATCAGCTTGAGCACCACATCGCCACGGTCCTGTCGGCGCTGGCGCACCAGTACCCAATAGTCGCGGTTCTGCCAGTGCAGGGTGAGGCGCACCGAGACGCCCAGGTTTGCCAGTTCCAGGGAAAAACGCTCGGCGTCGTCCACCGTCACCGGGCGACGCCGTTGCAGGGTCTGGGAGAAATTCAATGGCATCCCGACGCTCTGGTAAGTCAGGCCTTCGGGTGTCGCTTCGACGAACAGGGGCAGGGTCTTGAAGTCGCTGGGGTTTTTTCTGATGAGCGTACGCGGCATGTCGGCTCCTTCCTTAAGGCCGCGCAGGGCGGCGTCAGTTTCTACGAAGGACCTTGGCAACGGTCGCGACGTTATGGGCGAGGTGCAGCGGATTGATGGTGCCGACAATAGCACTGGCGACACCGGGATGCTCAAACAACAGTTCGAAGCTGGCCCGGACCGGGTCCACACCAGGGTTCAGGCAGACGTGACCGCTGGCCAAGGCTTTCTTTACCAGAATCGCCTTGCCATGCAAGGCTGCGTAGTCAATGACCGTCTTCTCGTTTCGTTCGTTCAGATTGTAGGTGACCATCGCGCAATCGCCTTGCTCCAGCGCTTGCAAACCGCCCTCGACGGTTTTGCCGGAAAAACCGAAGCCGCCGATCTTGCCCTCGCGCTTGAGCGCCGCCAGGGTCGGGTAGACCTCGCTGTCGTTGAGAATCGCCAGGTCATTGCCGTCGGAGTGCACCAGCACCATGTCGATGTAGTCCGTTTCCAGACGCTTGAGGCTGCGTTCCACCGAAAATCGGGTGTGGGCGGCACTGAAGTCGTGGTGCGACTGGCCGTCACTGAATTCTTCGCCGACCTTGCTGACAATCACCCAATCCTGACGCTGGCCGCGCAACAACGGGCCCAGGCGTTCTTCACTGCGGCCATAGGCCGGCGCGGTATCGATCAGGTTGATACCCAGATCACGCGCCAGTTTGAGCAGCATCCGCGCTTCGTCGTCATCGGGAATCTGGAAACCGTTGGGGTATTTGACCCCCTGGTCGCGGCCGAGCTTGACGGTGCCCAGGCCCAGGGGTGAAACCCGCGGGCCGTTAGTGCCCAGCGGGCGATGCAAGTCGTGCAGGGTCGGTTGGCTCATGGCAGCAGCTGCTCCCAGGCAGGGACGCCCATGGGTGGTTTCGGCAGGTCCGGCAATGGCGCCGGATGGCTGGGGGCGATGCCATCGCGTTGAAGTGTGGCGATCACCCGATCGGCAAAGTCCGGGGCCAAGGCCAGTTTGGTCGGCCAGCCCACCAGCAGGCGATCCTGCTCGGCGAGAAAGGCGTTGTCCGGGCGGGTCAGGCCCGATTGCAGCGGTTCGGCACGATCGACGCGCAGCGTGGCCCATTGTGCGGTGCTGAGGTCGACCCAGGGCAGCAATTGGCCAAGTTCTTTCTGGGCGGTAGCAATCTGTGCGGCGGGTTCGCGGGCCACGCCGTCGGCTTCGGCAATGTCGCCGCCCAGGTACCAGACCCATTGGCCATCCGCGGCCGGGTGGGTGGTCACGGTGATGCGCGGCTTCGGTCCGCCGCCCAGGCAGTGGGCGTACAGCGGCTTGAGGCTCGGTCCCTTGACCAGCACCATATGCAACGGCCGACGCTGCATGGCCGGTTGGTCCAGGCTCAGGGCCTTGAGCAGGTCGGCGGTGCCGGCCCCGGCGCTGAGGACGATACGTTGGGCGCGGATCTCGCGGCCATCAACCTTGAGGCCGATCAGTTCGTCGCCGTCGCGCAATGGCTCGATATCTTTGCCGGCCAGCAAACCATCGCCGGCCAGATCCGCCAGCCGTGCAAGCAGGCTGGGGACGTCCACCACCAGCTCGGCCAGACGATAGACCTTGCCCTTGAAGCGCTTGTCTTGCAGGGCCGGCGGTAGTTGCTCGCCCTTGACCTGATCGACCCGCCCACGCACGGCCTTGCTGGCGAAGAAGCTGGTGAGGTTGCCGGCCAGGGTGCCGGGAGACCAGAGGTAGTGAGCTTCGGACAGCAGGCGCACGCCGGACAGATCCAGTTCGCCCTCGCCGGCCAGGGCTTCGCGCCAGCGGCGCGGCATGTCGGCGATGGCTTCCGAGGCGCCAGTGAGAGCGCCGTGCAAGGCGTACTTGGCGCCACCATGGATGATGCCCTGGGATTTGATGCTCTGCCCGCCGCCGAGGCTGGCGCTTTCCACCAACACAGTCGAAAAGCCCTGGCGGCGCAGGCGCGCATTCAGCCAGAGGCCGGCGACTCCGGCGCCGACAATCAGAACGTCGGTGGAAATAACGGATGGCATGCAGCGACCTCAGTGTTCAAGACGAGGGCGCAGTATACAGACTCGATGGGGATGGGATTTGTTGACGATCAACATCGGCAACCCGCAAGGAAAGCTTTTGTGG
>NZ_JABWQV010000038.1 GCF_014268615.1 Pseudomonas tehranensis | reverse complement strand
TGGGAGCGAGCCTGCTCGCGATTGCGCCAGTGCATTCAACACATGTCTATCGGTTGGACTGGCATCCCCTCCCGTGCGCCTTATAATGCCCGCCTTTGCGTACTTCAGCAGGCTGTAATTCCTTGGCAAACATAGACAACCCGGCCGCCGAAATGGCGGCCGACGGCTTTTTCCGGATCGCCCTGGGCGTTGAATACAAGGGCTCGCGCTATCGTGGCTGGCAGCGCCAGGCCTCCGGGGTGGCGACGGTGCAGGAAACCCTCGAAAACGCGCTGTCCAAAGTCGCTGATTCGCCCGTGTCGCTGCATTGCGCCGGCCGTACCGATGCCGGCGTGCACGCCTGCGGCCAGGTGGTGCATTTCGACACCCAGGTCGAGCGTTCGATGAAGGCCTGGGTCATGGGGGCCAACATCAACTTGCCTCACGACGTCAGTGTCAGTTGGGCCAAGGCAATGCCGGCGCATTTTCATGCACGCTTCAAGGCCATCGCCCGGCGTTATCGCTATGTGATCTACAACGACCAGATCCGCCCCGCGCATCTGAACGAAGAAATCACTTGGAACCACCGTCCGCTGGACGTCGAGCGCATGGCTGAAGCCGCGCAGTACCTGGTCGGTGTTCATGATTTCAGTGCCTTTCGCGCCGGCCAGTGCCAGGCCAAGTCGCCGATCAAGGAGCTGCATCACCTGCGGGTGACCCGCCACGGCAAAATGATCGTGCTCGACATCCGTGCCAGCGCCTTCCTGCATCACATGGTGCGCAACATCGCGGGCGTACTGATGACCATCGGTGCCGGTGAGCGGCCGGTGGAGTGGATCAAGGAAGTGCTCGAAAGCCGCATCCGGCGTTCCGGTGGAGTGACCGCGCACCCGTTTGGCCTGTACCTGGTGCAGGTCGAATACCACGATGAATTCGAGCTGCCGCAGCGTTACATCGGGCCACATTTCCTCACGGGCTTCTCGGAACTCGACGGCTGACGCCCTGCGCAGCATTTGCTACCATCCGGGACTTTCACGGATTTGCCTGAGGTTTTGACGACATGCCGGCCGTTCGCAGCAAGATTTGCGGGATCACCCGCGTCGAGGACGCGCTGGCGGCGGTGGAGGCGGGTGCCGACGCCATCGGGCTGGTGTTTTATGCCAAGAGCCCGCGCGCGGTGACGGTGCAGCAGGCGAGGGCGATCATCCGGGCCTTGCCGCCGTTCGTGACCCCCGTCGGCCTGTTCGTCAACGCCAGTCGTTGTGAGCTGGGCGAGATACTCGATGCGGTGCCGCTGGCCCTGTTGCAGTTTCACGGAGATGAGGCACCGGCCGATTGCGAGGGCTGGCATCGTCCGTACATCAAGGCGTTGCGGGTCAAGGCCGGTGATGACATCGCGGCCAGTTGCGATGCCTTTGCCGGTGCCAGTGGCATACTGCTGGACACCTATGTGGAAGGCGTTCCCGGTGGGACTGGTGAAGCATTCGATTGGTCGCTGGTGCCCCAGGGCCTGAGCAAACCGATTATTCTCGCCGGTGGGCTGACGGCGCAAAACGTGGCCGAAGCCATCCGTCAGGTTCGCCCTTACGCGGTAGACGTCAGCGGCGGGGTGGAGCAAAGCAAGGGCATCAAGGATCCGGCCCGGATTCGTGCGTTCATGGCCGCTGTACGCAGCAGCCAGTAGTCAATGTGACGGCTGGCAGACTGCCGCCGTCCATACCAGCACTGTACAAAGCAGGCAGGCACCGCCTCCGGGTGGGCCAATAGCGTAGTGGCCACCGCAGTATCGCGGTGGCCGGGATGGCTGAGGAAGTTGGGCTGCACGCAGGTCATGTTTCGCGCTGATCGTGGTGGTCCCTCGAACCTCGCCGCACAATGAATTTAGCTCAAGGGCATACGCGGGACCGCGAACCAGAGTGTTCGGGTCACCGGTACTGGAGAAAGAAAGCATGAGCAACTGGTTGGTAGACAAACTGATCCCTTCGATCATGCGTTCCGAGGTGAAGAAAAGCTCGGTGCCTGAAGGTCTGTGGCACAAATGTCCATCCTGCGAAGCGGTGCTGTACCGTCCTGAGCTGGAAAAGACCCTGGACGTTTGCCCCAAGTGCAACCACCACATGCGCATCGGCGCGCGTGCCCGTATCGACATCTTCCTGGACGCCGAAGGCCGTGTTGAGCTGGGCGCCGACCTGGAGCCGGTGGACCGCCTGAAATTTCGCGACGGCAAGAAGTACAAGGATCGCCTGACCGCGGCCCAGAAGCAGACCGGCGAAAAAGACGCCCTGGTGTCCATGAGCGGCACCCTGCTGGGCATGCCAGTGGTGGTTTCGGCGTTCGAATTCTCCTTCATGGGCGGTTCCATGGGAGCCATCGTCGGTGAGCGCTTCGTGCGTGCCGCCAACCATGCCCTGGAAAACCGTTGCCCGATGATCTGCTTTGCCGCTTCCGGCGGTGCACGTATGCAGGAAGCGCTGATCTCCCTGATGCAAATGGCCAAGACCTCCGCGGTGCTGGCGCGTCTGCGTGAAGAAGGCATTCCGTTCATCTCGGTGCTGACCGATCCGGTCTACGGCGGCGTTTCCGCCAGCCTGGCGATGCTGGGCGATGTGATCGTTGGCGAGCCGAAGGCGCTGATCGGTTTTGCCGGCCCGCGCGTTATCGAGCAGACCGTGCGCGAAAAATTGCCGGAAGGCTTCCAGCGCAGTGAGTTCCTGCTGGAGCACGGCGCCATCGACATGATCATCCACCGCCAGGAATTGCGTCCGCGTCTGGGCAACCTGCTGGCGCAACTGATGGGCCTGCCGACGCCGAAATTCGTCGCCGCCCCCATCGAACCGATCGTGGTGCCGCCGGTGCCAGCGAACATATGACCCAACGTACCCTGGGCGATTGGCTTGCCTACCTTGAGCAGTTGCATCCGTCGGCCATCGACATGGGGCTGGAGCGCTCGCAAGCGGTAACGTCCCGCATGGGACTGGCCAAGCCGGCGCCCCGGGTCATCACCGTTACCGGCACCAATGGCAAGGGTTCGACCTGCGCCTTCGTGGCCTCGCTGTTGCGGGCCCAGGGGTTGAGCGTCGGTGTCTACAGTTCGCCGCACCTGTTGCGTTACAACGAGCGGGTGCAGGTCAACGGCGTCGAAGCCTCTGACGCCGAGCTGTGCGAAGCCTTTGCTGCGGTGGAAGCCGGGCGGGGCGAGATTTCCCTGACCTATTTCGAGATGGGCACGCTGGCAGCGTTCTGGCTGTTCGCGGGTGCCGGTCTTGATGCCGTGGTGCTTGAAGTCGGCCTGGGTGGCCGGCTCGATGCTGTCAATCTGGTGGATGCGGACGTTGCGCTGGTCACCAGTATCGGTGTGGACCATACCGATTATCTGGGTGACACCCGTGAGTCCGTCGCCTTCGAGAAGGCCGGCATCTTCCGCCCGGGCGCGCCTGCGCTCTGTGGTGACCTCAATCCCCCTCAGCCGCTGCTGGACAAAGTCCGTGAGTTGGGCTGCCCGTTCTTTTTGCGCGGGCGGGATTTTGACCTGGCAATGACTGAGCAGCATTGGCAATGGCGGGGCAGTGACGCCCGGGGCAATCCGGTGGAGTTGCGCGATTTGCCGCTGCTGGAGCTGCCGATGGAGAACGCCGCGCTGGCGCTCCAGGCTTACCTGTTGCTGGACTTGCCATGGCATGCCGGACAAATTATCG
Source organism: Pseudomonas tehranensis (assembly GCF_014268615.1). GTDB lineage: Bacteria > Pseudomonadota > Gammaproteobacteria > Pseudomonadales > Pseudomonadaceae > Aquipseudomonas > Aquipseudomonas tehranensis. Next base: position 27,798 of record NZ_JABWQV010000038.1, on the reverse strand, counting down.
AAGCGTTGCAAGCGACTCGCGTCGTCGGTCGTCTCGATCGCCGCCAGTTCGATTGGCACGGCAAGCGCCTGAATCTGCTGCTTGATGTCGGCCACAATCCTCATGCGGCGCAGTATCTGGCCGAGCGCCTGGCGCGGCGGCCGGTAGCCGGGCGCCGCCTGGCGGTGTTTGGGCTGCTCGGCGACAAGGATCTGGATGGCGTTGTCGATGCGTTGGGTGCTAGTGTCCAGCATTGGGCGGTAGCACCACTGGATTCACCGCGCTCGCGCCCGGCTGCCGAGTTACGGGAAGCCTTGCAGCGTCGTGGGGCTTGCGTAGAGACTTATGACAGCGTGGCCGCGGCGCTGGAAGGGCAGTGCGCCCTGGCGACGGTCGACGATGAGATCCTGCTGTTCGGATCATTTTTTTGTGTTGCCGAGGCCCTTCAATGGCTGGCCCGGCGCTCCACGGAGGAAGCTGCAGATGGCATTGCTGGATAAGGCGTACAAGCAGCGCATGGTGGGGGCCCTGGTATTGGTGGCCTTGGCGGTGATTTTCCTGCCGATGCTGTTTTCTCGTCAGGATGAGCAGCGCCAGGTTACGGTCGACGCTCCGGCTGCCCCTCCGGCGCCGTCTATTGCGCCCGTGCAGGTCGAGCCGGTGGTGGTGCCTGAACCTGAAGCGCTACCCCAGGAACCCGTTCCGAGCGACGAGGAGCTGGCCGAGCAACCTGCGCCTTCCCTGCCGATCGAGCCTGCCCCGGCGGCTCCCGCCACGCCAGCACCGGCTCCGAGCAAGCCGGCAGTCGCTCCAGCCCCGACAGCACCGGTGGCCAAGCCGGCGCCGACCCAGCCGATTACCGCAGCCCCGGCCAAGCCGGATACCACGCAAAGCCGCGTGGACGCCAACGGTCTGTCGGTCAGTTGGTCCGTTCAGTTGGCCAGCCTGAGCAATCGTGAGAGTGCTGAAAAGCTGCAGAAAACCCTGCGCAGCCAGGGTTACAACGCTTATATCCGCACCGCCGATGGCAAGAATCGCGTATTTGTGGGGCCGCTGATCGAGCGTGCCGAGGCCGACCGGCTGCGGGACCTGCTCAGTCGGCAGCAGAACCTCAAGGGGTTTGTCGTGCGTTTTCAGCCTGAGCGCGGCTAACAGCGGTTTGCCTGATTTGAATCACACTGACAATCGCAGCTTACCGACAGCTCTGGCCTCTGCTAAAATGCGCCGCCTTATCCGTCTGTAGGCTGCACCGTGCCATTTACCTGGGTTGACTGGGCGATCGTTGCAATCGTCGCCATCTCCGCATTGATCAGTCTGAGCCGCGGCTTCGTCAAGGAAGCCCTCTCGCTGCTGACCTGGATCATCGCGGGGGTCGTAGCCTGGATGTTTGGTGGTTCGTTGTCCCAGTACCTCGCCGGATACATTGAAACCCCGTCGGCCCGCGTGATCGCGGGCTGTGCCATCTTGTTTATCGCCACCTTGCTGGTCGGCGCAATGATCAACTACCTGATCGGCGAACTGATTCGCGTCACCGGGCTTTCCGGGACAGACCGGTTCCTGGGCATGGCCTTCGGCGCGGCGCGTGGCGCGTTGCTGGTGGTCGTGGCCGTCGGGCTATTGAGCCTGGGGCCGGTACAGCAGGATACGTGGTGGCAGGAGTCCCGGCTCGTGCCACAATTTCTATTGGTCGCAGACTGGTCCAAGAACCTGATCCTGGGTTGGAGCAGTCAGTGGCTTGCCAGCGGTATCAGCGTACCCGCTGAAATACCGTTCAAGGAACAACTCTTGCCGATGGCCAAAACGCCGCAGTGAGTGTTGTTCAGTTCAGATCCATTAAGTAGGGGTTGTGTCGCATGTGTGGCATCGTCGGTATCGTCGGTAAGTCGAACGTCAATCAGGCGCTGTATGACGCGCTAACCGTGCTCCAGCACCGCGGCCAGGACGCTGCCGGTATCGTGACCAGCCATGACGGCCGGTTATTCCTGCGCAAGGACAACGGGCTGGTGCGTGACGTGTTCCATCAGCGTCACATGCAGCGCCTGGTCGGCCACATGGGCATTGGCCATGTGCGCTACCCAACAGCGGGCAGCTCTACCTCGGCCGAAGCCCAGCCGTTCTACGTCAACTCGCCGTATGGCATCACGTTGGCGCACAACGGCAACCTGACCAACGTCGAGCAGTTGGCCAAGGAGATCTACGAATCGGACCTGCGCCACGTCAATACCAACTCCGACTCGGAAGTGATGCTCAACGTCTTCGCCCATGAGTTGGCCCAGCGCGGCAAGCTGCAGCCGACCGAAGAAGACGTGTTCGCCGCCGTGACTGACGTGCATAACCGTTGCGTCGGCGGCTACTCGGTCGTGGCAATGATCACCGGTTACGGCATCGTCGGTTTCCGCGATCCCCATGGCATTCGTCCGATCGTGTTCGGCCAGCGTCACACCGACGAAGGCGTCGAGTACATGATTGCCTCCGAAAGCGTGTCCCTGGACGTGCTGGGTTTCACCCTGATTCGCGACCTGGCCCCGGGCGAAGCGGTCTACATCACCGAAGACGGCAAGTTGTTCACCCGCCAGTGCGCGACCAATCCGAGCCTGACCCCGTGCATCTTCGAGCACGTTTACCTGGCACGCCCGGACTCGATCATCGACGGTATCTCGGTCTATAAGGCCCGCCTGCGCATGGGCGAGAAACTGGCCGACAAGATCTTGCGCGAGCGGCCGGACCACGACATCGACGTGGTCATCCCGATCCCGGACACCAGCCGCACCGCGGCCCTGGAGCTGGCGAATCACCTGGGCGTCAAGTTCCGCGAAGGCTTCGTGAAGAACCGTTACATTGGCCGTACTTTCATCATGCCCGGCCAGGCCGCGCGGAAAAAATCCGTACGCCAGAAGCTCAACGCCATCGAACTGGAATTTCGCGGCAAGAACGTGATGCTGGTGGACGACTCCATCGTGCGCGGAACCACGTGCAAGCAGATCATCCAGATGGCCCGTGAAGCCGGTGCCAAGAACGTGTACTTCTGCTCGGCGGCGCCGGCCGTGCGTTATCCGAACGTCTACGGCATCGACATGCCGAGCGCTCACGAGCTGATCGCCCACAATCGCACTACCCAGGAAGTGGCCGACCTGATCGGCGCCGACTGGCTGATCTACCAGGACCTGCCGGACCTGATAGAAGCGGTGGGTGGTGGCAAGATCAAGATCGAGCAATTCGACTGCGCGGTGTTTGACGGCAAGTACGTCACCGGTGACGTCGATGAGGCCTACCTGAACAAGATCGAGAACGCTCGTAACGATGCGTCCAAGGCCAAGACCCAGGCGGTCAGCGCGATCATCGATCTGTACAACAACTGAGTGACAAGCCGGCCCTGAGGGGCCGGTTTGCGTTTAATGACTACAGGAGCGACAGCATGAGTCAGGATTGGGATGCCGGTCGGCTGGACAGCGACCTTGAGGGTGTAGCGTTCGATACCCTGGCGGTCCGCGCCGGTCAGCACCGCACGCCGGAAGCCGAGCATGGCGATCCGATGTTCTTCACGTCCAGCTACGTGTTCCGTACCGCTGCCGATGCGGCGGCACGGTTTGCCGGCGAGGTGCCAGGCAACGTCTACTCGCGCTACACCAACCCCACCGTGCGGGCTTTCGAAGAGCGCATCGCTGCTCTGGAAGGTGCCGAGCAGGCCGTGGCCACCGCCACTGGCATGGCGGCGATCATGGCCGTGGTCATGAGCTTTTGCAGTGCTGGCGACCACGTGCTGGTGTCGCGCAGTGTCTTCGGCTCGACCATCAGCCTGTTCGAAAAGTACTTCAAGCGTTTCGGCGTGGAAGTCGATTACGTACCCCTGGCGGACTTGTCCGGTTGGGATGCGGCAATCAAGCCCAACACCAAGCTGCTGTTTGTCGAGTCGCCGTCCAATCCCCTGGCCGAGCTGGTGGATATCGCCGCGCTGGCGGAAATCGCCCACGCCAAGGGCGCCATGCTGGTGGTCGATAACTGCTTCTGCACGCCGGCGTTGCAACAGCCGCTGAAGCTGGGTGCCGACGTGGTGGTGCATTCGGCGACCAAGTTCATCGACGGCCAGGGTCGTTGCATGGGCGGCGTGGTGGCTGGTCGTGGCGAGCAGATGAAAGAAGTGGTGGGCTTCCTGCGCACCGCCGGGCCGACCTTGAGTCCGTTCAACGCCTGGATCTTCCTCAAGGGCCTGGAAACCCTGGGCCTGCGTATGAAAGCCCATTGCGCCAACGCCCAATTGCTGGCTGAGTGGCTGGAGCAGCAGGACGGCATCGAGAAAGTGCACTACGCCGGCCTCAAGAGCCATCCGCAACATGACCTGGCCGCGCGTCAGCAGCGCGGTTTCGGTGCAGTGGTGAGCTTTGAGGTCAAAGGGGGCAAGGAGGGCGCCTGGCGCTTCATCGACGCCACCCGGTTGATTTCCATCACCGCCAACCTGGGTGACAGCAAAACCACCATCACTCACCCGAGCACCACTTCCCACGGTCGCCTTTCGCCCCAGGAGCGTGAAGCAGCGGGCATCCGCGACAGTCTGATCCGTGTCGCGGTCGGTCTGGAGGACGTGGCTGACCTGCAAGCCGATCTGGCCCGTGGGTTGGCCGCCTTGTGATCGAGCTGGCAACGCCGCACGGCGGCACTCATGGTCGAGTAGCGCTGGTGACAGGCGCCGCGCGGGGCATCGGCCTGGGGATTGCCACTTGGCTGATCTGTGAAGGCTGGCAGGTGGTGCTGACTGACTTGGATCGTGAGCGCGGCTCCAAGGTCGCCAAGACGCTGGGGGAGAACGCCTGGTTCATCACCATGGACGTGGCGGACGAGACGCAAGTCGCCACGGGAATCGCCGAGGTGTTGGGCCAGTTTGGGCGGCTTGACGCGCTGGTGTGCAACGCGGCCATCGCCGATCCCCATAACATTACCCTGGAAAGCCTGGATCTGGCCTACTGGAATCGGGTCCTGGCGGTGAACCTGGGTGGTCCTATGCTCCTGGCCAAGCATTGTGCGCCTTACCTGCGTGCCCACAATGGCGCCATCGTCAACCTGGCTTCGACCCGTGCCGCGCAATCAGAGCCCGACACCGAAGCCTATGCGGCGAGCAAGGGCGGCTTGCTCGCCCTGACCCACGCCTTGGCGATCAGTCTTGGCCCGGAAATCCGGGTCAACGCTGTCAGCCCCGGCTGGATCGACGCACGGGACCCGTCCCAGCGTCGCGCGCAGCCGCTCACGGATGCTGACCATGCCCAGCATCCGGCGGGCAGGGTCGGCACGGTGGAGGACGTGGCGGCCATGGTGGCGTGGCTGTTGTCGCGCAACGCCGGTTTTGTCACGGGCCAGGAGTTCGTGGTGGATGGCGGTATGACCAAGAAAATGATTTATGAGTGAGGAGCAGCTGCAAGGGGCGAGCGATTATGCGGTGTTGGCGCCTTTAACTTGCAGCTTGAAGCTTGCCGCTCAAAAGCTGTTTTTGAAAAAAACTCAACCCTGCTATTGACTTAGCTTCGGTACCTGCGTAAATTTCGCGGCCTCAACGAAGCAAAGGGTGATTAGCTCAGCTGGGAGAGCGTCTGCCTTACAAGCAGAATGTCGGCGGTTCGATCCCGTCATCACCCACCATGTTTTACGAGAGTTTTGCGAAAGCAAGACGGAAGCTGTCAAAAGCCTCCACCGACGCGCAGCGGTAGTTCAGTCGGTTAGAATACCGGCCTGTCACGCCGGGGGTCGCGGGTTCGAGTCCCGTCCGCTGCGCCATATTTTCCGAAGCAGGTTTACCTGGTTCGAGATTCAAGCCCCAGGGTTTGGGTCAGACGAGTTAACTGGACGCAAGTCCACAGCGATACGCAGCGGTAGTTCAGTCGGTTAGAATACCGGCCTGTCACGCCGGGGGTCGCGGGTTCGAGTCCCGTCCGCTGCGCCATATCTGCTTCGAGGCCCACTGAACGCCTTGAAGCTAAGAAGAAGGTTGAAAAGCCAGCTTCTAGTCGATAGCAAAAACCCTGGTCGAAAGACCGGGGTTTTTTGTTTTTGGGATAACGATAGTGGAGCAGGCCCGTGGCGAGGGAGCTTGCTGTGGCGAGGGGATTTATCCCCGCAGGGCTGCGAAGCAGCCCTTATTGTTGGCGACTTCAGAACCCCAATTTATCCCGCAACCCGTAATACCAAGCCCCCATCGCCGCAAACGGCGTGCGCAACAACTGTCCGCCGGGGAAAGGGTAGTGCGGCAGGTCCGCAAACGCATCAAAACGCTCAGCCTGGCCACGCAGCGCTTCAGCCAGGACCTTGCCCGCCAGGTGCGTATACGTCACGCCATGGCCGCTGCAGCCTTGGGAATAATAGATGTTGTCTCCCAGGCGTCCGACCTGTGGAAGCCGCGATAACGTCAGCAGGAAATTTCCGGTCCAGGCGTAATCAATCTTCACGTCCTTGAGCTGCGGGAATGCCTTGAGCATCTTCGGACGAATGATCGCTTCAATATTCGCCGGATCCCTCGCGCCATACACCACGCCGCCACCGAAAATCAGACGCTTGTCGCCCGTCAGTCGGTAGTAATCGAGCAAGTAGTTGCAGTCTTCGACGCAATAATCCTGAGGCAGCAGGCTATGTGCGAACTCATCGCCCAACGGTTCCGTAGCAATCACCTGCGTGCCGCAAGGCATGGACTTGGCCGCCAGCTCCGGCACCAGATTGCCCAGGTAAGCATTGCCCGCCACGATGATGAATTTGGCCCTGACCTTGCCCTGCGGTGTATGCACCACCGGGCTGGCGCCACGCTCGATGCGCACCGCCGGCGATTGTTCATAAATCACCCCGCCCAGGGACTCCACCGCCGCCGCTTCGCCCAAGGCCAGGTTCAGCGGATGAATATGCCCACCGCTCATATCCAGCATCCCGCCTACATACTCCTCGCAGGCCACCACCTCGCGAATACGCCGCTGATCGAGCAACTCAAGCTGGGTATGACCGAAACGCTCCCACAAACGCTTCTGCGACTCCAGGTGGCCCATTTGCTTGGCGGTAAGGGCGGCGAACACTCCGCCATCCTTCAAATCACACTGAATCTGATACTTCGCCACCCGCTCGCGAATGATCCGACCACCCTCGAACGCCATATTGCCCAGCAACTGCGCCTGCTGAGGCCCGACACTGCGCTCGATCACATCAATGTCGCGGCTGTAACTGTTAACGATCTGCCCGCCATTACGACCCGAAGCCCCAAAGCCGACCTTTGCCGCCTCAAGCACCGTGACCTTGAAGCCGTTCTCCAGCAGAAACAGCGCAGAGGACAGGCCGGTGTAACCAGCCCCGATCACGCAAACATCCGTTTCGACATCATCCTGCAGGGCAGGGCGAGCTGGAACCGGATTGGCCGACGCGGCGTAATAAGACTCTGGATACGGTGTGTTCGCCATTCTGCAACCTCTGTTTTATATTTTTTACGAATGCGCCGATCCTACCCGAGATAAAAATCAGCCGCCAGCCACCGCCAAATCTTCGCCGCTTTGGTGAAATTAAATATTTTGCATATTCATAGGGTTAGGTGAAAAAAAGGTATTGACACCCCTTTGGAATTCCGTAGAATGCCGCCTCACAGCAGGCACGTAGCTCAGTTGGTTAGAGCACCACCTTGACATGGTGGGGGTCGTTGGTTCGAGTCCAATCGCGCCTACCAAACAAAATCCGCTCTGCTGGGCGGTCTAGAAGGGTCAACCGAAAGGTTGGCCCTTTTTTGCGTCTGGAGTTTCATGCAGAACGTTCACAAAATATCGGGTCCGTTCACACTGGGCAATGTGAACGCTGTGAGCATTATTTCTTGGGTGAAATCTTTACCTATACCTGACTCGAGCGAATGCTCTGAAGATCATGCCTGTGTATTCATACAGTCCTTGGTGTGGGCGTGACGATGTTGTGTCTTGGAGCAGGGGTGGGGGGCAAAGTACTCCCGTGCTTTCATAAGTACTTAATGGCACATCGACATATTTGATTGCCAGCCGACTTTGCTAGGGGTATAAAGAATTCGCTGGGCGTACCGTCCAGGTGCTCTTTAAACATGGTGAAATTCTCTGGGCTTGCAGTTGGTGGTCGGGTAACTGACCGGCTTTGGTGTTCTTCAAAGCTACCTCTCCGCAACGACTCAGTCCCCTAGGTCATCCTATGTGTGTGTCCTAATGCTTGATCCGCGCGTAATCGAGACGTTCCGCGTTAGCGCTTGCCTTATGCGCTGGCGAAGTGTTCCTCGTTTGCGTAAAGCTTTACGGTTAGCGCTATTGGCATGTGTTGACGGATGAATTCCTCGGTGACGAAGTTTACGGCGGCGACGGCTTATCGATATTGATAAATCAATATCAATAAGCAGAACTGTGGTTTGTAGTGGTGTCTTGGAAGTTCCATTCGGCCCGGAATGCTTTGGCGGCGGCAATTTCGCCGGCGAAGGAGCTACAACCATGCGTAAAAAGAATACAGCCCATTCTCGGACTATTCTGAAAAAGCACGATATCCAAGACACCCGCGTTACAGTTGAAAGTGAGCGTTCTCATAGAGACAAAGGTAGAAGCAGTCGGTTGACACGAATCCGCTATGCGGTCGAGGGGCTTCTGATTCGCCAAGCTCTTTTGGAAATTTGGGAGCGTAAGCAGGAATACTGGGATGGAGCCTGCGAAGTCGTAGGCAAACTCCTTGAGGTTGTTTTCTCATGACGCAACAAACCACATCATTCGAATTCTGAAAGGCCGATCTGGGTATCGGCCTTTCTTCATTTTAGGGATCGGAATATGGACGCTCCTACATACCCTTTCAAGCCTATTCACAGTATCCAGGCATTAGCCTTGGCGCTTGACGAAAGCGAGCGTCTGCTAGAGCGCCTTGCGATCCGTGCTGACCGAATGTACCGCCACGTGCCTCAAGAAAAAAAAGGTAAGAGGCGGGATACTTATGATGCTCACGAGCCACTCAAGAGGGTTCAGCGAAAGCTCGTTGACCGGGTGTTATCCAAAGCTATTTTCCCCGCGTATCTTCACGGAGGCATAAGGGACCGTAAGTCCCCACGGAGCATTCATAGCAATGCGTCTGTGCATGCGGGGGCAAGGTACGTAATCCTTCAAGATATTCGTAATTTCTACCCGTCCATATTGAAGAGTCAAGTGGACGACTTATTTCGCGGGTTGTTCGGCTTTGGAGCGAGTGTGTCGGCCTTGCTGTCTTTAATTTGTACCCGCGACGGGTGTGCGCCACAAGGGGCTAGTACGAGTGGCTACATCGCCAACCTGATTTTCTGGAATGTTGAACCGAAGATAGTGCAGGACTTCTTGGCCCAAGGCTTCCAGTATTCTCGATTCGCTGACGATATCACTATCTCCTGTAGCCGCGAGCCTACGTCGGAGGAGCTTTCCGGCATAGTTTCGACTGTCACCGGGATGTTGGCTGCTAAAGGTTGTCATCAGAAGCGCACAAAACTCCATATGCGCGTCCGTGGCCAGGGCATCAAAGGTGATGACGCTACCTTCACGCCGCTTACGGTTACAGGATTGAGTGTCTTCAATGGCGCTCCAAGCCTAACCAAGCTGGAGCGAAAGCGTATACGGTCAGCAGTTAAGGAGTTAGAGGTAATGAGCGAGTCGACGCCAGGCTGGGCTGTCCTCGAGCCGAAGTATCATCGTGCGATGGGGCGGGTAGGGAGACTTCTGGCGTGCGGTCATCCAGACGGTGAGGCATTAAAGGCGCGCTTGAATGTGGTTAAGCGGTCGTGCCAGATCCCGTTGCACGAACGGTATCAGCAAGCAATCTCCGAATGTTTGGCCAAAGCGGTTGAAGTGGATGTCGGCTAGAAATAAATCTGTCTCCTTTTCCCGGTCCCCTTTTCCACTGTGAAGCCAAAACTTCGGGTCGGTTTCATGCAGATGCTTGATGTCTTCCGTCCTGTTGCTGGCGGTCATGACGTTTGCTACTACTCAATGTTCGCTTAGCAGTCTCGACTATGCTGGAGGCGTGGTTAAGATGTGTGTTAATGGGAGCTAAAGGAACCTTGCGTCGCTTAAGATATTCTCCGAACAATTTCGCAATTGGCTCTAGGGGGAACGGGTATGGACGAGTCTGATGACCTGTGCGACGAAGCAGTGGATGCTCGATGGGCGCGAGGGAACGTACTGGCACACCATTTGAAGCCGCTTCTAGAGCTCTACGACCTGAAATGGCGTGGCCATGGACACGTTTATGTCGATCATCAAGAGCACAACATTCTCGCCGCGAGCATGGTTTTGGCTGAGCTGGGTATCATTCTTGGGGTGCCTTCTGCAGTGGTCCGGGCTAGGCTCATCGAATTGGGGTGGTTAAGAGACGTTCGCGATACTCAGCCCAGCCCGAACGAGGTCAAGCGTGCAGAGCTATTGCACAGATTTTCAAGCGGCCGAGAGGTCGATTACTCTGAATGCGACGAAGAATTTGATGAGGGCTAGTCCTACAATGCGACCCGCCTTGGTAATGAGGTTGTATGCAACCGGAACACTTTGATCTATCCACGCCTCTTTTCCTTCCCATCACAGAAGAAACCTGCACAGGTTTGCTCGAAGGCTCCCAAGAGGCTCTCGACATGCTGACAGATCCGGAGCTGGCCGCAATGCTGGTCATCCAAAACCTTGCACAGGTCACGGAAAAGGATCTTGTCCCGACAGCTGTCGAGCGAATTCTTGTCAAACTGTTGGATTGGGCGGTGGACGCACCTAGCCTGACAACATCAAAGTTGCTGCCAGAGGCAAAACGCTTGTTCGACCGCAGCAAACTCTATTTTGGCATCGAAACAATCAAGAAATCTAAGCTACGCTTCCTGCTCGCCGATGAAGTCACTGCTCAGAAATACCTATTGCCCAGCGGCAGGTGGGACGTCGAATATAAGTATCGTCATGTCCGCCATCATCATCCCTTCCATAGGCAGATGGTTACTATCGGTCACGATGAGCGCTGGTTGAGCGGTGCGCAGGATCATCTTGTTAGGACTTTTAGAGCCAATCTGGACGAGCACTTGCACGTGCAAGGCTACGCGGGAATTGGTAAAAGCCACCTGATGGGGGCGTTGGTCGAATGCTTGCAGCCGAAGACGACACTAGTACTGGCGCACACTGAGGAAAAGCTTGCAACCCTGCGCAAGCGAATGAAAAACAGCAGCCGTGAATTGACCTGCAGCACTTTTCGCAAGTTCGCATTGGTACTGCTTCACCGCCGAATCGTTCGTCCTGTAAATGCAGGAGTAGGGCCAAGCAAGCAAATGCTCGCCCAACAGCTGAACATCGTCGGGTTGGGATCGTACGATACACTGGCGACGATGGATATCTGCTTGAGAATGTTGGAGCTCTATTGCCGGTCGCGGGACTACACCTTGTCGGCTAAACACATGCCTGAGCTACACAAGTTCCTATCCAAAACCGATTCCATGGTGCTGCTGGAGTATTCGAGCCGGCTGTGGACTTACATTCAAGCAAATCCGGAATGGGGACGCCGCACTGGCTTCGAAGTGTTAATGATGATCAAGTGCGCCAGTCTGGAAGGTTGCGTGGTGTCGCCTCGCTATTCGCATGTGCTTATCGACGAAAGCCAAGATGTTCCAGCCTCGTTGCTTCAGATTCTAGAACGCGGACGTCAGGTGCTGGTTACCTTGGGGGACGAGTACCAGCATGCAGGAAGCGACGTCGTCGCCCGTAGGCAATCGGTTCGACAGAGCACCATCGGTTTCTCGGTGCGCTCTGGGCGTAACATCGAGCATCTGGTCAATCCGTTAATTTCCCGGCACTCAAGAAAGACCAAGGAGCCTTTCGAAGGTGCTCGCCATGCCGACGTCGGCATTGAGGAGTATCCGGAGGCATTCGTACCGCCAGAGGAATGCGTTGTACTCACGGCTTCTTTGTGGGACACCATGAAGTGGGCTATCCAATTGCGCGACCTGAAATGCGCATTTAGCTTCTACTCTAGTCATGAGCAGAACAGCCTTTGGCGTTTCATGACCACTGCTATCGGTTTGTTCAATCCGCGCTTTCACCAACAGAATGAGGACGCAGCACATCGGTTTTTCAACGAGTGGACGCATTGGCAGCAGGTGCGAGAAGCGAACCAGTACGACGACTCGTTTCTATGGGTAGAGGCCGAGCTGGAAAAAGGTTTTAGGGTGGCAGACGTCACTCAAATGAGCATCCTAGTAGGTCAGCCTGGCAAAAGCTGCATGTTGATGAGAGCAGAAGAGGCCGGAGGCATGGAGTTCGATTATGTGCTCCTGACCCCGGGGTTACTCACAACGTCGATGTTCAAGGACGCCTATGAATTCGATCAGCGGATCTGTGCCGTCTACATCGCTATCTCCCGAGCCAAGCAGAGGCTTTATGTTCCTTATAAAATACATGACTGGCTTGTACATCACGACATTCAGAAGTTTCGCGAAGACTTTATTCGCTGATAATCGCGTTGAATCTAATGCAACATACTCCTGAGCTGTAGGGAAAAGGGAACAGATTTATTTCGCTGGGCTGAAGCCGTTTTGGCTAGTTCGAAAAAAAAAGGGGAAAAATTTATTTCTCCTTCGCTGCGCTACAAGCTTTCATCGAATGAATTTGCTTGGATCAACTAGCTGTCGGCTAGAAATAAATCTGTCCGCTTTCCCGCAGGTTGTGGTCTGTCCCTAGTTCTTTGGTGGATTATCCCGATTTTTTCGACTTTTTATCTGATCCGCAGCAAGAGCCGATTTACATGATTCAAGAACCTCAATTGCTGTTTCGAAAGTGTAGTGGGCAGTAATATAGGTTGTCATCGTGCCTGTATTGTTTGCAATGTCTATATTTAATTTGCCATTTCTTGCTGTTACGTTAAGTTCTGAGCTGAGAAGTGGGAAGAGTTCGGCAATGTATTCAAGAATGCTTTCTTTGATGAAGCTATCAAGAGGGGTTGTATCATGGTTTGGGGACACGCTCAGGGTGTCGTTAGGTTGTTTGTGTGGAGTTTCTATTTTATTAGGTGTTTCTTTTTTTACGTGTTGTTCGAGTTCTGTATTGTTGCTTGCTACATCTGCTATTATTTCGGCTGCGGAGATTTTTGAATCAACATTGGTGGGGCTCTCACCTAAGTCATCGCTTGGGTGGTCGAGTGATGTTGTGGTGATAGGATTGTTGTCTTTTGAAAGTTGTAGCTCTGAAATTATCTCTCTTAGTCTTGTGTTTTCTAGGGTTTTTGAATCAATTTCGGATTCATATTTTAGTTGGCTTTCAAGAGACTCTCTTCTGATTTTACGAGCTTGCACTTTGGAAATTGGGCTTTCATCATCGATAGATTGTTGTATTTCTTTTAGACGGCGCTGTGTTGTTTTTACATGTCTATAAATATACTCTGCTGGTATGGGGTATACAAATATCAAGAGGAGACTCGTTATCAGTGGGAGTGCAATGCCGTGGATTACTATGCTTTGAGTGTTTGGGAATATATTTAAATCGATATATATTATTTTTTCGGGGGTGTGTAGGCTGGATATAAGTATAAGTAAAAATTTGTAGTTCCAACCGCACCAAGAGATAATGAATGAACTCAAGAGGGGGCTGCTTACGCGCTCGTAAAGCTGGGCTTTGATAGTTGTGGTGAAATCTTCGATCAAGTCTGCTGCTCCATTCGGGTGAAAACGGTACGGATCACAGTACGAGGGGGGAAGAAATGGAATGTCTAGGTCTGCCCCCAGGTTTCTCCGTTTATTCCAGTCCTTTTTATAGGAAAGGACCGGAATCCATTATTTTAAACTTGTCCCTGATAGAAGGTGATTGTCTCTTTTAGCGAGTCTGAGAATTCATAAATCTCATCGAGCGAATTGATAGGATGTCGAGTTTCGTTTTTTTCTTTATCAAAAACACCCAGGTATTTTTGGGTTCTATTAAAGTGAAGTCTTGCAATAGGCTTTCGATTATTGTCGTCCAATAAAATTCCAAAGTAGCTCTGAGTGTCTCTGTGCACGATTCGCTTCGAGTCAATTACTGTGCGCACTATCGCCTTTATGATATGGAAGCCCTCCAGCTCTTCCATCGTAGTAAGGACTCTATCCTCAGGCGTATCATTTGTTTCGGGCTGGCTCTCGGATACAACCCGTTCAGCTGGAGTCTGTAATGGAACGCCGCTGATTGCGGACTTCAAGCGATCGTTAATTTGATCGTTTAGGAACTGAGAGGCTGCTTTTTTGGTTAGGAGCGCGAACTGCTCTCTTACTTTTTGAGTGATCACACCTTCATAGATTCGAGAGGCAAAGAAACGCACAAAGTCGTCGTCGGGCTGGGTGAACTGGGAGGCCATTTCCCTTTTTATCTGCCCTACGTACTTTAATTCACCTGCTGCGTTAATAATTGATTCAACATCAAACGCTGATTTTGTGAGCTTTTGCAACTCTGGTATCACGTGTTCGTCGATATCTAACAGGTCTATCTCCAAAAATGGTTTTTCATCCATTTTGTTGGGGGCATCTAAGTCGGTGAAGAATCTATAGAATCTTCCGTTCGTTAAGATTGATATTCTGGCGGTAGTAACATGGAAGTATCTGAATAACTGACTTGCGTGATTTATATTTAGTGACTCGCCAATTTTTTTAGTTTCAATAAGAATCTGGATTTGGCCATTTTTTAGGATCGCGTAATCAATTTTTTCACCTTTTTTTGTACCAATGTCACATATATATTCGGGTACGACTTCGGATGGGTCGAAAACGTCATAGCCAAGCACTGTATGAATGAATGGCATTACAAAAGCGGTTTTAGTTGCTTCCTCAGTTTGGATTGTTGATGCTAACTGATTCACCTTCGCCGACATTGCGTTCAAGCGTTCTATAAATTCCATTTCCTAGCTCCGTAGCCATTTTCCCGAATGGGCCAATAGAGGCTCAACGCTACTACTTGTTAGAACTACTCGATACTGGATTTTTGTCCATGGTGGATGTCCAAACAGTTTAAGGATGAGAGAAACAGCCAAGGCAAGGATAGAGTCAAGGCAATGCTGAGCGCTCCGATGCCATCTCTCATGACTATTCAGTCCTTGTGTAGAAAATTTCTGAAAATCCCATCAAAAGCACTATTCTGGCCCTAAGCCTCTCGTCGGAAGTTTTCTGTCACGTTACGCTCTGAATGTCGCTGCACACAGCGACCGGGCTTGGTAACCCGGAGGAATAAGGCGTAACAGTGCACAGACAGGATTGCAGGCTTTTTGACTGCGATTTTGTTTTATGGCAGCTGTGCGTGGGACGTCTTTTGACGTGCCGGTTTCCTTGATTCCCCGGTTTACCAACCTGCGCATAGCTGCCACCCATTCGCTTGGTAACGGATGCGGTAGCTCTTCGAATCAAGGGAGCTGAACAATGCATATCAAAAGATCAAGAAAACGACCTCACCTGCTCCGCAGTTCTGTATCGCGGTCCCGTTGCATCTCAGTCAATGGAGATAGCAAATGACCGAACAAGTGGAAGCAAAAACTATCGGCTACACCCCATTCCATTATTGCTCCGATCGTCCTCTGTTCCGCGTTAACGGCGGTGTCCCGTTAAATGAAGCATTGCAACAAGCGTCAGACCTATTGCATCTTGCCTACCGGCTTGCAGAGGATGCGACCTTTGAAAGGGGAACGGACCGTCATGCCTGGGCCGCTCATTATTTAATGGAAATGAGCAAAGCAGTGATTGATGACGTAGTGAAAGTCATAACGCCTAGACCCGCAGAATCTAAGTAGCTCTCTGATTCGCGATGCACCGAGGCTGCACGCGTCCTGATTTGTCGGGGCGTAGGCAGAGTCGAATGGTGTTTGGCAAAAGCAGCCAATTCAGCACCGGTGATTTCCGGCCAGACGCCACCCTCCGTCGGCCGGATGCGCAGCATGGGGTAGTGGCGGTTTGATTTGGGTTGGGGTATTACGGGTGTCCGGCATGGAGCCGGACAGGGAGATGTATTTGAAAAAACTACTTTTACTTGTCGTCGCTGCGACCTTTGCAACTTCAGCATCGGCGGAAATCATTGATTCCACCCCCTCAAAGGTTTGCTCGCTACTTTCAGACTTGGGTCTGAAGGGGCGGAAATGGGTCGATGATTACGGCGATGGGTCCTCAGGCTGCTCCAGTGACTATAAGGACATCGGTGCCGGGGACGGGCTCGCGAATAATTTGGCTTACTACGTAACCGGGGTAAGTCAGTACGTAATGGAGGTGAAGTTGGTACTCAACTACAACCAACCTTCTCAATCCAATAGCGCTACAAAGGCACTCCTCGCAGCCTCAAAGAGGCTATCTCAGGGAGCGCTGGGTGCAAGCCTGCCTGAATCTGTTATTACACTCATCAAGCGCGGCGAGCATGGATCTGCCAGGGTTGGCAAGGGTGTCGTAGAGGTCGTGCGAGAGGAGTGGCCAACTGGGAAAGGTTACGAAGTGCAGGTCATGATGCGCTAACCGTAGGCTCGGCGGAAAATAGGGCCAACTAGGGAAAGGGCAGATTTGTTTTTTGGTTCGCTGCGCTGAGTGCTTCCATCGGGTAAATTCGCTTGGATCAATTAGCCGTCGGCTAGAAAATAAATCTGTCCCCTTTTTGCAGAAGCTTTTAGAGAAACTGGAGACGGATTGCACCGTCCAGCTTTCGCAGTTCTTTCAACGCTTTCGGATCCCCCTCGACTCCATACTCAACGGCCATTGGCGATATCTGCCTCGGCCTCGCCAATCAGATCGTCGAGAGATACTCGAACAGGTGTTTCGTTGGCATCGGACCGTACCTTGACCAAGTGTAAGAGCTCCAGTTCGTCCAGGCGCTCGACCATGGCCTCATAGACGTTCGCCGGGACCATGTAGCCCATAACGCGGTTGTGGTTCAGCACAGCCACGGGCAAGCCGTTGGCGCCGCTCAAGACGGAAGATGGGTTCTTCTTGAGTTCAGATACGCTGACGGCCACATCGGCCAGAATATTTTGCATGGATATGACTCCTAAATAGGTCTTTATTCTGGTCTTTTTATTCTAGAGTGACAACTGCTCAGGATTTCCCTACCAAGTCCGGTCTCACCAAGGCTCATCGATCAGCCCGTCTTGTGGGTGTAGCTGGCGTATTTTCCTGGCTGCCTTCTCACCCTGGGGAAACGCGGCGTTGTTGCGCTCGGCCATCCTCGCCTCATATTCGTAGTGGCGAAATAATGGTGCTAAATTCGCGCATCCTGCGCGTACGGTCATCTGGCTCGGCGGGATATTCAACCCTGTTTCTACCGATTTTATGGATATGGAAATTCAATGAACAAATCCAAGCTTTGGATTGCGCTATCCTGCGCTGTTGCTGTTTTGATCTGCTTGGGGGTGTCATGTCGGCTCTGACCCAAGAGCAGGTTCAGGCTGTTTTCCAGAAAATCATAAGTGACATCAAGGGTGCAAAAACCAAGTAATGCGATCCTGGCTAACCAGTGGTGGCGACCGGGGCGGGCGTCGAATCTGATACGCGCTGCCGTGAAACTTTCGGAGCGCGGGGGGGAGAGCAGGCCTGTGAGCTGACAGAGATCGTCGCCAGTTTTCTGGGAATTGAGGGGCGGGGGTGATGAGTGCCAAAGAAATATCAGGAAAGCAAAGCAGCGGGTGCTGCTGACATCGAGCGTTCTATCCAGGCACTGAACCAAATGGCTGAACGCCTCTGGGGCGACGGTAGGGAAGCTGAGGCGAAAGCCTTACTTGATGCCTTGGATGCGTTAAACAGGGCGCTCGATCGGATCAGGATTGGAGAGAGTCGCAGGGTTCTTCATTGAAGCGTTAAGGAGAGTGGGGCAGACCACTATATAAACGCGCCGATTCCAAGGGACGAAGCAATCGTGTCTGTCCCAGTTTCACACTAATCACAGGACATGCAATGCTCATCGTCTTCAGCGGCCTTCCCGGCACCGGAAAAACGACTATCGCCTATGATCTCGCCGCTACAACAGGCGCCGTGTACCTGCGGATCGATACGATTGAGCAGGCGATTCGAAACTCGGGCGCGCTTGCGCAAGATGTGGGACGCAGTGGTTACATGGTCGCCAATGAGCTTGCGCTGAGTAATCTTCGTCTGGGCCGCACGGTCATCGTTGATGGTGTCAATCCCGTCCTCGAAAGCCGAATCGCGTGGAGCGAAATCGCCTCACGCGCTGGTATTCGATTGGCAAATATCCAAGTGATTTGTTCCGATAAAGATGAACATCGGCGCCGGGTCGAAACAAGGGCGGTTGATATTCCAGGGCTGACTCCACCCACCTGGCAGTCGGTGCTGGATCATGAGTATGAGCCGTGGGATGAAGCTCCGTTTTGCATAGACACAGCCTTGGTCTCTCCGGTGCAAGCGGTCTCGATGATCATCGAACGATTCCTGTCCAGTGAGTAACGTCGGCGCGCCAGCGGCATCGAGGAAAATACCTACGCAAACCTCGGAAACCGGCGCATTGCAGCGCCGATGAGTGAGGCTTATTGTCCTTCTGTCGCCCAATGGCGATTCGGGTTTGGCGACTCGATTGAATGAAGTACTCCTTTTCAACGAATTGAGGTACTACCCATGCCCCGATACATGCCCATCACCGGCATCGACTTCACCCCCGCAACCCTGCTCATCGACACCGAAGCCCCTCTAGACGTCCTGTTCGAAACCGCCGATTACCGCATCCGCACTGTGACCCAAGTCTTGGAAAATATCGCGTTCCGCTCGGACATCACCTCAGATACGGTGCTGACTGACTTTTGTAAATTACTGACGACATCGTTACGCGATGGTTGTGATGTCATGGATGTGATTGGAAGACGACTGCGGGCGCAGGCGGCAGAGTAATGAAGACGGGCGACTTATAAGTCGCCCGTTTCATAAGATACTGGAAAAACTCAAAGGGTGGAAACGAGGTCAGTCCACGATTATGGGATGGGCTGATTATCGGTGGATACAAAATCGTGGCCGCTCCCCATTTTCACCGTCAGGCGTGTGCTGCGCGCTCAAACACTTCGTCGGCCCATTGGTTCAGGCTCTTGCCGGCAGCTTGGGCTGCAATGGTAGCGGCAGCATGCACTTCAGGACGAATGCGCAGCATCACCTTTCCGGAGGCAGGTTTCTCGGGGCTGACTCCTTGTTCGGCACAGTCCGCCAAATAGTCCTCGATAGCGCTAGCAAATTCGGAGCGCAGCTCTGTCACTGAGTCGGCGTGAAAGCTGATGATGTCGCGTACTCCCAGAACTCGACCGACGAAGATGTCATCACGCTCATCAAACTCAACTCGGGCGGTATAGCCCTTATAGGTCATGCTGTTCATAGTTCTACTCCTGCTCGCTGGAGAAATTCTCGAGCCTCTTCTACCTGATACTTCTTGGCTTCCTTTCCAGGGTGCGGTCGATGACAGCGCCACTGGGCCTCTCGCAGCACGAGCTTGACCCGCGAGCCTTCGCGTTCCAACACTTCGCCACCCAAATGAACGATTAAAGCCTCAATGTCAGCAAACACTACTGCCGCGCTGGTTGGCGTGCGGTAGATCGCTTCTAAGATTTTCCGGTGCCTGTTCTTCATTTCTGCTCATGCTATCAAAAAAAGATAGCAAAATCCTACCAGTACCGAGCCATTGAGGCTTGGCGCCGTGATGAAATTTTCATTTCTGTGTTTTTCTACAGGCTTAGACCTTCCACGTCCTGCGACCTGATGCATGGAAACGAGGACAGTCCACGATTATGGGATGGGCTGATTACCGGTGGATACAAAATCGTGGTTGTTCCCAGCTTCACCCGGTCCCAGCTCCGGGCCGCCTGCTTCTGTCTAATCCGCTCTTCAGACCGGTGAATGATTAGCTGCATGCCCAGGCTGCGCATGAAAATCAATGCCGAGTGCATGAATGACCTTGAGTACGGTATCGAATCTCGGCTTTGATCCGGGTGCGAACGCCTGGTACAGGCTTTCTCGCCCCATGCCAGAGTCCTGAGCGATCTACGCCATGCCTCGGGCCTTGGCTACATAGCCAATTGCTCGGAGAAACTCCTCGCTATCACCATCAGCCAGCACCTGAGAAAGGTATTCACTGATTGCTTCGTCGCTATCGAGTAGTGCCTCCATGTCAAATGTCGTCAGGTGTTGGGTCATGTTCAAATCTCTTTGCCCGTTTCTTCGCTCGCTGGATATCAGCACCCTGTGAAAACTTGTCGCCACCAGCCAGTAGCAACACAATCGTTTTACAATGCTCACCCCACGCCTGACAGGGTGACCCATGCAACTCAAGGATGAATCATGAACCGGACGCTCTGTACCGCGCTGAGCCTTTCGATTATCGCGTCATCCTCCACTGGATGCGCTGCAAAACCTGTGAAGGAACCGCTCAAAGTCCCCCAAGTCTATGGCTATACCTTGAATCAGCCGCTTTCCAGTAATGAGTTCATGGCGCTTTCCGCTACCGGAGGCGAGTCGGGTACGGGCTCCAAGGTCTACAAGCGCGTCGATGACCAAGGCGACGCCTATGAGGTCTTCCTCGATAGTAAGATCCGCCCGGATGTAATCCGCAAGACGAGTCGTGCTTTCGCCAGTCAGTCTGAATGTGAGGCGGAATTTGAGGTACAGGTTGCCCAATTGAAGCAGCACCTCGCCCGTCACGACATCGCGACGCGCGGGCTAGGGCCGGAAAGTCGTACGCTTGTGCCGGGTGATCGTTATGTCGGCGTGAACGCTACGGAGTGCGGAGCCCGGCAGTATGATCACCCCGAAGCCTATCGTTATGTCCTGAGCCTGTCCGAGGACATTCTTTCCCCTGCGCCGAAACGAGGCCTGGCCGATAAGGTCCACGATGCCTACGGGGCCGTCGGAATGACGGTGTTCGTGATCGCCCTGTTGCCGTTTGTGCTGGTTGGTTGGGCTGTTGATAAGGCCTCCGATTGAGTTTCGTTCGGGCTCGCTCCTTGGGAAGAGGGAGGTATAGAGCATAACGATCTACTCGCATCGCTCAGCCAAATCGGCAAACTCACCGTCACAGGAAGTGGACCATGAAAGCCATAACCCTGGTACTGGCAGCCGTTCTTGCAGTCACCTCAGTATCCGCACTGAAGTTGATGAAGCACGCCCTGAGGAAGGGTTAATAGATGCCAAAGGAATACCAGGAAAACAAAGCAGCGACTGCTGCTGACATTGAGCGTTCCATCCAGGCCCTGAACAAAATGGCTGAACGCCTCTGGGGCGATGGTCGTGAAGCTGAAGCAAAAGCGCTTTTACGTGCCTTGGACGCGCTAAACTGCGCGCTCGATCGCATCAGAATCGGGGAGAGCCACAGGGTTCTTCATTGAAGCGCAGCGTTGAATTCCAGGCCGTTCATCCATTGCTCGGCACTTGCAGTGCCCCGGCCTCTCTCATGTTTAAGCGTGCAAATTCCTCACGTCAGAACGGAGAGCCAGCATGGAAATCGACGAGAATGCTCCTGGGAACAAATCTCAGCAGGACGTAACGCGCGGCACGGATAACGAAGCAGGTCACGATCCCAAGAAGGACGGCCCCGAGGTTCCGTTGCCTGCGGATGATGAAGCTCCTATCGAGGAGGATATGTCTGATGTGGATGCCGCCGATTCGGTGGCCAGTGAACATCCCGACGCTTAGCTTTCGTCCTTGCTGATTTATGTCAAAAGCGGGCGACTTATGAGTCGCCCGTTTTTTTGTAGGTCTCAGTTTCTAAAAGCAAGGACTCGGTCCGATCGTCTACCGCTTGCGGGGACATCAATCCGGGGACCCGCTTGATCTTGCACGAATAAATGATGCTGGTATGGTGGCGCCTCGTTTAAATCAGCGTTCTAGAGGGATCTTCTATGCACTCATTTTTCGCCAAGACCTTTGGGGGTCTTACTACCAGCTATTACATCCGCCAGTTCCTGTTCGGGCTGGTGTTCGCTGCGATGATCATCTCCCTGGCGGCCAATGGCCCTGGGGGAATCGGTGCCAAGCCTGGGCTGATTGTGTTGGCGGTCATCAACACATTGCTCTATCCGTATTCTCGGTTCGTCTATGAAAGCGTTGTTGGCTACATCATGGGTAACAACGTTTTCTTCGTGAACGCGCTGTTCATGCTGATAGTGAAGGTTTTCACCATGGCGATGTGCTGGTCGTTGGCGATTTTTGTAGCGCCGGTGGGGCTGGCGTACCTGTTCTGGCGCAACAGCCGGTCCGCCGTCGAATAACCCGGTAGTTCAGCGCAGTTGCAGTACAACTGGCGAGAATCGCTAAAGGAAGCCCTACCTTGAATCGTAGGGCTCACCCATTACTTTTTTGGTGATAGGTCCTGTCCTGTGGCCTCGGTTGTTCAAGCCACGCAGCAATATTCAAAAGAGGTCATCTCTTGTCGAACGTAGAGCCCCACCTGCACGAGCTAAAGCTGACGCACATCTACGATGGTTTCAAACAGCTAATTCCTCTCGCTCTTTTCGTCATCGTATTCGGTGTGGCCTTCGGCTTGGCCGCTGCGCAAACAGGCTTAAGTGATACGTCGGCCGTGCTCATGAGTACGCTGGTATTCGCCGGCGCTTCTCAATTTGCCGCGCTGGATCTATGGGGCCAACAGGTCCCGGTCGTTCCGTTGATGATCACCGTCTTTGCCATCAACGCCCGACACCTGTTGATGGGCGCCACGCTCTACCCATGGCTACGGGAGCTGCCGGTTGCCAAGCGTTATGGTGTGATGCTGGTGGTCTCGGACGCCAACTGGGCCATGGCGATGCAAGCGTTCAGCCGTGGAAAACCTGGGCTGGGGCTTTTATTTGGCGGTGGCATCGCGCTCTGGGTCGCCTGGATCCTGGGCAGTTGGCTGGGGCTGCACTTTGGCAGCGCCATTGAAGACCCCGTCAGTTTCGGGCTCGACATGGTGATGGGGTGTTTCTTGCTGGCGATGGTCGTGGGCGGGAAGAAGAACCTGCGCATGTTCATTATCTGGACCGTGGCGGCCTGCTCATCGCTATTGGCCTACTGGTACTTGCCGGCCAACAGTCATGTCGTGGTAGGCGCTTTGGCGGGGGGCATTCTGGGTGCGCTGTGGATGGAGAAACAACAATGAATATCGACACGGCGGGTTACGGCACGTTGATTGTCATAGTGATCATGGCCATCGTGACGTTGGCGACCCGCTGGGGCGGTGTTTTCGTGATGTCGTTCGTGCCGATCAACTATCGGGTACAGCAATTCATCACGGCAATGTCCGGCTCGGTGTTGGTGGCGGTGCTGGCGCCCCTGGCGGTTAAAGGTGATAACGGCGCGCGGCTGGCCCTGTTGACCACGGCAATCGTCATGCTGACACTGAAAAAGCCGCTGCCGGCGATTGCGGCCGGGATACTTGCAGCTGCTTTAGTCAGGCAGTTCTGAAGTCGTGTCGCCCGCTGACAAACGGGCGACGGGGATCAATTAACGCCCTGATCAATAATTCAGGGCAGCAACCTCCCCAAACGAATGCTCCTGAACGCCAGCCATGAAGTGCAGCGGCATCTGTGGTTTTGCCTCCAGAGGCGCTATTTCGATATTCCCCACGACTTGACCTTCAAGCGCACTCAGTCGTATCGACTCTTCTTCCTTGGCCTTTGCCATTCTCGCGTGGTTCGCTGCGATTTCGTTGAGAGTTGACACGGTACATCTCCGGTGACTGACCAAGCAGTGAATAGACGGCCGCCGCGTCAGGGTTACGTCGTCCTGGGGCTGCCATGACAAGTCGCTGCAAACCCTGAGCCAGACGCGGTGGTGAAAGGTGCGTCACCTCCCATTAACGACGAATGGTGCGCACTGGGAAACTCTAACCGTACACAGATGAATATTTAAAGACGCGGGCGACTCTCAAAGGTCTGTATCGACGCCGTAGCCGTCCGGCAGGCCTGCCGTCTTGCTGAAGACCACCACCACTGAGATGCCGATCACGCTGGTGGCGAACGCCAGCAGTAGAATCACCCGCTGCGTTCCAACAGGCGCAGCAAGCATCGCGACCAGCAAGCCCGCCAGCGGTTGCGAGAGGTTGTTGAGTAGCGTAATGACACCTACCGTCTTGCCGAAATCCTTGGGTGGAATGACTTGTTGGCGCAACGTGCGGAAGTAGACGTTGAACATCTTGTCGAACCCGACGATCAGCAGGAAACCAATGACATAACCCCCGATGTTCGGACTGAGTGCGGTGATGAAGGCTCCTGCGGTAATCAATGTATAGGACACCGCTCCGAGGACGTTCAAGGGCAAGCTCACCCGCGCCAGAAAGAACAGGATGATGATGGTGGTGACCGCCCCGGCTGCCTGTAGTCCGGCGTAAGAGTCCTTCCCTGCGGCGTACTCGCCAATCACCATGGCCGCCGAGGTGGCGAGGGTGACGCCGATGATCAGGTTGACCCCTACGGCCAGGCCAATGATTTTTTTCAGCTCGGCCAGGTTGCGGATGTGGCCGAAGGCAATGCGCAGCGGGTTCAGCCAGACGTCGTGATGTTGCTCGAAGGTTTGCAGTGTGACCGCGCTGGTACGCTGCCAGAACAGCATCGCCAGGTCCGCCAGCAGGAACAGTACGGCAATCGCCAGCACCACCCAGTGCCAGGCCCATACCTCCAGCATCAGCGCAGCGATCAGTGGACCCAGCACCAGCCCGGTCTGATCGGCGATCTGTGAGTACGACAAGGTCTTGGTGTAGGTGTAGTGCTTGAAGATGTAAGGCATCACCACTTCGCGGGCCATGATGCCCTGGGTGGTCAATACACCGCAGACCGCCGAGAGGACGACGATCCAATAAATGCCGCCAAACATCATGAAGAGCACCACGGCTGCAACGCATATCACGGCGCGATACACCTGGCTGATGTGCAGGATTCTGATGGGCGGGAACTTGTCGCACAGTGCGCCGCAGATCGGGAACGACAGATAACGCGGCAGGGACTCGACAAAGAAAGCCAAGCCCGCCCAGGAGACGCTGTGGGTGGTTTGGAAAACAATCAGCGGGACGATGAACAGCAGTATTTGGTCGGCCAGCCGTGAGAGGAACATTGAAATGAAAAAGGCCAGGTAATCCTTGCGCATGGGGCTCCTTGAAAACGTCGTTGTACGGTACTGGGCTTCGCTGTCAGCGCGCAGCATGATATGGAACTAATATCACCGCTAGCCTCTATATTCACAGGGATGTTCCCTTTTCAGTGAGAACCACCATGTTCAAATCGCGCTCGTTGATTGTTGCGGTTACCTGCTTCGCCCTCGTGGCAGGTTCTACCGCTGTTGTGGCGAACCCGGGTAACGACAAGGGGAACGCCAAATTCGATCAAGGTCAGGGTCAGGGTCAGGGACAAGGAGGCAAAGGCGGGCAGGGCAACAAGGGCGGTCAAGGCAACCCAGGAAACAACCCTGGAAACAGTCAGGGTGGCAAAGGTAACCAGGGCGGCAAGGGCAACCCATCGGGTGGCGGTGGCGATTGGCACAACGGCCCCAGCATCGACCGCGGTGGCATTCTCGGCCTGGTGAGCGGCCACCGTGATTATTGGAGCCCCGGCCCACCCTTGCCGCCGGGTATCCAGAAAAACCTCGCCAGAGGCAAGCCGTTGCCACCGGGCATTGCCAAGAAGCTGGATGGCCGGCTACTGGGGCGCTTGCCGCACTATGACGGTTATGAATGGCAGCAGGTGGGCACGGACCTGATTCTGGTGGCAATCGCCACAGGCATCATTTATGAAGTGCTCAACGGTGCGTTCGACTAAAGCGTCAATGGAATCAATAGCAGCCTCATTCGCAGTGATGCCAATCAGTTAAGCGAAACGCCCGTGGGAGCGGGCTTGCTCGCGAAAGCGGTGGGTCATTCAACATTGATGTTGGCTGACCCGACGCCTTCGCGAGCAAGCCCGCCCCCCCACAGGTTTTGCATCAGCTTTCAAGTTGCCGCAAGCGTTTGTACAAGGTGTTGCGGCTGACCCCCAGCCGTCGCGCCAGGTGCGAAATGTTCCCGCCCACCGCCTGCAATTGGCGGTTCAGGTCCTCGATATCGTTCAGGTCCACCGTCAGCGGCTCCGGTGTTTCCACCGGTTCCATTTCAAGATCAATGAAGAAGTCGTCCGGCAGATGTTCCGGGCGGATCGGCTGCTCCTCGGCCATGGCCAGGGCCACTTGCAGCACGCTGCTGACCTGGCGCAGATTGCCTGGCCATGGATGGCGTTCGAACAGATCCAGCACTTCGCGGCTCAGGCCCGCCCATTGCGTAGGTTCGCGGTGCTGTTCCCAAAGGCGTTTGAACAGGGCCTGTTTGTCACTGCGTTCACGCAGGGGCGGCAGTTCCAGGGTCAGGCCGCCGATGCGGTAGTAGAGGTCTTCGCGGAACCGACCCAACTGCACTTGTTCGCGTAACAAGCGGTTGGTGGCGGAGATGATGCGAATGTCCACTGGGAACAGCTCGGCGCTGCCCACCGGCTGCACGCAGCGTTCCTGCAGTACCCGCAGCAACCGGGCCTGAGTTGGGAGGGGCATGTCACCGATCTCATCGAGGAACAGGGTGCCGCGGTCGGCCTTGCGGATCAGGCCGATACTGCCTTTTTGATTGGCGCCGGTGAAAGCGCCTTTTTCGTAACCGAACAGTTCCGATTCCACCAGCTCGGCGGGGATTGCCGCGCAGTTGACCGCAATGAATGGTTGCTTGCTGCGGGAGCTGGCCTGGTGCAGGGCTTTGACGAACACTTCCTTGCCGACGCCGGTTTCGCCGTGGATCAGCAGCGGAATGTCCTTCTCCAGCAGGCGTTCGGCCTGGCGTACGGCTTTTTCCACGCGGCTGTCGCCCAAGTGCAGGGTATTGAGGCTGATCACGTTCGCGACGGGGGCGGACGAGGGCGCTGACTCGCTGAAGACCCGAGCCTTGACCGTCACCTGTTGCGGGCGTCTGAGCAAACACTGGAAGCGATTGCTCCCCGACGCTTGCAGGGCGAACGGCAAGCCGTCGGGCTGGTTCAGCAGCTCCAGCAGCGAAACCTTGAACAGGCTTTCGATGCTCACCCGTGACAGGCGCAGGCCCAGCAGATTGTCGGCGCGACGATTGGCGGAAAGCACCTGGCCGGTTTCATCGAAAATCAGCAGCCCGGCCCATTGGCTGTCGAGGTTGTTCAATCCGGTGTTGAAGGTCAGCTGGAAATGTTCACCGCGAAACAGGTTGAGGATCAGCCGGTTTTCCACGGTCTGGCTCATCATCTTGACCATGCCCAGGGTGTGGGAGGGCGGCAGGTAGCTGTCGCTGGAAACGTCCAGCACGGCGATGACCTTGCGCTCGGCGTCGAAGATTGGCGCGGCGGAGCCGGTCATGAAGCGGTTGGCCTTGAGGAAGTGTTCATCGTGTTCGATGTGCACCGCCTGTTCACAGGCCAGGGCGGTGCCGATGGCGTTGGTGCCACTGCAGCGTTCCATCCAGCTCGCCCCGGCGCTGAAGCCATGGGCCAGTTTCGGTTCGATAAAGCGCTGGGTGCCCCAGGAGGTCAGCACTTGGCCCTGGTTGTCGGCCAGCATGATCAGGCAATTGGAGTTGCTCAGGATGTTCTCGTAGTACGGCAGGACTTCCTGGTGGGTGGTCTGCACCAGCGAATGCTGGCTTTCCAGCAACTGGGCAATGCCTTCGGCGGGCAATTGATCGAAGGCAGGCACACTCTGGTGATTCAGGCCAAAGGCGCGGCAGCGGGACCAGGAGGCCTGGATGATGGCTTCGTGGGACAAGGCTGGAGCAGGTGCGGCCATGGGGCACTCTCGCAGATGTTGTTTTTATTGTTGTGATAAGTCTCGCACATCCTCCTTGTGCTGGGGCATGCCTGAATGCCACTTGATACACAAACCCTTGTGGGAGCGGGCTTGCTCGCGAA
>NZ_JABWQV010000379.1 GCF_014268615.1 Pseudomonas tehranensis | reverse complement strand
CACTCGAGCGGGAGCAAGCTCCCTCGCCACATTATGTACAGGCTGATTTATAGCAGCGGCTCATCCGCCTTCTTGTGCTTCCAGCCGTCATTGCCCGGCAGGATCAGGTTCAGGGCGATCGCCACCACCGCGCATAACGCGATGCCTTTGAGGCCGAAGTCGTCCGGGCCGGTGCCGGTGCCCACCAGCACACCGCCGATACCAAACACCAGCGTCACCGAAACGATCACCAGGTTGCGCGCTTCGCTCAGGTCGATCTTGTGGCGGATCAGCGTGTTCATGCCCACCGCCGCGATCGAACCGAACAACAGGCACAGGATTCCGCCCATCACCGGCACCGGGATGCTTTGCAGCAGCGCGCCGAACTTGCCGATGAAGGCCAGGCTGATAGCGAAGATCGCCGCCCAGGTCATGATTTTCGGGTTGTAGTTTTTGGTCAGCATCACCGCGCCAGTGACTTCGGCGTAAGTGGTGTTGGGCGGGCCGCCGAACAGGCCGGCTGCCGTGGTGGCGACGCCATCGCCGAGCAGGGTGCGGTGCAGGCCGGGTTTTTTCAGGTAGTCGCGACCGGTCACGCTGCCCACAGCGATGACCCCACCGATGTGCTCGATGGCTGGCGCCAGGGCTACCGGTACGATGAACAGGATCGCTTGCCAGTTGAATTCCGGCGCGGTGAAGGCCGGCAAGGCGAACCACGGTGCGGCGGCGATCTTGGCGGTGTCCACCACCCCAAAATAAAACGCCATGGCAAACCCCACCAGCACGCCGGAAATGATCGGCACCAGGCGGAAAATGCCTTTGCCGAACACCGCGACGATCAGGGTGGTGAGCAGCGCCGGCATCGAGATCAGCATCGCCGTCTGGTAGGCAATCAGCTCGGTACCGTCACCGGCCTTGCCCATGGCCATGTTGGCGGCAATCGGTGCCATGGCCAGGCCGATGGAAATGATCACCGGCCCAATCACCACCGGCGGCAGCAAACGGTCGATAAATCCGGTGCCCTTGACCTTCACCGCCAGGCCCAGGAAGGTGTAGACGAAACCGGCCGCCATCACGCCGCCCATGGTCGCGGCCAGGCCGAACTGGCCCTTGGCGAGAATGATCGGGGTGATGAAGGCAAAGCTCGATGCCAGAAATACCGGCACCTGACGTCCGGTGACGATCTGGAACAGGATTGTCCCCAGGCCCGCCGTGAACAGCGCTACGTTCGGGTCCAGCCCGGTGATCAGCGGCATCAGTACCAGCGCGCCGAAGGCGACGAACAGCATCTGTGCGCCGGACAAAACCTGGCGCCAGAGCGGATCGTTGAACTCATCCTGCATGCTCAAGCGTCCTTCTGCTTGGTGCCGAAGATCTTGTCGCCGGCATCGCCCAGGCCGGGGATGATGTAGCCATGTTCATTGAGTTTCTGGTCGATCGAAGCGGTGTAGATGGTGACGTCGGGGTGAGCGTCTTCCACCGCCTTGATGCCTTCGGGGGCCGCGACCAGCACCATGGCGCGGATGTCACGGCAACCGGCTTTTTTCAGCAGGTCGATGGTGGCGACCATGGAGCTGCCGGTGGCGAGCATCGGGTCGATGATCATGGCCAGGCGCTCGTCGATTTCCGGCACCAGTTTTTCCAGGTAGGTGTGAGCCTGCAGGGTCTGCTCGTTGCGGGCCACGCCCACGGCGCTGACCTTGGCGCCCGGGATCAGGCTCAGCACGCCTTCGAGCATGCCGATGCCGGCACGCAGGATCGGCACCACGGTGATCTTCTTGCCAGCGATTTTTTCCACCTGGACCGTGCCGGCCCAACCGTCGATTTCATAGGACTCCAGCGGCAGGTCCTTGGTGGCTTCATAGGTGAGCAGTGCACCGACTTCCTGGGCAAGTTCGCGGAAGTTCTTCGTGCTAATGTCGGCGCGGCGCATCAGGCCGAGTTTATGTCTGATCAGCGGGTGGCGGATCTCGAGGATGGGCATGGGGAAAGCTCCGGCGGCGGGCAAAAAAACCGGCCTAGATTAATCTATCCGAGGGTGTTGTCCTATAGACAATACAGAACGTTAGTCCACAAACGCTTGATCTGGCCGGGCGGGATGCGTACCTTTGCCCGTTTTTCCGAACCCGTCCCTCCCTCAACCTCCCCTGGAGAGCGCCATGTCCGCTGATCTCGAGCATATCCGTCAAATCATGCGAGAGGCTGACTGCCTGTACACCGAAGCCGAAGTCGAAGCGGCCATCGCCCGTGTCGGTGCGCAAATCAACGACCAGTTGGCCGATTCCAACCCGGTGGTGTTCTGCGTCATGAACGGTGGGCTGATTTTCTCCGGCAAGCTGCTGACCTACCTGAATTTCCCGCTGGAAGCGTCCTACCTGCACGCCACTCGTTACCGTAACGAAACCAGCGGTGGCGACCTGTTCTGGAAAGCCAAGCCGGAAGTTTCATTCATCGACCGCGACGTGCTGATCATCGATGACATCCTCGACGAAGGTCACACCCTGGGCGCCATCATCGACTTCTGCAAACACGCCGGTGCCCGCGCCGTGCACACCGCCGTGCTGATCGACAAGGACCACGACCGCAAGGCTCGTCCGGACCTGAAAGCCGATTTCGTCGGTCTGCCGTGCATCGACCGCTACATCTTCGGCTACGGCATGGACTACAAAGGTTACTGGCGCAACGCCAATGGTATTTTCGCCGTCAAAGGAATGTAATCGATGAACCAACCGGGCTTTCTGGATCAAGCGCTGTTCAACGAACTGGCCGAGAAAGCCACGGCCAGTCCTCGCGGGCGGCAACACCATAACTTTCATCAGATGGACGAGCCTTGCCACCGCATGGCGGTTGGCTTGCAGCCTTGCACCTACATTCCACCTCATCGCCACCTCAGTGCCGACAAGGCTGAAACCTTGCTGGTACTCAAGGGCCGGCTCGGTGTGTTGATCTTCGATGAAACCGGCACGGTGGTGGACAAGCGTATCCTGCAGGCCGGTGGCGATTGCCTCGGTGTCGACCTGCCGGCGGGCGTGTACCACGGTTTAGTGGTGCTGGAAGCCGACAGCATGATGTTCGAGTGCAAGGCCGGCCCTTACCGCCCGGTAGGCGACGGTGAACTGGCCCATTGGGCACCCCGCGAAGGCGAGGTGGGGGTGGCTGAATATCAAGCCTGGATGCGCGCGCAGTTCGACTGAGCGGTGCGGTAGCGAGGCTTCTGTGGCGAGGGAGCTTGCTCCCGCTG
>NZ_JABWQV010000378.1 GCF_014268615.1 Pseudomonas tehranensis | reverse complement strand
CGCATTCGCGAGCAAGCCCGCTCCCACAAGTTGAGTGTCATTGCGCTTGAGAAGCGGCAGAAAAGCGGCAGCCAGCGGAAACCGATTGCCGCTTTTCTGGCATTGCCGCCTTGCCGATGCCCGCAAAGCCCCGGTTTATGGGGTTTTTGAAAGTGGCACGACGCTTGCTATGTCCATCGTACGTAAATTCTGGTCACCCGAAGGTTTCCAACATGAGCATCAGTTTCGATAAAGCGCTCGGCATCCACGAAAAGGCTTTAAGCTTCCGCGCCCAGCGTGCCGAAGTCCTGGCCAACAACATCGCCAACGCCGACACCCCGAACTTCAAGGCTCGGGACCTGGACTTCTCCAAAGTGCTCGCCGAGCAGAACGAGAAGACCAAGAACGGC
Organism: Pseudomonas tehranensis; assembly: GCF_014268615.1. Lineage (GTDB taxonomy): Bacteria > Pseudomonadota > Gammaproteobacteria > Pseudomonadales > Pseudomonadaceae > Aquipseudomonas > Aquipseudomonas tehranensis. The sequence goes on along the minus strand of NZ_JABWQV010000378.1, from coordinate 2,886 downwards.
CACTTCGCCCTGAACATGACCAACAGCCGTCATATCGAAGCCGAAGGCCTGGGCAATGGCGATGAATCGCTGATGTACCGCACGCCGATGCAGCCTTCGATCGACCAGAACACCGTGGACGCTCAACTGGAACAGTCCAACTACACGGAGAACTCCGTGAACTTCCAGGCCAGCTTCACCCTGCTCAATAGCAAATTCAAAGGGCTGGTATCGGCCCTGCGCGGAGAGTAAGTCATGTCGATTGCGAGCGTATTCAACATTGCCGGCAGCGCCATGAGTGCCCAGACCACGCGTCTGAACACGGTCGCCAGTAACATCGCCAACGCCGAGACCGTTTCGTCGAGCATCGACCAGACCTACCGCGCCCGTCACCCGGTGTTCGCCACCATGTTCCAGGGCGGCCAATCCGGCGGCAGTGACTCGCTGTTCCAGGAGCAGGACGCCGCAGGGCAGGGTGTGCAGGTGCTCGGCGTGGTCGAAGACCAGAGCAACCTCGACGCACGCTACGAGCCGAACCATCCGGCCGCCGACGCCAAGGGCTACGTCTATTACCCGAACGTCAACGTCGTCGAAGAAATGGCCGACATGATTTCCGCCAGTCGTTCGTTCCAGACCAACGTCGAAATGATGAACACCGCCAAAACCATGATGCAGAAGGTCCTGACCCTCGGTCAGTGATAAGGGGCGAGTCACATGAGCGTCACCAACACTACCAGTGGTTTGAGCCTAAACGAGATTCTGGCCAACTCCTCGGTCAAGACCAACACCACCACCGATGGGCTGGGGGCGGCAACGAACGCAGCTACCGGCTCCAAGGAGCTGGGCAAGGATGCGTTCCTGCAACTGCTGGTCACCCAGCTGAAAAACCAGAACCCGCTGGAGCCGCAGGATAACGGCGAGTTCGTTGCCCAGTTGGCGCAGTTCAGCAGCCTGGAAGGCATCACCACGCTCAACGAAACCGTCAGTGGTATTGCCGGCAACTACAACTCGTCCCAGGCCCTGCAAGCCTCGTCCCTGGTGGGCCGTTCGGTCATCGCCCCGGGTGACAAGGCGGTGGTCGATACCTCCAAGAGCCTTAACGGCACGGTGGTGGTACCGGCCTCGGTGTCCTCGCTCGCGATCAAGATCGCGGACAAGGACGGCAAGACCGTCCGTACGATCGAGCTGGGCAGCCAGAATGCCGGTAACTCGGCCTTCATTTGGGATGGCAAGAACGATGCGGGCACCACCCTTGAGTCGGGCACTTACACCTTCACCGCTTCGACCACTATCGATGACAAGCCCGTGTCGCTGATCACTAACCTGCCGGCGACCGTCAGCAGCGTGACGATCAGCCAGACGGGCGGTGAGCTGATGCTCAACCTCGCCGGGCTGGGCAGCATCGCCCTGTCCAAAGTACAAACTATTGGTATGTAGAGCCGACTAAACCGGCAAAAGGAGTGCAACATGTCTTTCAACATCGGCCTTAGCGGTCTCTATGCAGCCAACAAGCACCTGGACGTAACCGGCAACAACATCGCCAACGTGGCGACCACCGGTTTCAAATCGTCCCGTGCGGAATTCGAAGACGTCTACTCGGCTACCAGACTGGGCAGCGGCACCAAGACCGTCGGCAACGGGGTGCGCTTGGCCAACGTCTCCCAGCAGTTCAGCCAGGGTGACGTCAACAACACCGGCAACGTATTGGACATGGGTATCCAGGGCTCCGGCTTCTTTGTCCTGAGCAACGACGGTTCCCTGAGCTACACCCGTGCCGGTACGTTCAAGACCGACAAGGAAGGCTACATCACCAACAGCGATGGCACTGCGCGTTTGCAGGGCTATGGCGTGGATGCCAATGGCAACATCCTCAACGGTATTCTGACCGACCTGCGCATCGACACCTCCAACCTGCCGCCACAAGCGACCAGCCTGGTTTCGTCGACGATCAACCTGAATTCGACAGCAACGCCGATTTCACAGGCGGCGCCCTACGTATTCGATCCAACCGATACCGCCACGTTCACCAAGCAATTCACCACCCCTGTCTACGATACCCAGGGCAACCAGCACTCCATGGACCAGTACATGGTCAAGACGGGCGCCAACACGTGGGATGTCTACACCCTGATCGATGGTCGTAACCTGGATGGCAGCGCGCCGGTCGCTCCAAACGCTCCCGTTCCTTCGACGATGACCTTTGATTCGAGTGGTAAGTTGGTTCAGGTCAGTACTCCAGGACCGGTCACAGTTCCGCCGACCGCGCCGACCATCAGTAACGATTTGGAACTGGACGGTTGGGTGCCGGGTACCGTGACCAACGGCGTGTGGACCGCCAACGGTGCCGGTTCGTCGACGATTACGGTCTCCATGGCCAACACCACCCAATTCAACGCTGACACCGCTCGGTCAATCCCTGCCCAGAACGGCTACGCCACCGGCCAGATCACCAACCTGACCATCGATGGTAGTGGTGTACTGCTGGCCAACTTCAGCAACAACCAGACCAAGCCGATCGGTCAGCTCGCCCTCGCCAGCTTCACCAATGAGCAGGGCCTGCAGCCGGTAGGCGGCAGCGGCTGGAAAGAAACCTTCGCGTCGGGCATCCCGGGCTACGATGCCCCGGAAACCGGCACCCTGGGTTCGATCGTCTCCAACTCCCTGGAAGAGTCCAACGTCAACCTGACCAACGAACTGGTCGAGCTGATCAAGGCCCAGAGCAACTACCAGGCGAACGCCAAGACCATCTCCACCCAGAGCACCATCATGCAGACCATCATTCAGATGGCGTGATATCGATGGTTGCTTGAAAGCTGCACAAGAAGCCCCTCGCACGAGGGGCTTTTTCTTGAGCGCAGGTTTTTGTGGTGCCTGTTCCGGCCTCTTCGCGAGCAAGCCCGCTCCCAC
>NZ_JABWQV010000377.1 GCF_014268615.1 Pseudomonas tehranensis | reverse complement strand
TCGCCACAGAAGCTGAACAAACGACACAGAATTTTTTGGATAAGAAGACCAGCATGCGCACACTCAAGATCGAACCGTTGACCAAAGAAGCCTTCGCCCCGTTCGGTGACGTGATCGAAACCGACGGCAGCGATCACTTCATGATCAACAACGGTTCGACCATGCGCTTCCATCGCCTGGCGACGGTTGAAACCGCCGAGCCGGACGACAAGGCGATCATCAGCATCTTCCGCGCCGATGCGCTGGACATGCCGTTGACCGTGCGCATGCTGGAGCGCCATCCGCTGGGCAGCCAGGCGTTTATTCCGCTGCTCGGCAACCCCTTTCTGATCGTGGTCGCGCCACTTGGCGATGTACCTGTATCAGGTTTGGCCCGCGCCTTCGTCACCAACGGCAGGCAGGGCATCAATTACCATCGCGGCGTCTGGCACCACCCGGTGCTGACGATCGAAAAGCGGGATGACTTCCTGGTGGTTGATCGCAGTGGCACAGGCAATAACTGCGATGAGCATTTCTTCAAAGAGGATGATTTTTTGATCCTCGCCCCCCACCAATAAGAGAAGCGTCCGATCACGCGAAAACAAGCGTGACGGGCGAGAGGTAAAGACTGTGGAAGCACATATGCTGGAATGGCTGAACCTGAGTGTGCGCTGGGTTCATATGATCACTGGCGTGGCCTGGATCGGCGCGTCGTTCTACTTCGTCTGGCTGGAAAACAACCTCAATCGCGTCAACCCCAAAAGCGGTCTGGCCGGTGATTTGTGGGCCATCCACGGTGGCGGCATCTACCACCTGGAGAAATACAAACTCGCGCCGCCGTCCATGCCGGACAATCTGCACTGGTTCAAATGGGAAGCCTACTTCACCTGGATGTCGGGCGTCGCCCTGCTGTGCCTGGTGTTTTATTGGAACCCGACCCTGTACCTGCTGGCACCGGGCAGCAGCCTGAGCGGGGCCGAAGGCGTCGCCCTGGGCATCGGCTCGTTGTTCGTCGGCTGGTTCGTGTATTCCTTTCTCTGCGACTCGGCCCTGGGCAAACGCCCTGCCCTGCTCGGCCTGATCCTGTTCGTGCTGTTGATCGCCGCGGCCTACGGGTTCAGCCAGGTGTTCAGCGGTCGCGGTGCCTACCTGCATGTCGGGGCAGTCATCGGGACGATCATGGTCGGCAACGTGTTCCGCATCATCATGCCGGCCCAACGCGCGCTGGTGGCAGCCATTGCCGAGAACCGCACGCCGGATCCGGCACTGCCGGCCAAGGGCCTGTTGCGTTCGCGCCACAACAACTACTTCACCCTGCCGGTGCTGTTCATCATGATCAGCAACCATTTCCCAAGCACCTATGGCAGCCAGTACAACTGGTTGATCCTGGCCGGAATCGCCGTGGCGGCGGTGTTGGTGCGGCACTATTTCAATACCCGCCACGACAGCAACAAGTATGCCTGGACGCTGCCGGTCGGCGCGCTGGCGATGATCTGCCTGGCTTATGTCACGGGTCCAAAACCCATGGCCACAGCGCCGGAAGTCGCCAAAACCCCTGGTGTGATCGAGTACCAACCGTTGCCGGAAACGGCAGTGGGCGGCGGCGCGAAACCGGCAACGCCCGCGGCCGCACCGGCATCGACGCCGGCCCAGGCCGCCAATGCCCAAGGTCCTTCCTTCGAGAAGGTCCATAGCGTGATTCAGGAGCGCTGCTCGGTCTGCCATTCGGCCAAACCCACCAGCCCGTTGTTCAGCGCCGCGCCGGGCGGGGTGATGTTCGATACCCCGCAACAGATCCAGCAACAAGCCGCGCGCATCCAGGCCCAGGCCGTGGCGACGCAGATCATGCCTCTGGGCAATATCACCCAGATGACCCAACAGGAACGCGACCTGATCGGCGCGTGGATCACCCAGGGGGCGCGGACCAACTGAGTCCCGCCGACATCAAACCTGACATCACCCGCTACACGTAATACCGCTGACAGGCAGACCGGCACACCACCGGTCGCCCGTCAGCGACTGCCTGCGCCTCAACAATAAAAACAAGAGGAAAGCATCAGATGACCCAGCCCCGCCATCACGCCCCAAATTTGCCACGAATGCGCCGTTGCGGGGCACTTGAGCCCATGAATGCAGGGCCGTATCCTGCGCGGCCGTTTGAATCCGGTACCGCATAAAACCAGCAGATCCTGACCGATACGCCAACTATTGCAGTGTTGGCAGATATCGGCTCCCGCTGAACACACTTTTTCGACCGCTTCACACCACTGAACAAGCCATTTTTCCGATTTATCCCGGTCTTGGCTCAGCTCTTGCTGTCAGCGCTTGTCACAAACAAAAAGCTGACCGAACGGATGTTTTTTCCGTAGAAAAAAGCGCCACACCAGAGCGCTGATCTTAAAAAAAAAGCAGTACCACTTACCTTTGGGAGCAAACCGAATGAAACATACGTGTACCAGCCTGATACTTGCGGGATCTTTGCTGACCGCCGGCCAAGCGATGGCCGACGACCTGTTCCAATGGCAGAACAACAGCCTGACCTACCTCTATGGCAAGGATTTCCAGGTCAACCCGCGCATCCAGCAAACCGTGACCTTCGAGCACGCCGATGCCTGGAAATATGGCGACAACTTCTTCTTCCTCGACCGGATCTTCTACAACGGCCAGGACGACAGCAATTCCGGCCCGAACACCTACTACGGTGAGTTCAGCCCACGCCTGTCGTTCGGCAAAATCTTCGACCAGAAGCTGGAACTGGGTCCGATCAAAGATGTGTTGCTGGCCATGACCTATGAGTTTGGTGAGGGCGACAACGAGTCCTACCTGATCGGTCCGGGCTTCGACCTGGCGATCCCCGGTTTCGATTACTTCCAGTTGAATTTCTACAACCGCCAGACCGAAGGTCCGCGCGCTGGCGACAACGTCTGGCAGATCACACCGACCTGGGCCTACACCCTCCCGGTGGGCTCATCCGACATCCTGATCGACGGCTTCATCGACTGGGTGGTGGACAACGACAGCAATTCCAAAGGCACCTACCACGCCAACCTGCACATCAACCCGCAGATCAAATATGACTTGGGCAAGGCACTGAAGCTGGGCGCCAAACAGTTGTATGTGGGTGTGGAATACGACTACTGGAAGAACAAATACGGGATCAAAGACAACGAAGGCTTCAAGACCGATCAGAGCAATACCAGCTTCTTGCTCAAGTATCACTTCTGATTGATTCACCTGAACTCTGGAAACACAAGGATCCAGGTGGGAGCGTGCTTGCTCGCGATGGCGGTGGGTCAGGCTAAATAGCTGTTGGATATGCCGCCGTCATCGCGAGCAGGCTCGCTCC
>NZ_JABWQV010000376.1 GCF_014268615.1 Pseudomonas tehranensis | reverse complement strand
GCGAGCAAGCCCGCTCCCACATTGGATCTGCGGTGGACACAAAACCAGTGGGAGCGCGCCTGCTCGCGATGGACGCGACTGGGTTTCAGCCATGAAACGCTAAATACAGCAGCACAATGTTCACCACCAAGGACACCAGCGCCAACGTGCGCCAGACCTTCAGCGGCTCCCTTTCCAGCAACGGCCGAGGCCTGACACTCAAGCTGCGCCGTTCGCCCTGTTCCAGCAGTAACAGCCATTCCTCGGCGGTTTCAAATCGTTGCCCAGGATCTGCCGCCACGGCACGCTCCAGACTTTGCCCGAGCCATTCGGCCAGGTCCGGCCGATAGCGACTGGCACTGACTGGTACGCCAAAGCGCGGACGCTGAAACGCTTCGATTTCGCCGTAGGGGTAGTGCCCCGTCAGCAGGAAATACAAGGTCACGCCGACGGCGTACAAATCCTGTTGCGCGGTCGGTGCCGTGCCCGCGAAGGCTTCCGGTGCGATATAGCTGGGCGTGCCGGGCAGCACGTTGGCCTGATCTTCAGACAATCCCGGGCAGTACGCCAGCCCGAAATCCAGCAAGCGCAGTTCCCCATCCTCGCCCAGGTGCAGGTTCTCCGGCTTGATATCGCGGTGAAAGATCTGCCTTCGATGCAACAGGCCCACCGCGTGCACCAGCCGCTGCGCCAGGTCCTGCCACTGAGGCAGAGGCAATGGGCCGCCCTGGTTGAACAGCTCGGCCAGGGTCTTGCCCGAATACTCCCGCATGACGTAGTACAAATGCTGACGCTGGGGAACGCCGTGGACTTCCGGAAACTGCCGCCCTGCGACCCGCTTGAGGAACCATTCTTCCGACAGCAACGACTGCCCGGCCTGGGTATCGTCCCGAAGATGCCCCGGCAAGGTTTTCAGCAACCACGGCTGGCCCTGGCCATCATGTACCCGATAGAGCAACGATTGCTGGCTCTGACCGAGCAGACCCTCGATCTGCCAGCCCTCGAACACCTGTCCCGGTTTCAATGCCGGGGGAAGGGGCCATTGCTGCAACTGGGCCAGTGCATCGCCAATGCTTGCTTCGCCCACCGCGTCGACCCGCACCAGCAGGGCACTGGCGTTGTCCTGACTGCCGGCCAAGTGCGCGGCATTGACCAGGGTTTGCGCGGCAATGTCCAGGTCCGGCTGGTCGCGAAGGATAGCGGCGATGGCCGTGTCCCCCAGAACCGCCCAGACGCCATCGCTGAGCAGTACAAAGGTCTCGTCGGCGCGCAGTTCTCCATCAAGGAAGTCCAGGATCAGGTGCTGATCCAGTCCCAGGGCACGCTTGAGCACGTGCTGCATGCCCTGTTGTTCCCAGACGTGATCCTCGCTGACCCGTTGCAGATGATTGTCGTGCCAGCGGTAGACCCGGCAATCGCCCACGTGGGCCAGGGTGAAGCGCCGGCCCCGCAGGACCAGGGCGCTGACGGTGGTGAGCAGCGGTTGCCCGCCACCGTTGGCTTGCAGCCAGCGATTCTGTGCCAGTAACAACCGGTCCAGCGCCTGGGCGACACCCCAGGTTTGCGGTGTGGAATAGTAGTCCAGGGCCAGGGCCTGCAAGGTCGAACGAGCGGCCAGTCCGCCATCGGCGCATTGGCTCACGCCGTCGGCGATGGCGAACAGGTATCCCTTGCTGGCGGCCAGAGCAGGCGCCGGGGTAACCAGGCGCAGGGCGTCCTGGTTTTCTTCCCGCGGGCCTATGGCACTGGCTTCGGCAAAACTCAGTTGCAGGCTCATGGGGGCTAGTTATACCCGAGCCGCGGTGACAGCGGCCGAACCCCAGGTGGTCCTCCAGCGACGCTTGACGCCGTACAGGCCGAACCAGGCCAGCACGCCGAGGCTGGCGAACAACCACAGTGCCAGTTGATAGCTGCCGGTGCTTTGCTTGATCGCGCCCATGCCTGCCGCCAGGGCGAACCCGCCGATGCCGCCGGCCATGCCGATCAACCCGGTCATCACGCCGATCTCGCGACGGAAGCGTTGTGGCACCAGTTGGAACACCGCGCCGTTGCCGGCACCCAAACCGAGCATGGTGCAGACGAACAGGGCCAGGGCCGCGTAGGAGCTCGGCAGATTGAAGCCCACGGCCGCGATGCAGACGGCCGCGACGGTGTACATGCCCAACAGGGTGCGAATGCCGCCGAAACGATCCGCCAGGGCGCCGCCCAATGGACGCATCAGGCTGCCCCCGAAGACGCAGGCGGCGGTGTAGTAACCGGCGGTCACCGGACTCAGGCCGTACTGGTCGTTGAAGTAACCGGGCAGTGCACTGGCCAGGCCGATGAAGCCGCCGAAGGTCACGCTGTAGAAGAACATGAACCACCAGCTGTCCCGATCGCCGAGGGCCTTGAGGTAGTCGCCCATGGATTTGGCTTTTGGCCGCTCGGGAGCGTTCTTGGCCAGCCAGGCGAAGAGGATCAGGGTCACGATCAGCGGGATCAGCGCGAAACCGAACACGTTGCTCCAGCCGAATGCCACTGCCATCACCGGGGCGATCAGCGCAGCCAGTACGGTGCCCGAGTTACCGGCGCCGGCAATGCCCATGGCCTTGCCCTGGTGCTGTGGCGGATACCACTGGGACGCCAGCGGCAGGGCCACGGCGAATGAAGCACCGGCCACGCCCAGGAACAGGCCCAGCAGCAGGGCTTGTTCGTAGCTGTGGATGCCCAGTTTCCAGGCGCAGAACAGTGCACCGATCACAATCACCTGACCGACCATGCCGGCGGTTTTCGGTGAAATCCGGTCGGCCAGCAGGCCCATGAACAAGCGCAGTACGGCACCGGCCAGGATCGGCGTCGCCACCATCAGGCCGCGCTGTTGAGTGGTCAGTTGCAGATCGGCGGCAATTTGCACCGCCAGCGGGCCGAGCAGGTACCAGACCATGAAACTCAGGTCGAAATAGAGGAAGGCCGCGAACAGTGTCGGGGTGTGGCCGGATTTCCAGAAGCTTGAATTCATCGCGCACCTCAGCTGTAAAAGTCTCGAGAAATGAGTCAGTGCCTTGAAGCAGTGCGCCGCCTGTGGCTGCACCACCGGCCCCGGGCTCTGGGGCCAAAACAAAAAAACGCCGCAACCCGAATCGCCAGGGGGCGAGGAGGGTGTGCGACGTCTTTGTCGTAGGTGGGGCAACCGCCGTTGGTTACCTGTGAGTTTGTTAAAGCGAGAACTGTGCCAACAGAGGATTGGGGCAAGGCCTATCGCGAGCAAGCTCGCAAAAGCAATCTCATATCCAACATCGATATCGACTGCCCCACCGTCTTCGCGAGCAAGCCCGCTCCCACACTTGATCTGGGGCGTTAGCGAATGCTGCGTTTACCCTAGAGCCCATGTGGGAGCGGGCTTGCTCGCGAAAGC
>NZ_JABWQV010000375.1 GCF_014268615.1 Pseudomonas tehranensis | reverse complement strand
CGCTACCACAGTGGTTTCGGGTGTTCATAAGTACGATGCACACCGCAACTCCCACAGGAAATTTCATCGCTTGTGGTCATCACTACAACTCCGCAAGCCGCCCCTCGATAAACCGCCTCTCCGGCAATTGCTGCGTCAATTCAAGCGCGCGTCGATACGCCGCCCTCGCCTCCTCCACGCGTCCCAACTGCCGGCAGAGTTCTGCCCGCGCCGAGTGGGCCAGGTGATAATCGAGCAACTCACCCCGGTCCAGAATCGCGTCGATCCGCTGCAAGCCCACTTGCGGTCCATCACGCTTGGCCAGGGCCGCGGCGCGGTTGAGTTCGATCACCGGTGAAGGCACTGCACGCAACAGCACATCATAGAGGCCGACGATCTGCGGCCAGTCGGTCTCCTGTGCCGTGGGCGCTTCGGCATGCACTGCCGCAATCGCGGCTTGCAGGCAATAAGGCCCGAATCGTCGGGTATTGAGCGCGGCTTCCACCAAGGCGCAGCCTTCGGCGATCATGTCGACGTCCCACAAAGAGCGGTCCTGCTCATCCAGCAGGATCAGTTCACCGCTGGGAGAGGTTCGTGCTCGCCGCCGCGACTCGTGCAGCAGCATCAACGCCAACAACCCCATGACTTCGGCTTCAGGCAACAGCTCCATCAACAGGCGGGCCAGGCGGATCGCTTCGCGGGTCAAATCTTCACGCGTGACCTCGGCCCCCATCGAGGCCGAATAGCCTTCGTTGAATACCAGGTAGATCACTCGCAACACGCTGTCCAGCCGCTCGGGCAGTTCCGAGCGGGACGGCACCTGATAGGGGATCTTCGCATCGCGAATTTTTGCCTTGGCCCGCACGATGCGCTGGGCGATGGCCGCCGGGGCGGCGAGAAAGGCCCGGGCGATCTCTTCGGTGGTCAGGTCGCACACTTCCCGCAACGTCAGCGGCACCTGGGCATCAGCCGCCAGGGCCGGGTGGCAACAGGTGAAGATCAGCCGCAGGCGATCGTCTTCCACGTCCTCATCACTCCAGTCGCTCTGCTCCAGTTCTTCGAGCTGGGCAATCAGCATCGGCCGGGACGCCGCGAAGCGAGCGCGCCTGCGCAAACTGTCGATGGCCTTGAAGCGCCCGGCCGACACCAGCCAGGCCCGAGGGTTATCCGGCACACCGTCACGCTGCCAGCGCTCGACCGCGATGAAGAAGGCCTCATGCAAGGCCTCTTCAGCAAGGTCGAAATCTCCCAGCAGGCGAATCAGCGTCGCCAGGATGCGCCGCGAGTCTTGCCGATAAACCTGCTCGACCCGTGCGCTGACTTCTTCGGCCGACATCAGTCGGGCATGCCCTGGGTCACCAGCGCCTCGAGCCGGTCAAGGCTCTGGCCCCAGCCGTCATGAAAGCCCATGGCTTCGTGGGCCTGGCGGTCTTCTTCGTTCCAGTGCAGGGCGCGGGCGGTGTAACGGGTTTTATCGCCCACCTCCTCAAGCAACACTTCGCCGGTCATGAAGGCTTTGCCGGAGGGGATCCAGCCGGGCACAAACGCATCGGTGAACACCAGCCGCTGCGGGGCGATGATCTCCAGGAACACGCCCATGGTCGGATACTCACTGCCGTCCGGGGCACGCATCAGGGTGCGAAACTGACCACCGACCCACAGGTCCATTTCGCACTCCGGCGTCGTCATGCCGTGGGGGCCCCACCATTGGACAAGCAGGGCCGGCTCAGTCCAGGCGCGGAAGATCTTCCGGCGCGGGGCGTCGATCACCCGGCTGATGGATAACTCGAACGAGGCAGGTTTGAGGTTCATGAATGAAATCCTGTTTGTGATTGTTGTTCAGGGATTCAGTTGACGTACCGGCCGGACCTCGACGCAGCCGACCCGGGCCGCCGGAATGTTGCCGGCGACCTGGAGGGCTTCGTTCAGGTCTTTGGCGTCGATCAGGTAGAAGCCCGCCAGTTGCTCCTTGGTTTCGGCAAACGGACCGTCCGTGATCGACAACTTGCCGCCGCGCATGCGCACCGTGGTAGCGGTTTGCACCGACTCCAGGGCCTCGGCGGCAATCATCCGACCGCTGCCCTGGATCGACTCGGCATAGGCCATGCATTCAGCGTCCTGCGGGCTGTCGGGTGAGTTGTGCAGCGCATGCTCGTTGCTATAGACCAGGCATAAATACTTCATGGAAAGCTCCGTGATCGAACTGATCAACTATGGACCGCTGAAAGACACTCGGCGAAAAACCCGACGATCAGGGCTGCAGGTCGAACAGGGCCGTGCCGGCCATCGGATCAAACGGCGCGGACCAATGCTCGTGGACGATCTTCCATTGCCCCGCCACACGCTGATAGCAAGCCGTGGTGCGCATCCAGCACGCCTGCTCTTCACCTTTGTCGTTGGTACCGCCGCAATAGGCCAGCCAGTGAGCGAAGGCGATAGCGTCGGCCGAGGTAATCTCGACTTGATGGAAGTCGAACTTGTGCGGTCCGGGGCACATCTCCATGCACGCCTGCCAATGGGCCCGGTAAGCGACTTTGCCCTTGAATTGCAGGGCCTGGATGGCATCGAACGAAACGATGTTGTCGTCATAGAGCGCCATGACTTTTTCAACATTCTTTTCCATGACGGCCTGGCGATAAGTCTCGATCAGGGCCTTGATTTCGGTTTCGGTGGTTTGGGTATTCATGGTGATTCTCCGCAGGTTTTTTGTTGAAGACACCCTTTGTCGTTTAGAGAAACTGCGAATCGACAACCCAAACAAAAATAATTCAAAGAAGAAAATTCGCTAGAATCCCAGGCCCATTCTGTCGGCAAACAACGGATGCTTTTGTGACCGCTCAGCTCGTCCCCTACGAAGACCTCACCGAGCTGCAGCGCACGCAGGTCGAAGCCATCGAAATCCACCCCGAACAGATCAAGTTCGCCGGCGATATCCACGGCGCACTGCACACGCTGTTGTCCAGGCCCGGCCCTGGCGTCAAAGGGTTTGCGTTGCTGGCAGGCGAGGTGCCAGTGGCGTTCCTGTTACTCAAGCGTCCGCCAGTGCTGCCAGCCTGGGCCAACGAACACAGCGCCACCCTGCACGCCCTGCAAGTCGATTATCGGGCCCAGGGCAAAGGTTACGGTAAGGCCTGCCTGCAAGCGCTTCCTGCCGTGGCTCGGGCGGCATGGCCGCAAATCAGAGGGCTGGAGCTCTCGGTCGACGCCGATAATGTCTTGGCCATCGGCCTGTACACCCGGCTGGGCTGGGTCGACAGTGGCGAAGCGTACAAGGGCCGCATCGGTTATGAGCGGCGGATGGGACTGGTGTTTTGACCAGGACATGACCTGTCTGTGGGCGCGAGCCTGCTCGCGATTGTGGTGGGCCAGCTTGCATTAATGTTGGATGTGGCACCGCTATCGCGAGCAGGCTCGCTCCCA
>NZ_JABWQV010000374.1 GCF_014268615.1 Pseudomonas tehranensis | reverse complement strand
CGCCTTCGCGAGCAAGCCCGCTCCCACATGAGGTTACAGGTGCTCCAATGACTGAACCCGGTCACACAGCCCGGCGAAACTGACGCTTAGTATATCGACCAAGCCCAACCACCGTTGGGCTTCGCTCACATTTCCTGCAACGGCTACTCCAAGGCTTTCCAGATGTCGGTGGCGTATTCGCGGATAGTCCGGTCGGAGGAAAACCAGCCCATGCGCGCGGTATTGAGCACCGCCGAACGCCACCAGTGCTGAGCGTCGTGCCAACGCTCTTCGACCCTGGCCTGGGCATCCCAGTAAGAGTCGAAGTCGGCGCAGACCAGAAAGCGATCGTAATCCACCAGCGAATCGACAAGCCCGGTGTAACGCATCGGATCGTCCGGCGAGAACACCCCGCCGCGAATGGCCTGCAACACGTCGTTGAGGCGATGGGACGCGGCAATGTCCGGCGCGGCGCTGAACTCGCCGTTCTGCTTGCGGGCCTCCACCTGCTCGGCCGTCAGGCCGAAGATGAACATGTGCTCACCGCCCACGCGCTCATGCATCTCCACGTTGGCGCCGTCCATGGTGCCGATGGTCAGCGCACCATTAAGACCGAACTTCATGTTACTGGTGCCTGACGCTTCAAAACCGGCCGTGGAAATCTGCTCGGAAAGGTCCGCCGCCGGGATGATGCTCTCAGCCAGGCTGACGTTGTAGTTGGGCAGGAACACCACTTTGAGCAGGCCACGCACGGTCGGGTCGTTGTTCACCACACGAGCGATATCGTTGGTCAGCTTGATGATCAACTTGGCCTGGTGATAACTGGCGGCGGCCTTGCCAGCGAAGATTTTCACCCGTGGCACCCAGTCCACTTCCGGTTCGGCGCGGATCGCCTGGTACAGCGCCACCGTGTGCATCAGGTTAAGCAACTGGCGCTTGTATTCATGGATCCGTTTGACCTGCACGTCGAACATCGCCGCCGGGTTCACGGCCACACCCAACCGCTCGTGGATCAGGTGCGCCAAGGCCTTTTTGCTGTGCAGGCGCTGTTCGGCGAACTGTTTGCGAAACGCCGGTTGATCCGCGAACGGCTCCAGCTCGATCAGGCGTTCCTCGGGGTTGTCGAGCACACTCGGGCCCAGGGCATCGACCATCATCGAGGTCAGTTCAGCGTTAGCCTGAAACAGCCAGCGGCGGAACGTGATGCCGTTGGTTTTGTTGTTGATCCGCTCGGGGTAAAGCTTGTGCAGTTCGGAGAACACCGTGCTGCGCATCAGTTGTGTGTGCAACCCGGACACACCATTGACGCTGTGGGAGCCGAGGAACGCGAGGTTGCCCATGCGCACCCGACGGCCGTTGTCTTCTTCGATCAGTGACACTGCACGCAGGACGTCGAAATCGTGCACACCCTTGGACCGCAGCGCATCGATGTGCTGGGCGTTGATCAGGTAAATGATCTGCATGTGCCGGGGCAACATGCGCTCCATCAGCCCCACCGGCCAGGTTTCCAGGGCTTCGGGCAGCAGTGTGTGGTTGGTGTAGGAGAGCGTGTCCTGGGTGATCTGCCAGGCGGCGTCCCAGGCCACGTCATAGACGTCCACCAATTGGCGCATCAATTCGGCCACGGCAATCGACGGGTGCGTATCGTTGAGCTGGATCGCCGCGTGATCACCCAAGGTCAACACCGAGGTATGCATATTGCGATGACGGCGCAGCAAATCCTGCAGCGAAGCGGCGACGAAGAAATACTCCTGGCGCAGGCGCAGCTCCTGGCCCGCCTCGGTGCTGTCGGCCGGGTACAGTACGCGGGAGATACTTTCGGCCCGGGCCACTTCCGCCACGGCACCCAAATGGTCGCCGGCGTTGAAGCGTTCCAGATGCAAATCTTCCACGGCACGGGCGCGCCACAGACGCAGGGTGTTGACGCTGGCACCGCGCCAACCCACCACGGGCGTGTCATAAGCGATGGCTCGCACGGTTTCGCCCGGAGACCAGACTTGCTTGGTATTGCCGGAGGCGTCGGTCACGGTCTCGACGCTGCCGCCGAAGCCGATCGGGTAGACCACTTCAGGCCGCTCGAACTCCCAAGGGTTGCCGAAATCCAGCCAGTGTTCGGTTTGCTCCTGCTGCCAGCCATCGACGATCGCCTGGCGAAATAGCCCGTGCTCGTAACGAATACCGTAGCCATGGCCGGCAATGCCCAAGGTGGACATGCTTTCCATGAAACATGCCGCCAACCGGCCAAGGCCGCCGTTGCCCAACGCCGCATCGGGTTCGAGCAGGCGAATGCGCTCCAGATCCACGCCCAGTTCGGTCAGGGCTTCGCGCGCAGTGTCCAGCAGACCGAGGTTGCTCAGGCTGTCATAGAGCAAGCGGCCGATGAGAAACTCCAGGGAGAGGTAATAGACGCGCTTCTGGCCCTTGCGGTAGATCTGCCGCGTGTGGTCCATCCAGTGTTCGACCATATGGTCGCGGGCGGCCAGGGCAATGGCTTCGAACCAGTCGTGATCAAACGCATGATCCGGGTCCTTGCCGACGGCGTAAGTGAGTTTGGTCAACACGGCATCGCGAAATGCAGCCACTTCGGCTTCGCGAACAAGTGGTTCTTGAGTCATTGATGAGACCTCGAACGAGCATGAAATTGTCTGAGCCTAGACGGTCTGACAGGCACTGCAGGCGCAGGTTCGTTGGTTTTTCCAGGGTGACGGAGAATCGCCGCCAGGGAATTGCCATATGAGCGAATGAATGCAGGGGCCGTGCCTATCCAGCCAGTGTTTTTGCCGGGCATAAAAAAAACCGGCAGATGGTCGTTCAAAATTTCACCAGTCCCGGTATGATCGCGCGCCCTGATGCATGCTGGTAAACCTTGATGATGAAGCCCAACCTGATCGCCGCCGCGGAGATCGACCGAATCGATACCTGGGCCAAGTATTCCGCGCCAATGTGCGGTTCCTGCGTGTCGAGCTGCTGCACACTGCCGGTGGAGGTCAAGATCAAGGACCTGATCCGGATCGGTATCGTCGATGAATTCGAACTGGGCGACCCGCCGAAAAACATCGCCAAGCGCCTGCAAAAGGAAGGGATCGTCGAGCGCTATAACCAGAAATCCGAAATCTTCACGCTCCAGCGCATGAGCAACAACGATTGCCTGTATCTGGATCGCAAGAGCCGGTTGTGCACCATTTATGAGAAGCGCCCGGACACCTGCCGCAACCATCCGCGGGTCGGGCCAAGGCCGGGGTATTGCGCCTACAAGCCCAAGGCAGTGGAGCGCGAGCGTAATCCGCGGACGTTGGACAAGTTCTGATCGACCGCTGATGTCGCAACACCTGTTCGGCCGCCTTCGCGAGCAAGCCCGCTCCCACAGTAGATCTGAGCCGGATACAAAATCTGTGTCCACTGAAGATCCACTGTGGGAGCGGGCTTGCTCGCG
>NZ_JABWQV010000373.1 GCF_014268615.1 Pseudomonas tehranensis | reverse complement strand
AAAACAAAACCCCTACCTGCATCAGCAGATAGGGGTTTCGGAATTTAATCTTGACGATGACCTACTCTCACATGGGGAAACCCCACACTACCATCGGCGATGCATCGTTTCACTGCTGAGTTCGGGATGGGATCAGGTGGTTCCAATGCTCTATGGTCGTCAAGAAATTCGGTAGCCGGTGCGTGCCTTGCGGTCACGTTCCAGCGAATGGGTATGCGATAGGTTTGTGTGTTGTGCGAACTTTCGGTTCATAGCGTCTTCACACACCGCAATCTGGTGCCCTTTATGTATCGGGTCAGCAAATTGCTTGGGTGTTATATGGTCAAGCCTCACGGGCAATTAGTATGGGTTAGCTCAACGCCTCACAGCGCTTACACACCCCACCTATCAACGTCGTAGTCTTCGACGGCCCTTCAGGGGACTCAAGGTCCCAGTGAGATCTCATCTTGAGGCAAGTTTCCCGCTTAGATGCTTTCAGCGGTTATCTTTTCCGAACATAGCTACCCGGCAATGCCACTGGCGTGACAACCGGAACACCAGAGGTTCGTCCACTCCGGTCCTCTCGTACTAGGAGCAGCCCCTCTCAAATCTCAAACGTCCACGGCAGATAGGGACCGAACTGTCTCACGACGTTCTAAACCCAGCTCGCGTACCACTTTAAATGGCGAACAGCCATACCCTTGGGACCGGCTTCAGCCCCAGGATGTGATGAGCCGACATCGAGGTGCCAAACACCGCCGTCGATATGAACTCTTGGGCGGTATCAGCCTGTTATCCCCGGAGTACCTTTTATCCGTTGAGCGATGGCCCTTCCATACAGAACCACCGGATCACTAAGACCTACTTTCGTACCTGCTCGACGTGTCTGTCTCGCAGTCAAGCGCGCTTTTGCCTTTATACTCTACGACCGATTTCCGACCGGTCTGAGCGCACCTTCGTACTCCTCCGTTACTCTTTAGGAGGAGACCGCCCCAGTCAAACTACCCACCATACACTGTCCTCGATCCGGATAACGGACCTGAGTTAGAACCTCAAAGTTGCCAGGGTGGTATTTCAAGGATGGCTCCACGCGAACTGGCGTCCACGCTTCAAAGCCTCCCACCTATCCTACACAAGCAAATTCAAAGTCCAGTGCAAAGCTATAGTAAAGGTTCACGGGGTCTTTCCGTCTAGCCGCGGATACACTGCATCTTCACAGCGATTTCAATTTCACTGAGTCTCGGGTGGAGACAGCGCCGCCATCGTTACGCCATTCGTGCAGGTCGGAACTTACCCGACAAGGAATTTCGCTACCTTAGGACCGTTATAGTTACGGCCGCCGTTTACCGGGGCTTCGATCAAGAGCTTCGCGTTAGCTAACCCCATCAATTAACCTTCCGGCACCGGGCAGGCGTCACACCCTATACGTCCACTTTCGTGTTTGCAGAGTGCTGTGTTTTTAATAAACAGTCGCAGCGGCCTGGTATCTTCGACCGGCGTGGGCTTACGCAGCAAGTGCTTCACCCTCACCGGCGCACCTTCTCCCGAAGTTACGGTGCCATTTTGCCTAGTTCCTTCACCCGAGTTCTCTCAAGCGCCTTGGTATTCTCTACCCAACCACCTGTGTCGGTTTGGGGTACGGTTCCTGGTTACCTGAAGCTTAGAAGCTTTTCTTGGAAGCATGGCATCAACCACTTCGTCACCCAAAGGGTAACTCGTCATCAGCTCTCGGCCTTAAGATCCCGGATTTACCTAAGATCTCAGCCTACCACCTTAAACTTGGACAACCAACGCCAAGCTGGCCTAGCCTTCTCCGTCCCTCCATCGCAATAACCAGAAGTACAGGAATATTAACCTGTTTTCCATCGACTACGCTTTTCAGCCTCGCCTTAGGGACCGACTAACCCTGCGTCGATTAACGTTGCGCAGGAAACCTTGGTCTTTCGGCGTGGGTGTTTTTCACACCCATTGTCGTTACTCATGTCAGCATTCGCACTTCTGATACCTCCAGCAAGCTTCTCAACTCACCTTCACAGGCTTACAGAACGCTCCTCTACCGCATCACCTAAGTGATACCCGTAGCTTCGGTGTATGGTTTGAGCCCCGTTACATCTTCCGCGCAGGCCGACTCGACTAGTGAGCTATTACGCTTTCTTTAAAGGGTGGCTGCTTCTAAGCCAACCTCCTAGCTGTCTAAGCCTTCCCACATCGTTTCCCACTTAACCATAACTTTGGGACCTTAGCTGACGGTCTGGGTTGTTTCCCTTTTCACGACGGACGTTAGCACCCGCCGTGTGTCTCCCATGCTCGGCACTTGTAGGTATTCGGAGTTTGCATCGGTTTGGTAAGTCGGGATGACCCCCTAGCCGAAACAGTGCTCTACCCCCTACAGTGATACATGAGGCGCTACCTAAATAGCTTTCGAGGAGAACCAGCTATCTCCGAGCTTGATTAGCCTTTCACTCCGATCCACAGGTCATCCGCTAACTTTTCAACGGTAGTCGGTTCGGTCCTCCAGTTAGTGTTACCCAACCTTCAACCTGCCCATGGATAGATCGCCCGGTTTCGGGTCTATTCCCAGCGACTAGACGCCCTATTAAGACTCGCTTTCGCTACGCCTCCCCTATTCGGTTAAGCTCGCCACTGAAAATAAGTCGCTGACCCATTATACAAAAGGTACGCAGTCACCCAACAAAGTGGGCTCCCACTGCTTGTACGCATACGGTTTCAGGATCTATTTCACTCCCCTCTCCGGGGTTCTTTTCGCCTTTCCCTCACGGTACTAGTTCACTATCGGTCAGTCAGTAGTATTTAGCCTTGGAGGATGGTCCCCCCATATTCAGACAAAGTTTCTCGTGCTCCGTCCTACTCGATTTCATGACTAAGAGATTTTCGCGTACAGGGCTATCACCCACTATGGCCGCACTTTCCAGAGCGTTCCGCTAATCTCAAAGCCACTTAAGGGCTAGTCCCCGTTCGCTCGCCACTACTAAGGGAATCTCGGTTGATTTCTTTTCCTCAGGGTACTTAGATGTTTCAGTTCCCCTGGTTCGCCTCTTGCACCTATGTATTCAGTACAAGATAACCATCTTATGATGGCTGGGTTCCCCCATTCAGACATCTCCGGATCAAAGTCTGTTTGCCGACTCCCCGAAGCTTTTCGCAGGCTACCACGTCTTTCATCGCCTCTGACTGCCAAGGCATCCACCGTATGCGCTTCTTCACTTGACCATATAACCCCAAGCAATCTGGTTATACTGTGAAGACGACATTCGCCGAAAATTCGCATGCTCTAAGAGCAACTCACAAATTTTACCTTAGCCTGATCCGTTACCAGTGAAAGTAACGTTCAGTCTATCTTTCTATCACATACCCAAATTTTTAAAGAACGATCTAATCAAAAGACTAGAAATCAACATTCATGCACCGTATCGGTGGAATGCTCATTTCTAAGCTTT
>NZ_JABWQV010000372.1 GCF_014268615.1 Pseudomonas tehranensis | reverse complement strand
TTCGCGAGCAAGCCCGCTCCCACAGGGGGACTAAGTCTTAGGGTTTTACCAGCCGTGCATCCAGGCTGTTCTGCGCCAGGCGCGTGGCCTGGTCCTGGGTCATCCCCAGGTGAGTGTGCAGCGCGTGGAAGTTTTCGGTGACGTAGCCGCCGAAGTACGCCGGGTCATCGGAGTTGACCGTCACCTTCACACCGCGCTCGAGCATGTCGAGGATGTTGTGTTGCGACATGTCGTCGAACACGCACAGCTTGGTGTTGGACAACGGGCAGACCGTCAGCGGGATCTGTTCGTCGATGATCCGTTGCATCAGTCGTTCATCTTCAATGGCCCGCACGCCGTGGTCGATGCGCTGGATCTTCAACAGGTCCAGGGCTTGCCAGATGTACTCGGGCGGGCCTTCTTCACCGGCGTGGGCAACGGTCAGGAAGCCCTCGTTGCGCGCACGGTCGAATACCCGCTGGAACTTGCTCGGCGGATGGCCCATTTCCGAACTGTCCAGACCCACGGCCACGAACGCATCGCGGAACGGCAGCGCCTGGTCGAGGGTTTTCTCGGCCTGTTCTTCGCTCAGGTGGCGCAGGAAACTCAGGATCAGGCCGCTGGTGATGCCCAGTTGCTGTTCACCGTCCTTGAGGGCCGCGGCGATGCCATTGAGCACCACTTCGAACGGGACGCCACGGTCGGTGTGGGTCTGCGGGTCGAAGAACGGTTCGGTGTGAATCACGTTCTGCGCCTTGCAGCGCAACAGGTAGGCCCAGGTCAGGTCGTAGAAATCCTGGGAGGTGCGCAACACGTCGGCACCCTGGTAATACAGGTCGAGGAATTCCTGCAGATTGTTGAAGGCATAGGCCTTGCGCAGGGTGTCCACGTCGCTCCACGGCAAGGCAATCTTGTTGCGTTCGGCCAGGGCGAACAGCAGCTCGGGCTCCAGCGAGCCTTCCAGATGCAGGTGCAGTTCAGCCTTGGGCAAGGCGTTCAGCCAGTCGTACATGTTCTTTTCTCATCAGCGAATCGATGGCAGGCATTCTACAGGGGCTGGCCGCAATGTCTGGTAAAACCTGACCGGCTGATCCACTACACCGCCTGTTGTTCCCGCCGGTAAGCATAGGTGTCAGCGAAGCGCGACAGCAGGAATTCGGCGCAGGTGGTGGTCGGGTACTTCGGTGGGTGGCCCTCATCCTGACAACCGGGCAGGCATTGGATCAGCGTGTCGGGGTGCGGCTCGGCAAAGAACGGCATCGAATAGCGGTCTACCCCCAGCGGGCTGATCACCCGATGGGGGGTGGACAGGTAACGGTCGTTGCTCCAGCGCGCCATCATGTCGCCGAGGTTGACCACGAACGTGCCGTCGATGGGCGGCGCGTCGATCCATTGGCCATTGACGTTGCGCACTTGCAGGCCACCGGCGGCGTCCTGGTAGAGCAGAGTGATGCAGCCGTAATCGGTATGGGCGCCGGCACCTTGCTGCTCGGCAGAGCTGGCGGTGTGACGCGGCGGATAGTGAATCAGGCGCAGCACGCTTACAGGCTCAGTGAAGCGCGTGTCGAAGAAATCCCGCTCGATGCCCAGAGCCAGGGTCATGGCGCGCAGCAGGGTTTGGGCAAGGGCCTGCATGTCGCGGTAATGCTGCTCCATCAGGGGTTCCCAGCCCGCGAGGTCCGGGTGTCGGTTAGGTCCCCGCAGAGGCTTATGCGCCAGCACGTCGGGATGATCGGCCGGCAAGTGCAGGCCCATGTCGAAGGTTTCTTTCAGGTCGCTGGGTTTGGCCGGGTCCAGTTGTTCGGTGGCGACGGCGCCGTAGCCGCGATGATGGCGGGTCTGGGTGATGTCAATCTTGAGTTTTTCTGCTACCGGCAGCCTGAAGAAGCGTTGGGCCTGGTCCAGGACTTGGGTGATGCGTGCCGGGCTGATGGGGTGACCCTTGATGTAGAAAAAGCCCCACTGGCGGCAGGCCTGGTCGATCTGGTTGGCGACCGATTGCCAGGCGCTGGGGGCATCGCCGTAGAGCGGGCTGATGTCGATGATGGGAAGGCTGTTCATGCGGCTTTCCTGATTGTGTAGGGGCCGATGTGGGAGCGAGCCTGCTCGCGATAGCGATTTGTCTGTCGACATCAACGTTGAATGTCAGTCCGCTATCGCGAGCAGGCTCGCTCCCACAGGGTTTTGTGTTGACTCGTCAGTTATTTGGGAATCTCAGCCTTCATGCCTTCGACGTAATAATTCATCGACGCCAGTTCTGCGTTGGTGGCGCTTGTGCCCGCCGGGATTTTCTCGACGCCGGCCTGGTCCTTGATCGGCCCGGTGAACGGATGGAAAGCACCGCTCTCGATGTCGGCGATGATCTGCTCGGCTTCGCCTTTGACCGCCGCTGGCACCAGGTCGCTGATCGGCAGCTTCACCGTGCCTTCCTTCAGGCCGCCCCAGTAGTCCTGGGATTTCCAGCTATGGTCGAGCACGCTTTGGGTTGCCTGGATGTAGTGCGGGCCCCAGTCGTTGACAATCGAGGTCAGCACCGCCTTGGGACCGAAGTGGGCCATGTCCGAAGCGTAGCCGACGGCGTAGACGCCGCGCCGCTCGGCGGCCTGGATCGGCGCCGGGCTGTCGGTGTGCTGGAACACCACGTCCACGCCCTGATCGATCAAGGCGTTGGCGGCATCGGCTTCCTTGCCCGGATCGAACCAGGAGTTGACCCACACCACTTTGATTTCGGTGCCAGGGTTGTACTTGTTCAGGGCCAGTTGGATAGCGTTGATATCGCGGATCACTTCTGGAATCGGGAAGGAGGCGACGTAGCCGATTTTTTTGCTTTTGGTCATCTTGGCCGCGATGAAGCCGCCGACGTAGCGACCCTCATAGGTGCGTGCCAGATAAGTGCCCAGGTTCTTGTCCTGCTTGTAGCCGGTGGCGTGTTCGAAGGTCACCTTGGGGAATTGCTTGGCGACCTTCAGTGTCGGGTTCATGTAGCCGAAGGACGTGGTGAAGATCAGGTCGTATTTGTCCTTGGCCATGTTGCGGATCACCCGCTCGGCGTCGGCGCCTTCGGGCACGTTTTCCACGTAGTTGGTGGTGATTCGGTCGCCGAGTTTCGCCACCAGTTCCTTGCGTCCCTGTTCATGCTGGTAGGTCCAGCCGTGGTCACCGATGGGGCCGATATAGACGAAACCGACCTTCAGCGGGTCGGCGGCGCTGGCATTCAAGCCGGCGCTCAGACCGACAGTTGCAGCGACGGCGCAAAGCAACATCTTCAAGGGACGCTTGTGCATGAACTCGAACTCCATTTTGTTGTGAGGTTGGCTGAACAGCGCTAATGCAAAATGCTGACCAACAAGACAACAAATATTCGACAGCTTGATGCAGCCATCGCGGGCAAGCCTTGCTCCCACAAGCGCAAGGCCAAACCATGTTGCATAAGGCTTGCTCTAACAATTGCGCTGCAATAACCGTGGGAGCAAGGCTTGCCCGCGATGAGGGC
>NZ_JABWQV010000371.1 GCF_014268615.1 Pseudomonas tehranensis | reverse complement strand
CATCGCGAGCAGGCTCGCTCCCACAGGGGCTTCGCTTAACTGACCGGTATTAATCGGTCAGGCCCCTTCACTCGATCAGACCGCAGCCTGACCTTCAGCCAGGAAGAACCAGGTCTCCAGCACGGAGTCGGGGTTCAACGAAACGCTTTCGATGCCCTGCTCCATCAGCCACTTGGCCAGGTCCGGGTGGTCGGATGGGCCCTGACCGCAGATGCCGATGTACTTGCCGGCCTTGTTGCAGGCGGCAATGGCATTGGCCAGCAGCTTCTTGACCGCCGGGTTCCGCTCGTCGAACAGGTGCGCGATGATGCCGGAGTCACGGTCCAGGCCCAGGGTCAGCTGGGTCAGGTCGTTGGAGCCGATGGAGAAACCGTCGAAGAATTCAAGGAATTCTTCAGCGAGGATCGCGTTGGACGGCAGCTCGCACATCATGATCACGCGCAGGCCGTTGTCACCACGGGCCAGGCCGTTTTCCGCCAGCAGGTCGACAACCTGGCTCGCTTCGCCCAGGGTGCGCACGAACGGCACCATGATCTCGACGTTGGTCAGGCCCATCTCGTTGCGCACACGCTTGAGGGCGCGGCACTCGAGCTCGAAGCAGTCACGGAACGATTCGCTGATGTAACGCGAAGCCCCACGGAAGCCCAGCATCGGGTTTTCTTCTTCCGGCTCGTAGAGCTTGCCGCCAATCAGGTTGGCGTATTCGTTGGACTTGAAGTCCGACAGACGCACGATGACCTTTTTCGGCCAGAACGCAGCCGCCAGGGTGCTGATGCCTTCCACCAGTTTCTCGACGTAGAAACCGACCGGATCGTTGTAACCGGCAATGCGCTTGTCGACGCTGTCCTTGATCTCCGGCGGCAAGCCGTCGTAGTTCAGCAACGCCTTGGGGTGCACACCGATCATGCGGTTGATGATGAACTCCAGGCGGGCCAGGCCCACGCCAGCGTTCGGCAACTGCGCGAAGTCGAAAGCACGATCCGGGTTGCCGACGTTCATCATGATCTTGAACGGCAGGTCCGGCATGGCGTCCACGGAGTTCTTCTTGATGTCGAAGCCCAGTTCGCCTTCGAAGATATAGCCGGTATCGCCTTCGGCGCAGGACACGGTGACGCCCTGGCCATCTTTGAGCAGTTGAGTGGCGTTGCCGCAACCCACTACGGCCGGGATGCCCAGTTCACGGGCGATGATCGCCGCGTGGCAGGTACGTCCGCCGCGGTTGGTGACGATGGCGCTGGCGCGTTTCATCACCGGCTCCCAATCCGGGTCGGTCATGTCGGAAACCAGCACATCGCCGGCCTGGACCTTATCCATCTCCGAGACGTCCTTGATGATCCGTACCTTGCCGGCGCCGATGCGCTGGCCGATGGCACGGCCTTCCACCAGCACGGTGCCGGTTTCCTTGAGCAGGTAGCGCTCCATGACATTGGCCTGGGTACGGCTCTTCACGGTTTCCGGACGGGCCTGCACGATATACAGCTTGCCGTCGTCACCGTCCTTGGCCCATTCGATGTCCATCGGGCACTTGTAATGCTTCTCGATGATCATCGCCTGCTTGGCCAGCTCGCTGACTTCGGCGTCGCTCAGGCAGAAGCGCGCGCGCTCGGCCTTGTCCACGTCGACGGTTTTCACCGAACGACCGGCCTTGGCTTCGTCGCCGTAGACCATCTTGATGGCCTTGCTGCCCAGGTTACGGCGCAGGATGGCCGGACGACCGGCTTCCAGCGTGCCTTTATGGACATAGAACTCATCCGGGTTCACCGCGCCTTGTACAACGGTTTCACCCAGGCCGTAGGCGCCGGTGATGAATACCACGTCACGGAAACCCGATTCGGTGTCGAGCGTGAACATTACCCCGGCGGTGCCGGTTTCAGAGCGGACCATGCGCTGCACACCAGCAGACAAGGCGACCAGCTTGTGGTCAAAGCCCTGGTGCACACGGTAGGAAATGGCACGGTCGTTAAAAAGAGAGGCGAAGACTTCCTTGGCGGCACGGATGACGTTTTCCACGCCACGGATGTTCAGGAAGGTTTCCTGCTGGCCGGCGAAGGAGGCATCCGGCAGGTCTTCGGCGGTGGCCGAAGAGCGCACAGCGACGGCAATGTCGGGATTGCCTTCGGACAGTTTGGCGAAGGCCGTGCGGATCTCGGCGTTCAGCTTCTCGGGAAATTCGGCTTCCATGATCCATTGGCGGATCTGGGCGCCGGTCTTGGCCAAGGCGTTGACGTCATCGACGTCCAGGGCATCGAGCGCGTCGTGGATCTGTTTGTTCAGGCCGCTGAGTTCCAGAAAATCACGATAAGCCTGAGCTGTCGTGGCGAAGCCACCTGGCACCGATACGCCGGCACCGGCGAGGTTACTGATCATCTCGCCCAGGGATGCGTTCTTGCCCCCCACATGCTCTACATCATGGACGCCGAGCTTATCGAGGGAAACTACGTACTCTACCAAGGTGATCTCTCCACTAACTGTGTTGGAAAAGCTCAAGGCACCGGCGGCTCCAGGGGAGCAAATACCGGCGATATGGCCTGGACCTGGAAAATAAGTGAGAATGCGGGCCACTGGCGGCCAGCAAATCGCGCCTATCATATCCAAGAATCGTCACTCGCTCACTAGGGCCCAAGGCGCAAATGAAACGATCTGCTTTCTTTATCTCCGACGGCACCGGCATCACGGCCGAAACACTGGGCCAAAGCCTGTTGGCGCAATTCGAAAACATTACCTTCGCCAAGTTCATACGTCCGTACATCGACAACGTCGACAAAGCGCGGGCCATGGTACAACAAATCAATAAAGCCGCCGAAACCGACGGTTTTCGCCCGATTATCTTCGATACCATCGTCAATCAGGACATCCGTGAGATTCTCGCAATGTCCAATGGTTTCATGATCGACATTTTTTCTACCTTCCTGGCACCTTTGGAGCAGGAGCTGAGCGAGCATTCCTCCTACTCGGTCGGCAAGTCCCATTCCATTGGTCACAACTCCAACTACATGGAGCGCATCGAGGCGGTCAACTTCGCCCTGGACAACGATGATGGCGCCCGCACGCATTATTACGACAAGGCCGATTTGATCCTAGTGGGTGTGTCGCGCTGTGGTAAGACGCCGACGTGCCTGTACATGGCGATGCAATTTGGTATCCGCGCGGCCAACTATCCGCTGACCGAGGACGACATGGAGCGCCTGCAACTGCCCAGCGCCCTGCGCGCCCACCAGCACAAGCTGTTCGGCCTGACCATTGATCCGGATCGCCTCACTGCGATCCGCAACGAGCGCAAGCCCAACAGCCGCTATTCGAGCTACGCCCAGTGCGAATTCGAAGTGCGCGAGGTAGAAAACCTGTTCCGGCGGGAGAACATTCCCCACATCAACTCCACGCATTTTTCCGTGGAAGAGATTTCGGCGAAGATCCTGGTGGAGAAAGGGGTGGAGCGGCGGTTCAAGTGAACCCGTAACAACACAAAACCCTGTGGGAGCGAGCCTGCTCGCGAT
>NZ_JABWQV010000370.1 GCF_014268615.1 Pseudomonas tehranensis | reverse complement strand
AGCCCAGCGGGGATAAATCCCCTCACCACACCAGTATTCCAACAAGAACACCGAGGTTTTAACCCGGATCCCGGAACCCCGGATGAAAGTCCTTCGGCACCGCCACGCTGACCTGGTCCCGGGTGGCGATGTCGATGCCCTCGCTGGCCACTTCAGCCAGGAAGTCGATTTGCTCGGGGGTGATGACATACGGCGGCAGGAAATACACCACGCTGCCCAGCGGTCGCAGCAACGCGCCGCGTTCCAGGGCATGCTGGAACACCGTCAGGCCGCGACGTTCCTGCCAGGGGTAAGCGGTCTTGCTCGCCTTGTCCTTGACCATCTCGATGGCCAGGACCATGCCGGTCTGGCGCACTTCGGCCACGTTCGGGTGATCGGCCAGGTGCGCGGTGGCGCTTGCCATGCGCTGGGCCAGGGCCTTGTTGTTTTCGATGACGTGGTCTTCTTCGAAGATATCCAGCGTCGCCAGGGCCGCCGCGCAGGCCAACGGGTTGCCCGTGTAGCTGTGGGAATGCAGGAAGGCGCGCAGGGTCGGGTAGTCGTCGTAGAACGCGCTGTAGACCTCATCGGTGGTCACGCACGCCGCCAGCGGCAGGTAGCCGCCGGTCAGGGCCTTGGACAGGCAGAGGAAGTCTGGGGTGATACCGGCCTGTTCACAGGCGAACATCGTGCCGGTGCGGCCGAAGCCGACGGCGATTTCGTCGTGGATCAGGTGCACGCCATAGCGATCACACGCCTCGCGCAGCAGCTTCAGGTACACCGGGTGATACATGCGCATGCCACCGGCACCCTGGATCAGCGGCTCGACGATGACGGCGGCCACGGTGTCGTGGTGTTCGGCCAAGGTCTGTTCCATCGCGGCAAACAGGTTGCGCGAATGCTCCTCCCAGCTCATGCCTTCAGGGCGGTGGTAGCAATCGGGGCTCGGCACTTTGATCGTGTCCAGCAGCAACGCCTTGTAGGTTTCGGTGAACAGCGGCACGTCGCCCACCGACATCGCCGCGATGGTTTCGCCGTGGTAGCTGTTGCTCAGGGTGACGAAGCGCTTCTTGGCCGGCTGGCCACGATTGATCCAGTAGTGAAAGCTCATCTTCATCGCCACTTCGATGCAGGACGAGCCGTTATCGGCGTAGAAACACCGGGTCAGACCTTTAGGCGTCATCTTCACCAGGCGCTCGGACAGCTCGATCACCGGCTGGTGACTGAAGCCGGCGAGGATCACATGCTCCAGTTGATCGACCTGGTCCTTGATGCGCTGATTGATCCGCGGGTTGGCATGGCCGAACACGTTGACCCACCAGGAACTGACGGCATCGAGGTAGCGCTTGCCTTCGAAGTCTTCCAGCCACACGCCTTCACCGCGCTTGATCGGGATCAGCGGCAGCTTTTCGTGGTCTTTCATCTGGGTGCAGGGATGCCACAGCACCGCTAGGTCGCGTTGCATCCACTGGTTATTCAGGCCCATATACAGTCTCCTCGAGGCGGCTCGCGGCGGGCGCGGGCAAAACAATCGCGCAAGCCTATGCAATGGCGGCCCTGGGGACAACCCATTGTGTCGTCCCGGCTACTTTGCACGAGTCGATAGACGTCGCTGGCGGCGTTTTGATGGCTGACGTATTCTTCGCCGTTCTCTAGAGCCTGTCTGGCTCAAACTGATTCCTGCGTTTTAATCCGGAGTTCGCTGAATGTCTGCTGGTTGGCTGCGCGCCTGTGCGCTGGTGGTGATGGGGCTGTTCAGCGTTTGTGCGCTGGCCAAGGACAAGCAACCGACGGTGATCGTCATCGGCGGCGGCCTGGCCGGACTCACGGCGGCCTACGAGCTGCAGAACAAAGGCTGGCAGGTAACCCTGCTGGAAGCCAAGCCAAGCCTGGGCGGTCGTTCGGGTATGGCCACCAGTGAATGGATCGGCAACGAAAAAACTCAGCCGGTACTGAACAAGTACATCTCGACCTTCAAGCTGAGCACCACACCGGCCCCGGAGTTCGTGCGCACCCCCAGCTATCTGATCGACGGCACCTACTTCACCGCCGCTGACCTGACGACTAAGCAACCGGCCACGGCCGAAGCCCTCAAACGCTACGAAACCACCCTGGACGACCTGGCGCGTTCCATTGAAGACCCACAGAATCCGTCGGCCAACAACACGTTGCACGCTCTGGACCAGATCAGCGTCTCCAACTGGCTCGACCGTCTGCAATTGCCGGCCACCGCGCGGCAGTTGGTGAACCAGCAGATCCGCACCCGCTATGACGAACCGTCGCGGCTGTCGTTGCTGTATTTTGCCCAGCAGACCCGGGTCTACCGTGGTGTGTCCGACCGTGACCTGCGCGCTGCGCGCCTGCTGGGTGGCAGCCCTGTGTTGGCCCAGGCCTTCGTCAAGCAACTGAAAACCATCAAGACCAGCTCCCCCGTCTCGGCCATCTCCCAAGACAAGGACGGCGTCACCGTCAAGGTTGGCAGCGTCGGCTATCAAGCTGACTACGTGGTGCTGGCCGTGCCGTTGCGAGCCCTGAACAAAATCCAGCTGACCCCGGCCCTGGACGCCCGGCATCAGGGCGCGATCAAGGGCACCAACTACGGCTGGCGCGACCAGATCATGCTCAAGTTCAAGACCCCGGTCTGGGACAGCAAGGCGCGCATGTCGGGTGAGATCTACAGCAACACCGGCCTGGGCATGATGTGGATCGAGCCGGCCATGAAGGGCGGCGCCAATGTGGTCGTCAACCTGTCCGGCGACAACGCCCGGGTGATGCAGGCCTTTGGTGACAAGCAGATGGCCGATCAGGTGCTGATTCGCTTGCACGCGTTTTATCCGCAGGCTCGGGGTGCCTTCACCGGTTATGAAATTCGCCGCTACAGCACCGACCCGTCCATGGGCGGCGCGTACCTGGCCTTTGGGCCGGGCCAGATCAGCAAGTACTGGCGCCTGTGGGAAATGCCGTTGCAGCGCGTAGCCTTTGCCGGCGAACACACCGACACCTTGTATCCGGGCACCCTGGAGGGCGCGTTGCGTAGCGGTCAGCGGGCGGCCAGCCAGGTTCAAGACCTGGCGGCAGGCAAATCGTTTGAACCGGCCAAGGTCGTGCCGGTGGCAGCGGCAGCAGCGGCCGGTGCGGTGGCGGCGAAGAAGGGCAATTTCTTCACCAACCTGTTTGGGGGCGACTCGGATAAGGAGCCGGTCAAGGCCGCCGCGCCGATTGCGCCTGCTCCAGCGCCAGCCCCGGTGCCAGCGCCTGCACCCGTTCAAGCGCCTGCACCGGTCGCCCCGGCCAAGGTTGAGCCGGCGAAGAAAGCAACGGTCAAACCAGTGGCCAAAAAGCCGGTGGCCAAGACACCGGCTAAAAAAACGCCAGTGAAGAAAGCCGCTCCGGTGAAGAAACCGGCGGCAAAGCCCGCTGCGACGCAGACCCAGGCGCAATAAAGGGCGGTGCCAGAAAAAGCGCGGTGAGTCAGCCGCGCTTTTTTTTGCCTGACAGATCGCATTCGCGAGCAAGCCCGCTCCCACAGG
>NZ_JABWQV010000037.1 GCF_014268615.1 Pseudomonas tehranensis | reverse complement strand
GCCGGTATCGTCAAAAGCCTGAAAGTGAAGCTGGGCGATCGCCTGAAAGAAGGCGACGAACTGCTGGAGCTGGAAGTCGAGGGCGCCGCTGCGGCGCCTGAGGCGGCGGCTCCTGCTGCCCCGGCGGCGGCTGAAAAGCCTGCCGCCGCACCGGTTGCCGAGGCGGCTCCCGCCCCGGCCGCCGCGCCTGCCGCTGCCACGGTCCAGGACATTCATGTTCCGGACATCGGCTCGTCGGGCAAGGCCAAGATCATCGAAGTGCTGGTCAAGGCCGGCGACACCGTCGAAGCCGACCAGTCGCTGATCACCCTGGAATCCGACAAAGCCAGCATGGAAATCCCGTCGCCGGCTGCCGGCGTGGTGGAAAGCGTCGAGATCAAGCTGGAAGACGAAGTGGGCACCGGTGACCTGATCCTGAAGCTGAAAGTGGCCGGTGCTGCGGCACCTGCTGCCCCAGCCCAGGCTGCTGCGCCTGCCGCCAAGGCCGAAGCGGCTCCGGCTCCAGCTGCCGCGCCTGCCGCCAAAGCCGAGGCTGCACCAGCACCAGCTGCCGCACCCGCCCCAAGCGGTGCCAAGGTGCACGCCGGCCCTGCGGTACGTCAGTTGGCCCGTGAATTTGGCGTCGAACTGTCTGCCGTCGGCCCAAGCGGTCCACACGGTCGTGTGCTGAAGGAAGACGTGCAGGCTTACGTCAAGGCCATGATGCAGAAGGCCAAGAACGCTCCGGCCGAAGGCGCTACCGGTGGTGCGGGCATCCCGCCGATCCCGGCAGTGGATTTCAGCCGCTTCGGTGAAACCGAAGAAGTGGCAATGACTCGCCTGATGCAAATCGGCGCGTCGAGCCTGCACCGCAGCTGGCTGAACATTCCGCACGTGACTCAGTTCGACCAGGCCGACATCACCGAACTGGAAGCTTTCCGCGTCGCGCAAAAAGCCGTGGCCGAGAAGGCCGGCGTCAAGCTGACCGTGCTGCCACTGCTGCTCAAGGCCTGCGCGCATCTGCTCAAGGAACTGCCGGACTTCAACAGCTCGCTGGCCCCAAGCGGCAAAGCTGTGATCCGCAAGAAATACGTGCACATCGGTTTTGCCGTCGACACCCCGGAAGGCCTGCTGGTACCGGTCATCCGCAACGTCGACCAGAAGAGCCTGCTGCAACTGGCTGGCGAAGCCGCTGCCCTGGCCGAAAAAGCCCGGAGCAAAAAGCTCACCGCCGACGACATGCAGGGCGCCTGCTTCACCATTTCCAGCCTCGGCCACATTGGCGGCACCGGCTTCACGCCGATCGTCAACGCGCCGGAAGTGGCGATCCTGGGTGTTTCCAAGGCCACCATCCAGCCCGTCTGGGACGGTAAAGCCTTCCAGCCAAAGCTGATGCTGCCACTGTCGCTGTCCTACGATCACCGCGTGATCAACGGCGCCGCCGCTGCTCGCTTCACCAAGCGTTTGAGCGACCTGTTGGGCGACATCCGTACCATCTTGCTGTAACACCGGGCGGCCCTCCCCACGAAGGGCCTTTCGGACCGCTGTTTTCCGAGCGCCACGCTCGTACCTCAACCCCGCCCGTTTGGCGGGGCTTTTTTTGCCTGAAATAAAGTCGAACGTGCAGAGCAGCCCGTTCCAGGGCCCAACTTTCCTACTGCACTCCACCTAGATGACTACGTCATCTATTGGACGTTTCCCACAACTCACGCCCCCTCCCCTATCAATATTTATCTCATGCATCGCTTTAGGATGAGTTCAGGGAAGCCATTAACTACTTACCTCAAAAACCGAAAAAAACTTTAACTTCGAATGGACTCGAATGATGTTCAAACCCACTGTTGGCCCTATTGTCGGCCACACGACACCTCATCACACGCGGATATTCCTGCGAGGGGATAACGATAAGAACAGCCTGGTATTTGCCGCCATCCGTTACCGGCGCCAGGGAGAGTCAATCTGGTCGAAAGGACACTTTGTTCAGTTGCATGCGTACCGTGACATGTCCGATGTCATCGTATTGAAGAACCTTCAAGCCGATACCGTCTATGAATACCAAGCCGGCTGGTTCAGCCGCCTGAGCCCTACTCATACAATCGAAACCGTTCAGGAACTGCCGCTGCAATGGCCTCGGGATATTTATCAAATGCGCACGCCGTCCAGCAAAAGCAGTGCACCGCGCAGCTATATCGTGGGTTCCTGCCGCTACCTGCGGGTGACGGCCGGCGTCCCGTCCAGACCTGAACTGGGCGACCGGACTTTCGCTGGCATCAACCGCATCGTGGCCCAGGCCGACCCACCGATCAGTGCTGTAGTGATGACCGGCGACCAGGTTTATCTAGACGATTTGAATATTGTCGCCCCGGACCGGAACCCAAAGGATATTTTGTTCAAATACCGCACCGCCTTTTCCCAGCCGCACATCAGAAAGTTGATGGCTGGAACACCGAGCTACATGATTCTCGACGACCATGAAATCAAAGACAATTGGCCTGCCAGCAAGAAAAAAGGCGACGAAAACTTTTATGCCAATGCCATGGATGCCTATGCGCTTTATCAAGCCAGCCATAGTCCGGCACATGAACTTTTAAGTGACGGAACGTTAAGCAAACCATTGAGACAATGTTGGTATCAGTTCGCTCATGGCGATATCGAATGGTTCGTCACCGATAGTCGGACCCAGCGCAATCTGTCGGCGGATGATCGACGTATCCTGGATCAAGCGCAGGAACGATCGCTGATCAAATGGCTGGTCAACAGTCCGGCGCGGGTCAAGTTCATCGTGACCGGCGTGATGTTCTACCCGGACCGCAAGCTCAATACCTCGGACGCCTGGCAGGCCTTCCCGGAACAGCGTCTGCGCCTGCTGGAAACCGTTCGCCACCATCGGATCAAGAACGTTATTTTCGTGTCCGGCGACGTCCATGGTTCTCTTACCAGTCGCCTGAGTCATAGCCAGGATTCTGACTTCGAGGTGCATACCATCGTTTCCTCGCCGTTGTGCAACAGCAAATTGCTTCCTTATGCCAGCGCCGCGAGTTTTATTTTTGGTAATGCCATGGCCCGCACGCCCAGCGGAGACTATCACTATGGGTTGATCGGCAAGGTCATCAGCCAGGACAACTTCGCCCACCTGCAGGTCACGGCGCAGAGCGTTCAGGTCACGTTTCACGACCGTGATGGCACCCCATTACAGACAGTAGATATCCCGCTGCGCGGACGAGTGGTATAACCACCCGGCCCCTCTGATCGGTCGACCGCTGGAGAAATTCGCTTGTCGGCCGATAAAAGGTTTATAGCACTTGGCCTTCATCTCTCTTGTCAGCCAGTGCCGCAATGATGCAACCTTGCGCCAGTCCGTAATAACGAGGGCGTCAGCCCGGCGCGATCAGCATTTTCGAAGCGAGTTTCCCCATGAAAAGCCAACCCGATGCCGCCAGCCGTATGGCGGCCGAGGTAGTGACGCAGTTACCGGTGCCCTCGCGGCTCGGCATGCTGCGTTTCGAACGGCTGAATGAAGCAAGCTGGGCACTGCTGTTCCTCGATCCCAACTGCGAACGGTATTTCGGCGTGCCGGCCGTGGAGCTTTGCTCGCTGGTCAGTTCGCCCTACGCCAGCCTGATGGAGCCCGAAGCGCGTTATCAACTCCACGATGCGATCCAGCAGCAACTGGCCCAGGCCCCGCATTACCTGATCCGCTACACGCTCCACACCGCCAAGGGCGCCATGAACCTACTGGAAATGGGCGAGCCCTATAAACAGCACAATCGCCATCTATTACGCGGCTATCTTCTGGCAGTAGACGATTTGCTGGCAAGCGAGCCGTCGATGCCGGCCCTGGACCTGGAAACGCAAAACTCGCGCCTGCAAATTGCCCTGGAACTGAACCAGCGCGCCCAGCAGGAGCAGCTTCAACACCTGGACCGGGTGCGCGCCCAGCAGGACCTGATCCTGCTACTGACCCGCCAGCGCTACAGCGCCAACAACTCCCTGCAGGAAGCCGCCGAGCTCATCACCCGCAGCGCCTGCGACATCTACCAGATTGATTGCGCCAGCATCTGGAACCTGGAAGATGGCCAGTTGGTGCCGATTTCGGCCTATAACCGCGCCTCCCAAGACTACTTTCTGCCGGACGTAATCAACGCCAACGAGTTTCCTGACTACATGGAGGCGCTGCAGACCTGCCGCGCCATCGACGCGCACAATGCGATGCGCGACCCGCGTACCCGGGAAATGGCTGCAAGCCTGCGCACCCGCGAAGTCAATGCCATGCTCGACGCCAGCGTTCGTATCGACGGCCAGGTGGTGGGCGTTCTGTGCCTGGAGCAAATAGGCGTCACCCGCGCCTGGCAGTCCGACGAGATCGCTTTTGCCGGGGAACTGGCGGACCAGTTCGCCCAGGTCATCAACAACCACAACCGACGGACGGCCACCAACGCCCTGCACTTGTTCCAGCGCGCCGTGGAGCAAAGCGCCAACGCGTTCCTGCTGGTCAATTGCGACGGCGTGGTGGAATACGTCAACCCCAGCTTCACCGCCATCACCCAATATTCCACCGAGGAAGTCCACGGCCAGCGCCTCTCGGAACTGCCGGCCCTGGAAAACCTCAGCGAGCTGCTGTTCGATGCACCGTCGGCCCTGGCCCAGAGCAATAGCTGGCAAGGTGAATTCAAGAGCAGGCGCAAGAATCTGGAACCCTACTGGGGCCAATTGTCGATTTCCAAGGTCTATGGCGATAACCGTGAACTGACCCACTACATCGGCATTTACGAAGACATCACCCAGACCAAACTGGCCCAGCAGCGCATCGAGCGCCTGGCCTACACCGACAACCTGACCAACCTGGGCAACCGCCCGGCGTTCATCCGCAACCTCGATGAGCGCTTTGCCCGGGACAGCGATTCGCCCATCAGCCTGTTGCTGGTGGACATCGACAACTTCAAGCGCATCAATGACAGCCTCGGCCATCAGACCGGAGACAAGCTGCTGATCAGCCTGGCCCGACGCTTGCGCAACAGCCTGAGCCCCAGCGGCAGCCTGGCACGCTTCGCCAGTAATGAATTCGCCGTACTGCTGGACGACACCGACCTGGAGGCCGGGCAGCAGATCGCCAGCCAGTTGCTGATGACGCTCGACAAGCCGATGTTCGTCGATAACCAGCTGATCAGCGTGACCGGCTCCGTGGGCCTGGCCTGCGCGCCACTGCACGGCCGCGACCCCCAGACCCTGATGCGCAACGCCGGACTCGCCCTGCACAAGGCCAAAGCCAACGGCAAACATCAGGTCCAGGTCTTCACCGAGGCGTTGAACGCCGAGGCCAGCTACAAGCTGTTCGTGGAAAACAACCTGCGCCGCGCCTTGACCCAGAACGAGCTGGACGTGTTCTACCAGCCAAAACTGTGCCTGCGCAGCGGTCGCTTGCTGGGCATGGAGGCGCTGCTGCGCTGGAACCATCCCGAGAAGGGCATGATTCGCCCGGACCAGTTCATCAGCGTGGCCGAAGAAACCGGCCTGATCATCCCCATTGGCAAATGGATCGCCCGTCAGGCTTGCCGCATGAGCAAGCAATTGACCGCCGCCGGCCTGGGCAACCTGCAAGTGGCGATCAACCTCTCGCCCAAGCAGTTCTCCGACCCGGACCTGGTCGCCTCGATCGCCAGCATCCTCAAGGAAGAGCAACTGCCGGCCCGCCTGCTGGAACTGGAACTGACCGAAGGCCTGCTGCTGGAGGCCACCGAAGACACCCACCTGCAGCTCGACCAACTCAAGCGCCTGGGCCTGACCCTGGCCATGGACGACTTCGGCACCGGTTATTCATCCCTGAGCTACCTGAAAAAATTCCCGATCGACATCATCAAGATCGATCGCAGCTTTATCCACGAGATCCCGGACAACCAGGACGACATGGAAATCACCTCCGCAGTGATCGCCATGGCCCACAACCTGAAACTCAAGGTGGTGGCCGAAGGTATCGAAACCGCACAGCAACTGGCGTTCCTGCGGCGCCATCGCTGCGACGTTGGCCAGGGCTACCTGTTCGACCGTCCGATCCCCGGCGCGGAGCTGATCGAAAAGCTCAAGCGCTATCCGCGGGGGCCGCTCGTCTGACGCCAGTAGGAGCTGTCGAGTGCAACGAGGCTGCGATCTTTCCCCCGCCAATTGAGTCCAAAGTGAAAGATCAAAGGGTCACGGCCGTCGGCAGCACCCGCAGGACTCGGCCCAACAGGGCTGAATCCCTCGCCACAGTTGTCGCTTTCTTAACTAATCGGCATTGGGCACACTGACGGTCTTATTCGCTCAATTCAATCTGACTGAGAGGACTGATGATGGTCTTGCGCTCGGAAATCCTGGTGAACAAAAACGTGCTCCCTACTCAAGAACAAGCTCTGCCTGGCCGCGAAACCCCAATGACCGTGCCGGAAAAACACTTCGTCCACGATGCGCCGCTGCTGGGTCCGTTTGCCATGGACGTGGATTTCGCGATCTTCGGCCTAGGCTGTTTCTGGGGCGCGGAACGCAAGTTCTGGCAGCGCGAAGGCGTGGTCAGTACAGCGGTGGGTTACGCCGGTGGCTTTACGCCGAACCCGACGTACGAAGAAGTCTGCTCGGGCCTTACCGGCCACAGCGAAGTGGTCCTGGTGGTCTACGAGCCGGAAAAAGTCAGCTACGAGCAACTTCTGAAGATGTTCTGGGAGCTGCACAATCCGACCCAGGGCATGCGCCAGGGCAATGACATCGGCACCCAGTACCGCTCGGTGATCTATGCCACCAACCCAACCCAACTGGCTGCCGCCAAGCACAGCGCGCAAGTATTTCAGGCTGAATTGACCAAGGCCGGGAAAGGCGTCATTACCACCGAAATCGAAGAAGCCCCGACGTTCTTCTTCGCCGAGGCTTATCACCAGCAATATCTGGCGAAGAACCCTGAAGGCTATTGCGGGATTGGCGGCACGGGCGTGACTTGCCCGATCTGATTCCTGGGTACACCTTGGAGCCAATGTGGGAGCGAGCCTGCTCGCGATAGCGGTGGGTCAGCTTGCATTGATGTTGAATGTACCTCCGCCATCGCGAGCAGGCTCGCTCCCACATCTCCGGCGTCGATGCCATTAGTGCACCTGGCCAACCATCAGCCTTCAGCGATCAGCCAATCCATCTGCCAGCCGCCTTGGGTCTGACCAAGCTTCTTCGACAACCAAGGCAGCAGCTCGCGCAACTCTTCCTCCAGCCCCCATGGCGGATTGGCAATCGCCAAACCGGAGCCGTTCAGGCTATTGGGCGTGGCCAGCGGATGCACCAGCAATTCCACTCGCAACAATTTCGGCGCACCGGTGCCGGCCAGGTCCTGGTAGAAACGGCGCAACATCCGCTGGTCCTTCACCGGGTACCAGATTGCTGCCACTGTCTGGCGCATCCGGCCAATGGCCTCCTTGAGTGACGCGGCGCAGCGCTGCATCTCGTCAAGCTGCTCAAAAGGTGGATCGATCAACATCAGGCCGCGTTTTTCCGCCACCGGCAGCAGCGCCCGAGGCACGTGCCAGCCTTCCCCCAGATGCACCGCCACGCGACGATCGCCTTTCATGTTGTCCTTGAGCAGCACACCGTCTTCTGGATGTTTTTCGTTCAGAAGCACCCGATCCTGCGGCCGGGTCAGGCGCCGCGCCAGTTCCGGTGACCCCGGGTAGTAACGCAACTGCCCGTCCGGGTTCATCTCGTGCAGCACTTTCATGTAGTCGGCTGTCAGCGCGGGCAGATCCTTCTGGTCCCACAACCGCGCGATGCCTTCAAGGTATTCGCCGGTACGATTGGCCTGATCGCCCTGCAAGTCGTAAAGCCCGATGCCCGCATGGGTATCGAGATAGGCAAAGGGCTGCTCCTTGCGCGACATCAAAGCGATGAGACGGGTCAAGGTCAGGTGTTTGAACACATCGGCGTGATTGCCGGCGTGGAAGGCGTGGCGATAATTCATGGCGGCTCCTGCGAAGGCCGAGGAGTTTACCTTGAAGCGCGCCCAACGTCAGGGGGTCGCAGCCGAGTAGACGGGCCGTGACCACACCCGGTGGTCATCTGCCCAATTCCTGCATCAAGTATTCTTGCAGAGGGGCTTTTGGCCCATGGGCCATCCCTGGCGCCCCAAGAAAATGCCTGATCTTGCAACGCAGGATGCTCTCGTCGGCCTGTTCGAACAGATACGGATGCTCTTCGCTCAACCACTTGAGCAGGTTATTGAGCAGGCAGTCCGTCGTATCCCCGGCCAGTTCCTGCAACAACAGCGCAGGCACTTCCCACCAGGGGAACGCCCGGGCCGGGCGCAGGGCACTTCCCGGGATCTCGAAAGACCGACCGTTGATCAGGCAACGGCTGATGATCGGGAATAGCTGGCCGACCTCCACCGCATCCGATCGCAGGATCGGCTGGATAAAACGCCCATCCCAAAAGCGGAAAAAAACCGATTTGCCACCGGGCAGCAGAACCTGGGTGAGCCCGCGCAGATGTTCGGCAAGGCTTTGCTGGCTGCAAGCGGTCACCGCCAGCCAGCCCCAATCGGGCGAGTCGGTTGTCTCTATCCAGTCAAGAAACTCACTGTCCGGGGCGACAGCTCCGACATAGGGCATGACCGCTTCCCAATCGGCGTAAGGCGTATCGGCCCAGATCGGGCTGGGCGCCACCGTCATCGAACGCCTCCAGGCCAGCAGCGGCCCGGCGGTGCTGGCGCGGCTGAAAATGGCGTAGAGCTGCTCGGATGCCCGCAAGGGGTGTTGCTCAAGCCAGGCGCGGGGAGATTGACCGGTGCTCATGGACGCTCCTGGACATCAGCCCGCCTGGGCATCACCGGCAAGGGTTCGCAGACGCCTCCTTTGCAACGCTCACACTCCTCACAGAATGGCGCCTGGCCCTGCAGGCTGAAAACTTGCGCGAGGGAAAGTTGAGCGGCTGCGGCCGCGACAAGTGTTTCGGGACTGCCAGGTGAACCTGGCGCGGCACTCCTGGCTGTCATCGGTGCGCCACCCACCTGGATCGGCACGCTGCTGAAAATCCCCCCGGCCCCTATGTTGATCCAATGCCCGCCGGCCTGAATGGTCGCGCTGACGCCGCCATCCAGTACCACTTGCTGCCCGGCGCTGACGTGAAACTGCTGGGTGGCATTGAGGGCCTGACTGGTTACCCGAATGTACCGCTCGCCGGCCACCACCAGATGATCATCCTGCCTGACCTCAACCTGGCGCAGACCATGGGTGATGCGCAACTCATCGGCCTTGAGCTCATGCCGCGCGGTGCCGGTGACGACGATGCTGCGTTCATGATCAACCTGAACCCGTTGATCATGCAGCACATGCTGGGTCCAGTTGCGTTGAGCCCGCAGGTAAATCTCCTCGGCGCCCTGGCGATCCTCGATGCGCAATTCGTTATAGCCGCCCCCGCCAGGGCTGCTCTGGCTGCGCAATATGCTGCGGGTTTTATCGGCCGGCAGGTCCAGGGGCACCGGGGTCGCGCCGTTCGGCAGGCAGCCCACGACCAATGGCTTGTCCACGTCACCGTCGATGAAACCCACCAGCACCTCCATGCCGACCCGGGGAATCATCACGCTGCCATAGCGATCATGGGCCCAACCCGTGGCCACCCGTAGCCAGCAACTGGAGTGCTCGTCGCGCTGGCCGTGGCGATCCCAGATCAGTTGCACCTTGACCCGTCCGTATTCGTCGCAATGGATCTCGCTGTCCACCGGCCCCGTCACCACCGCCGACTGATAACCGTGGGCGGGTGGCTTTTCGTGGGACAAGGGCGGACGAAAGAAAACATCCCACGGGGTGGCGAGGAACGTATTGCTGTAGCCCTGGAACTCATCCGGGCTGTCACTGACCATTTCCTCCAGCACTTGTGGCTGGCGCCCATGGTGGGTGACTTGCGTGAGCAGCCAGAGATCATTCCATTGCGCTCGGGGGTGCCCGTTGATTTGAAGAAAGTGCCCACTGACGAGTGCACATTGGTCGCTGCGCCCCTCGGCCAGACGGTGATCGGCGCCATGGCGCTCCAGTGCGCGTTGGGTAAGGTGCCGGCCATGGTCGCGATCAGTAAACCGGCCGGGGTAGTGATACGCCTCCAGAACCGGTTGCTGCTGACTGTCCAGACTGGTTTGCAACAGCAGGCCAGGCTTGTGGAAATCATAGTCACGCAGCGTCACCGCCGTGGTCCGGGTCTGCAGTCGCACAGCCAGGCGCTTGATCGCCGGCTCGCTGGCGGCCATGCCACTGCCGGGCAGATACAGCGTCGATTCGGGCAGACGGGGAAACACCGTCTGGTCGTCACCGAACACCAACAGATGGCCGTCGCGGCTGTGCCGAAAGTGATAGTGGATCCCCACCTCGGCGCAGATCCGCCCAATGAAGACCAGGTCGCTTTCACCAAACTGCACACAGTATTCGCGCTCGGGGTATTGCCCACCGAGGTTGAACTGGAACGCGTCGCCCTGAATCCCGTGATCGGTCAGGATCAGGGTAATGATTGCCGGCACGCTCAGGTGCTGGAAGATCCGCTGGTTGATTCGATGGTCCAGGTACGCCAGGCGTGGTACCAGACTGATCTGGTAACGGGTCAAGCGCTTGCCCGAGTCGCCCTGGGCCGCGCTATACACCTGGCCGTGTATCCCCCGCCCCTGATCATCAAATGCCAGAAAGGCCTGACGATGCAGGAGGTCTTCCAGCGCCAGATCCGGCCGCTCACTGACCAATTCCAGATCAAAGCAATAGGGTTGACTGATGGCTTCC
Organism: Pseudomonas tehranensis; assembly: GCF_014268615.1. Taxonomy (GTDB): domain Bacteria; phylum Pseudomonadota; class Gammaproteobacteria; order Pseudomonadales; family Pseudomonadaceae; genus Aquipseudomonas; species Aquipseudomonas tehranensis. The sequence goes on along the minus strand of NZ_JABWQV010000037.1, from coordinate 21,569 downwards.
TTGCCCCTGAACTCAAGCACCTTGAGTTCATTCGGCCCGCTGTCGAGTGCCAGGGTGAAACGCGGTTGATTGGCAGGCGCGAACATCCGATGTGCCTCTGCTGAATAAAAGCGGGCGATTCTGCATGAGCATCAGAGAGAGTTGATCGGACCTCAGGAAAAACAGAATTGCCTTACATTCGAGGAGATTAAAGCCGCATCGCGCGCTGTGTTTTCCGACAGACATCCCTCGTAAGGGGGATTACAAAAGTCGCCGCACGAAACAATCAGCAACTTCCTACAACGTGACGGCCTCCGGGACTGCAATAGGTCGTGATACCGTCCTTTCGTCGCAAAAAGCCAAGGATGCAACCCATGACGACTCGCTACGCAAAAATCGCAATGACCCTGGCCCTCGCCGCTTTCGCCTTGCTGACCGTGTTCAACAACCTCACGGACTACAACTCCAACTTCAATTTCGTCCATCACGTGCTGAGTATGGACACCACCTTTCCCGACAATGCCGCGCGCTATCGCGCCATCGACCAGCCTTGGGCATGGCACGGTGCCTACTGGCTGATCATCCTCGGCGAAGCGCTCACCGCAGGCTTGCTGGGCTATGGCGCGCTCAGTCTCTGGCAGGCACGTAATTTCCCAAGCGTGGTTTTCACCCAGGCCAAGCGCTGGGCCATCATCGGTTTGACGATGGGTTTTTTCGTCTGGTTCTTTGGTTTCATGGTCATCGGCGGGGAATGGTTTCTGATGTGGCAATCAGAAATCTGGAATGGCCAGGACGCAGCCTTCAGGTTCTACATGGCGCTGCTGGGCGTGCTGATATTTCTCAATCAGCCCGACGCGGAGCTGGACTGATCCCCATAAAAAACGGCCCGTCTTCATGGAGGACGGGCCGTTTTTTATTTCAGAACCTTCGCGCGAGCCGTCGAGGCCTCGCTGAAAGCCTTACTGGTTCAGGCGGAAATCTTTTTCAGCCGCTTCGAAACGCTGCAGCATACCGGCGGTAGGCGAGCCCATCTTGCTGACGAAGTAGATAGCCAGGCTGGCAAAGATGAAGCCTGGGATGATTTCGTACAGGCCCAGCAGCTCGAAGTGTTTCCAGACGATCACGGTGATCGCCCCCACCAGGATGCCTGCCAGCGCGCCGTTACGGGTCATGTTTTTCCAGATCACCGAGATCAGGACCACAGGACCGAAGGCCGCACCGAAACCGGCCCAGGCGTAGCTCACCAGACCCAGCACGCGGTTTTCCGGGTTGGCCGCCAGGAAGATGGCAACCACTGCCACCAGCAGCACCATGGCGCGACCGACCCAGACCAGCTCCAGCTGGGACGCACCCTTGCGCAGGAAAGCCTTGTAGAAGTCTTCGGTCAGCGCACTGGAGCACACCAGCAACTGGCAGCTCAGGGTGCTCATGACAGCCGCCAGGATCGCCGACAGCAGCACACCGGCCACCCATGGGTTGAACAGCAGCTTGGCCAGCTCGATGAACACGCGCTCAGGGTTCTCGGTCACGGGACCGGCCACTTCCGGATGTGCCGAGAAGTAAGCGATACCGAAGAAGCCGACAGCCACGGTGCCGCCCAGGCAGAGAATCATCCAGGCCATCGAGATACGACGGGCCTTGGCGATGGACTTGACCGAATCGGCAGCCATGAAACGCGCCAGGATGTGCGGCTGGCCGAAGTAGCCCAGGCCCCAACCCATCAGCGAGATCACACCGATGAACGTGGTGTTTTTCAGCATGTCGAAGGCAGTAGGATCTTTCGCTTCGATGGCCAGGAACGTGGTGTCCACGCCGCCGGTAGCCAGCAGCACGATGATCGGCGTAAGGATTAGCGCGAAGATCATCAGCGTCGCTTGTACGGTGTCGGTCCAGCTCACGGCCAGGAAACCACCGATGAAGGTGTAGGCAATGGTTGCCGCCGCACCGGCCCACAGCGCTGTCTCGTAGGACATGCCGAAGGTGCTTTCAAACAGACGGGCACCGGCCACGATGCCGGAGGCGCAGTAGATGGTGAAGAACACCAGGATCACCACCGCAGAGATGATCCGCAGCAGGCCGCTGGTATCTTCAAAACGGCTGGAGAAGTAATCCGGCAGTGTCAGCGCATCACCGTTGTGCTCGGTCTGTACCCGCAGACGACCGGCCACGAACAGCCAGTTCAGGTAGGCACCGATGATCAGGCCGATGGCGATCCAGCCTTCCGACAGGCCGGACATGTAGATAGCACCGGGCAAGCCCATCAACAGCCAGCCGCTCATGTCGGAGGCACCGGCGGACAATGCAGTCACGACGCTGCCCAGGCTGCGACCGCCCAGGATGTAATCGGAAAGGTTATTGGTGGAGCGATAAGCCATCAGGCCGATCAGGACCATTACTGCGATATAGATCACGAAAGTGATCAGGGTGGGATTACTAACACTCATGAGTTACGCCCTGGCTTTGTTTTTATGTAGCGGTGGCAGTAGGAAGCGTCGACAAGTCAACCATAGACCTTGTTTGACGTTTCCAGGACCCGCGAATTTATGACTGATGTTTCCCCAGGAAAGCCATCAGCCGATGCCCCTCGACTTCGAGCCGGTTGCACCTTGGCGGCGAATGCTATTCAACAAATGAAATAAGGTGCAACCAGTTTCGCTCGAATCAGTTGCACCTAGTCGGTTTTTTCGCCCAATGACGGTTTTTTGCTCCCTTTTAGTGCGGTATCAACCTTTGGCTAGAAGCCAATGCACTAAGCAGAGGCACCGCTGGAGTCACGAATTTTACTTTCCTGATGAGCTGCTTATTTTTTCGTCGAAAAAAGGTTGCACCCGGTTGCACCTCGACCAGCTCACAGCTAATCTTGCCGCCAGCTGATGCCACGCAATACGTGGTAAACATGAGGATAAAAATATGGCTACCACCACCCTTGGGGTCAAACTCGATGACCCGACCCGCGAACGCCTCAAGGCGGCCGCAACCTCGATTGATCGCACGCCCCACTGGCTGATCAAGCAGGCAATTTTCAATTACCTGGAAAAACTCGAGGGTGGTGCAACCCTGACCGAACTGAACGGTTCGACCCGTGCCGACAACGATGAAGCCGGCGACGTCCAGGTCGACCACGCGCACCAGTGCTTCCTGGAGTTTGCCGAAAGCATTTTGCCGCAATCGGTCCTGCGCGCCTCTATCACCGCCGCTTACCGTCGTCCGGAGCCGGAAGTGGTGCCGATGCTGATCGAGCAGGCGCGCCTGCCGGCCGACATGGCCGAAGCCACCAACAAACTGGCCGCCTCGATTGCTGAAAAACTGCGTAACCAGAAGAGTGCCGGCGGCCGTGCCGGTATTGTTCAGGGGCTGTTGCAGGAGTTTTCCCTGTCGTCCCAGGAAGGCGTGGCGCTGATGTGTCTGGCCGAGGCGCTGCTGCGTATCCCGGACAAAGGTACTCGCGATGCACTGATCCGCGACAAGATCAGCACCGGCAACTGGCACCCACACCTGGGCAACAGCCCATCGCTGTTCGTCAACGCCGCCACTTGGGGCCTGCTGCTGACCGGCAAACTGGTCGCCACCCATAATGAAGCGGGCCTGACTTCCTCTCTGAGCCGCATCATTGGCAAGAGTGGCGAGCCGATGATCCGCAAGGGCGTCGACATGGCCATGCGCCTGATGGGCGAGCAGTTCGTCACCGGCGAAACCATCGCCGAAGCCCTGGCCAACGCCAACAAATTCGAGACCAAGGGTTTCCGCTATTCCTACGACATGCTGGGTGAAGCCGCACTCACCGAACATGACGCCCAGAAGTACCTGGCCTCGTACGAACAAGCCATCCACTCGATCGGCAAGGCGTCCCACGGCCGCGGGATTTATGAAGGTCCGGGCATTTCCATCAAGCTCTCGGCCCTGCACCCCCGCTACAGCCGCGCCCAGTACGAGCGCGTCATGGAAGAGCTGTACCCGCGGCTGCTGTCACTGACCCTGCTGGCCAAGCAATACGACATCGGCCTGAACATCGACGCCGAAGAAGCCGATCGCCTCGAGCTGTCCCTGGACCTGCTGGAACGCCTGTGCTTCGAACCACAGCTGACCGGCTGGAACGGCATTGGCTTCGTGATCCAGGCCTACCAGAAGCGTTGCCCGTACGTGATCGACTACGTCATCGATCTGGCCCGCCGCAGCCGTCACCGCCTGATGATCCGCCTGGTGAAAGGCGCGTACTGGGACAGCGAGATCAAACGCGCCCAGGTCGAAGGCCTGGAAGGCTATCCGGTCTACACCCGCAAGGTGTACACCGACGTTTCCTACATCGCCTGCGCGCGCAAACTGCTGTCGGTGCCGGAAGCCATCTACCCGCAATTCGCCACGCACAACGCCCATACCCTGTCCGCCATCTATCACATCGCCGGTCAGAACTATTACCCGGGCCAGTATGAGTTCCAGTGCCTGCACGGCATGGGTGAACCGCTGTACGAGCAGGTTGTAGGCAAAGTTTCCGAAGGCAAGTTGAACCGTCCGTGCCGCGTATACGCTCCGGTCGGCACCCACGAGACACTGCTGGCTTATCTGGTTCGTCGCCTGTTGGAGAACGGTGCCAACACCTCATTCGTCAACCGCATCGCCGACCAGTCCATTTCCATTCAGGAGCTGGTGGCCGATCCGGTGGCCAGCATCGAGCAAATGGCAACCCTGGAAGGCGGTTTCGGCCTGCCGCACCCGCGTATTCCGCTGCCGCGCGACCTGTATGGCAGCGAACGCGCCAACTCCAGCGGCATCGACCTGGCCAACGAACATTGCCTGGCCTCGCTGTCCTGCGCCCTGCTGGCTACCGCTCACAACAACTGGAAAGCGGCGCCGATGCTCGGTTGCCCAGCCAGCGAAGAAACACCGGCGCAGGTTTTGAACCCGTCCGATCACCGTGACGTGGTCGGCCATGTGCAGGAAGCCACGGTCGCTGACGTCGACAACGCCATCCAGTGCGCCCTCAACGCGGCGCCGATCTGGCAGGCTACGCCACCGGCCGAACGCGCTGCGATCCTGGAGCGCGCCGCCGACCTGATGGAAGGCGAGATCCAGCCGTTGATGGGTCTGCTGGCCCGCGAAGCCGGCAAGACCTTCGCCAACGCCATCGCCGAGGTGCGTGAAGCCGTGGACTTCCTGCGTTACTACGCCGTGCAGGCCCGCAACGACTTCACCAACGATGCCCACCGCCCACTGGGTCCGGTGGTCTGCATCAGCCCATGGAACTTCCCGCTGGCGATTTTCAGCGGACAAGTGGCAGCCGCACTGGCCGCCGGTAACCCGGTACTGGCCAAGCCTGCCGAGCAGACGCCGTTGGTGGCTGCCCAAGCCGTGCGACTGATGCTCGAAGCCGGTATTCCGGAAGGCGTGCTGCAACTGCTGCCGGGACGTGGCGAAACCGTTGGCGCCCGCCTGGTGGGTGACGATCGGGTCAAAGGCGTGATGTTCACCGGTTCCACCGAAGTCGCTCGTCTGTTGCAACGCAACATCGCCGGGCGCCTGGACAACCAGGGGCGACCGATCCCGCTGATCGCCGAAACCGGCGGCCAGAACGCGATGATCGTCGACTCCTCGGCCCTGACCGAACAAGTGGTCATCGACGTGGTTTCTTCGGCATTCGACAGCGCCGGCCAGCGCTGCTCCGCCCTGCGGGTCCTGTGCTTGCAGGAAGACTCGGCCGACCGAGTCATCGAAATGCTCAAGGGCGCCATGGCCGAATCACGCCTCGGCAACCCTGAGCGCCTGTCGGTAGACATCGGCCCGGTGATCGATGCCGAAGCCAAGGCCGGTATCGAGAAACACATCCAGGCCATGCGCGACAAAGGTCGCACGGTTTATCAGATGGCAATCGCTGACAGCGCCGAGTGCAAGCGCGGCACGTTCGTGATGCCAACGCTGATCGAGCTGGAAAGCTTCGACGAACTGCAGCGTGAGATTTTTGGCCCAGTGCTGCACGTGGTGCGCTACAAGCGCAAGGAACTGGATCAACTGATCAACCAGATCAATGCCTCCGGTTATGGCCTGACCCTGGGCGTACACACCCGCATCGACGAGACCATCGCCAAGGTGATCGATAACGTCCATGCCGGTAACGTCTACGTGAACCGCAACATCGTGGGTGCCGTGGTCGGCGTGCAACCGTTCGGCGGCGAAGGCCTGTCGGGCACCGGTCCCAAGGCCGGCGGTCCGCTGTACCTGTACCGCTTGCTGTCGACCCGTCCTACCGATGCGATCCAGCAGTCGTTCGTCCGTGACGATGCCCTCAATGCGCCAGACCTGCGTTTGCGTGACGCCATGAGCAAGCCGCTGACCGCCCTGCAAGCCTGGGCAGACAGCCAGAAACTCGCCGAATTGAGCGCCCTGTGCGTACAGTTCGCGGCTCAGTCGCAAAGCGGTATCACCCGCCAACTGACCGGTCCGACCGGCGAACGCAACAGCTACGCCATCCTGCCCCGCGAGCACGTGCTGTGCCTGGCGGACGTAGAGGGCGATCTGCTGACGCAACTGGCGGCGGTGCTGGCGGTAGGCGGCTCGGCTGTGTGGCCGGAAACCGACACCAGCAAGGCTTTGTTCGCACGCCTGCCGAAAGAAATTCAAACGCGCATCCAGCGGGTTTCCGACTGGGCCAAGGACGAAGTGGCGTACGACGCCGTCCTGCATCATGGCGACTCGGATCAACTGCGCAGCGTTTGCCAGCAAGTGGCCAAGCGTGCCGGCGCCATTGTCGGGGTCCATGGTTTGTCCCAGGGCGAAACCAACATTGCGCTGGAACGCTTGGTGATCGAGCGCGCCTTGAGCGTCAACACCGCAGCGGCGGGTGGCAACGCCAGTCTGATGACTATCGGCTAAACCCGCTGTAGGCAGGCACCTGCAATGGGTGCCTGGTCAACGAAATCCCTTGTGGGGATGAACTCTGTGGGGGCAGAGCTTGCTCGCGATCCAGGCACTGCGGTACTCAAGAGACTGCGGCGCTTTCGTCGCGGGCAAGCCTTGCTCCCACAAAGCCCGCTCCCACATTTGATTAGCGTCGCCCTCTCTCCTCCATCACCCAAATCAATCATCCTGTTCAGCCTCTATTGCCACGCCTAGACTCGGCCCATTCCAAAAAAAGGTAAGCCGCCATGTCCGAGACGTTGCTCAGTTCCCGAAATCTGGCTTTCGAGCTGTATGAAGTCCTTGATGCCGAGGGCTTGACCCAGCGCGAGCGGTTCGCCGAGCACAATCGCGAAACCTTCGACGCGGCCATCGGCACCGCCCGCAGCATCGCCGAAAAATACTTCGCACCGCATAACCGCAAAAACGATGAAAACGAGCCGCGCTACGAGGACGGTCAGGCGATCCTGATTCCGGAAGTAAAGCCGGCGGTGGATGCTTTCCTGGAGGCCGGTTTTCTCAATGCCGCGCGCAGTTTCGACGCCGGCGGCATGCAATTGCCGACGCTACTGTCCCAAGCCTGCTTCGCGCACTTCCAATCGGCCAACGCCGCGTCGACCTCTTACCCGTTCCTGACCATGGGCGCGGCAAACCTGATCGAAAGCTTCGGCAGCGAAGAGCAGAAACAACGTTTCCTGCAACCGATGATCGAGGGCCGTTTCTTCGGCACCATGGCCCTGACCGAACCCCACGCGGGCTCTTCGCTGTCGGATATTCGTACCCGTGCTGAGCCGGCATCCGACGGCACTTATCGGCTCAAGGGCAACAAGATCTTCATCTCCGGCGGCGATCATCCACTGTCGGAAAATATCGTGCACATGGTCCTGGCGAAACTGCCGGACGCGCCACCTGGCGTGAAGGGCATCTCGCTGTTTATCGTGCCCAAGTTCCTGGTCAACGACGACGGCAGCCTCGGCCAGCGTAACGACGTGCTGCTGGCCGGGCTGTTCCACAAGATGGGCTGGCGCGGCACCACCTCCACGGCGCTGAACTTCGGCGACAACGGCGAATGCGTCGGTTACTTGGTAGGAAAACCGCACCACGGCCTGAGCTACATGTTCCAGATGATGAACGAAGCGCGGATCGGCGTTGGCATGGGTGCGGTAATGCTGGGTTACGCCGGCTACCTGTATTCCCTTGAATACGCCCGCGAACGTCCGCAAGGCCGGGTGCCCGACAGCAAGGACCCCACCACCGCTCCCGTGGCGATCATCCAGCACGCCGATGTACGTCGTATGTTGCTAACTCAGAAGGCCTACGTTGAAGGCGCATTTGACCTGGGCCTATACGCGGCGCGCCTGTTCGACGACACCACCACTCTTGAAAGCGAAGCCGAGCGCAGACGCGCTCATGAATTGCTGGATTTGTTGACTCCGATTGTCAAATCCTGGCCATCGGAGTTTTGCCTGAAGGCCAACGAACTGGCGATCCAGATTCTGGGTGGCCACGGCTATACCCGCGAATACCCGGTCGAGCAGTATTACCGCGACAACCGCTTGAACCCGATTCACGAAGGCACTCACGGCATCCAGTCCCTGGACTTGTTGGGCCGTAAACTGGCGCAAAACGGCGGTGCCGGGCTCAAGCAGCTGATCCGCCTCGTGGCCGACACCAGCGAACGCGCTCAGGCGTACGAATCACTGACGCCATTGCGTCAGCCACTGGAGGCGCTGGTGGCGCGCCTGCAAACCGTCACCCTGGGGTTGCTGACGGACCTGGCCCAGGGCAAGGTCAACAGCAGCCTCGCCAACTCGGCGCTGTATCTCAAGGTTTTTGGTCACATGGTGATTGGCTGGCGCTGGCTGGAACAAGCGATTCGGGCCGAGGAAGGCCTGGCCATGGGGAACGCAGCGGACACCGACTTCTATAAAGGCAAGCTGCAAGCGGCGCGGTACTTCCTGACATGGGAAGTGCCAGGGTGCCACCATGAGCTGGCGATTCTCGAGGCGCGGGATGATACATGCCTTGGGATGCGGGATGAGTGGTTCTGATCCAGTTCTTGCGGCGCGGCTGAAATCCAATCGCGAGCAGGCTCGCTCCCACAGTGGGTCGGCGGTGAACACGGATATTGCGTTCACTCGGCCCCATGTGGGAGCGAGCCTGCTCGCGATGACTTAAGTACAGACAACGACACTTTGTAAGCCAAGTTGCGACTTCAAGCCTGCTGAATCGTCTTGGCAATGACCTCGACCGTGGCGCTGACTTGCTCTTGGTAACGGTCGAGTTCCGCTTGATGTTGCTTCTGCATTTCCATCTGTTGCGAGCACAGGTTCATGGCCGCCAGCACCAACAGGCGATCACCGATCAGCGTCGGGTATTTCCTCTTGGTGTCGGCCAGGGCCGCCTTGAGCATCGAAGCGGCGTCCAGCAGGGCCTGTTCCTGCCCGGCCGGTGCCTTGATTGAATAGTCTTCTCCCAGGATCGAGACGACTGTCACCCCGTCGGCGCCATGCTTCATGCGCTGACAGGACCGGCGCTGGCGCGCTCGATCAGGGCCTGGATGCGCGCGGCGGTGGTGCCGTGCAGCTCTTCCTGTTCCATCAGGCTCAGTTGCAGGCTTTCATTTTCATCCTTGGCCTTGGCCAGTTCCGCGTTCAGCGTCTCATTCAGGCCGGCGAGGTGACGGTTCTGTTGCACCAGGTCGTTGACCAGTTGTTCCAGTTGGCTGAGGGATGTTTCCAACATATTGATTTCCAGGCTTTTTCAAGGGGGCGCGTACGATAAAGAAAAGTCACCGTCAATGCCATGGCTTGGGCGGCGGTGCTTCGCTGGCGAGCTGTAAAGACTGTGAATGGAAGATCTGGTTCCCGCCCTTCGTCGCGCAGCAGGCGCTGCCCTGCGACAAAAGCACGCAGCGACTCAAGACTTTAGTCGTATGACCGATAAGTCAGGGAATACCTGTCACAGCCCCCGCACGGACGCGCCCTCTTCCGGTACTTTCCATGTCCCTACGTAATATGAATATCGCGCCGCGGGCGTTCCTGGGGTTTGCCCTGATCGGCGCCCTGATGCTGGCCCTCGGGGTGTTCGCCCTGAGCCAGATGAGCAAAATCCGTGCGTCCGGCGAAAGCCTCGTCCAGAACAGCGTGCCCAGCATCAAGGCTCTGGATGAATTCACCTCGCTGACCCTGCGCCTGCGCGTGCTGTCCTATCGCTTGCTGGTCAACCGCGAACCGGACATCCAGCAGAAAACCTTCAGCTTGTTCGAGCAACGCAACCAGCAGATCCAGGCCGCTCAAAGCGCCTACGAAAAACTTATCAGCTCCCCGCAAGAGCGGGCCGCCTACGAGCAGTACATTCAATTGCTAGGCCAATACCGCCAGCTCGAAGAACGGATGAAAACGTTGTCGCGCAACAATCAGCTCGATGAGTTGCGTGCATTGCTCAACACTGAGCTGCTGAGCAACTCCGACGCCATCAACGTGGCAATCAATCGGCTGGTAGAAATCAACAACCAGCAAGCCGAGGCCCTCAATCAGGACGCGACCCAACAATATTCAACGGCCTTCAATTGGGTGGTCACGCTGCTGGTCATCGCCACCGGCCTGACCCTGCTGTTCGCCTGGCTGCTGACCAACAGCATTACCCGCCCGATCGGCAGCGCCCTGGACGCCGCCGAAGAAATCGCCAAGGGCAACCTGACCCGACCGATTACCGTGGATGGCAGCGATGAAGCCGGTCGCCTGCTGCGGGCGATGTCGACCATGCAGGACAAACTGCGCGACACCCTGCAACGGATCTCCGGCTCGGCCACCCAACTGGCCTCCGCCGCCGAAGAACTCAACAGCGTCACTGACGAAAGCGCCCGTGGCCTGACCCAGCAGAACAATGAAATCGAACAGGCCGCCACGGCGGTCAACGAAATGACCAGCGCCGTCGAAGAAGTGGCGCGCAACGCGGTGAGCACCTCCGAAGCCTCGAAAGACGCCACTGCCTCTGCGGGCGATGGTCGCGACCTGGTGCAGGAAACCGTCAGCGCCATCGAACGCATGAGCGCCGATGTACAAAGCACCGCCACGCTGATCGGCAACCTGGCCGATGAGTCCCGCGACATCGGCAAAGTGCTGGACGTGATCCGCGGCCTGGCCGACCAGACCAACCTGCTGGCCCTGAACGCCGCCATCGAAGCGGCCCGTGCCGGTGAGGCCGGTCGTGGTTTTGCCGTCGTGGCCGACGAAGTACGCGCCCTGGCCCATCGCACCCAGCAGTCGACCAGCGAGATCGAACGCATGATCGGCAGCATCCAGAGCGGCACCGAACACGCCGTGGATTCGATGCGCAACAGCACCGAACGCGCTGAGTCGACGCTGAACATCGCGCGCGGCGCGGGCATGTCCCTGGACACGATCAACACCGCCATCGTCGAGATCAACGAACGCAACCTGGTGATCGCCAGCGCCGCCGAAGAACAGGCCCAAGTGGCCCGTGAAGTGGACCGCAACCTGGTGAACATCCGCGACCTGTCGGTGCAATCGGCCACCGGCGCCAACCAGACCAGCGCCGCCAGCGCCGAACTGTCGCGCCTGGCCGTGGATTTGAACAGCATGGTTGGGCGGTTCAGCCTTTAACTCTCTGGCTTTTGTGGCGAGGGACCTTGCTCCCGCTGGGCTGCAGGAGCTGTGTAGGAGCTGTCGAGTGCAACGAGGCTGCGATCTTTCCACGACCCATTGAGTCGAAAGCGAAAGATCAAAAGATCAAAAGATCGCAGGCTTCGCCAGCTCCTACAGGGCCCAGCGGGAGCAAGCCCTCTCGCCACGGTGCTGCCGCGCTTGTACCCAACCTTTTTTGACAGCATCACATTTCAACAGGTTAGAATCGCTGGCACGCAGACTGCATGGTCAGTTTGCGCCCGCCCCCCACGCTTGCTCGGAGTACTGCCTTTGACTGCGACGACCATCAACAGCCTGTTCTTGATCGGCGCGTTGCTGGTAGGTGCGAGCATTCTGGTCAGTTCTCTTTCGTCCCGCCTGGGCATCCCGATTCTGGTGATCATCCTGGCCGTGGGCATGGTTGCCGGTGTCGACGGCGCCGGGATTCTGTTCGATAACTACGCCACGGCCTATCTGGTCGGCAACCTCGCGCTGGCCGTGATTCTGCTGGACGGTGGCTTGCGCACGCGGGTGTCGAGCTTTCGCGTGGCGTTGTGGCCAGCCTTGTCGCTGGCCACCGTTGGCGTCCTGATCACCACCGGGCTGACCGGCCTGGCGGCGGCGTGGCTGTTCAATCTGAACCTGATGCAAGGTCTGCTGATTGGTGCCATTGTCGGCTCGACCGATGCCGCGGCGGTGTTTTCGCTGTTGGGCGGCAAGGGCTTGAACGAGCGGGTCAGCGCGACGTTGGAGATCGAATCCGGCAGCAACGACCCCATGGCGGTGTTCCTGACCGTAACCCTGATCGGCATGCTCGCCAGCGGTGAAACAGGTCTGCATTGGAACCTGCTGGGGCACTTGTTGCGTGAGTTCGGCATTGGCGGGGTAATCGGCCTGGGCGGTGGCTGGCTGATGCTGCAATTGGTCAACCGCATCAACCTGGCCAACGGGCTCTACCCGATCCTCGTCATCAGCGGCGGCCTGGCGGTGTTCGCCCTGACCAACGCCTTGCATGGCAGCGGCTTCCTCGCGGTTTACCTGTGCGGCCTAGTGATCGGCAACCGCCCGGTGCGCAGCCGTCACGGCATCCTGCACATGCTCGATGGCATGGCCTGGCTGGCGCAAATCGGCATGTTTCTGGTGCTGGGGCTGCTGGTCACGCCCCATGACCTGCTGCCGATCGCCCTGCCTGCCCTGGGTCTGGCGTTGTGGATGATCTTGATAGCACGTCCGCTGTCGGTGATGGTGGGGCTGTTGCCGTTCAAGGCCTTCCATGGCCGCGAAAAAGCGTTCATTTCCTGGGTCGGCCTGCGCGGTGCGGTGCCGATCATTCTGGCGGTGTTCCCGCTGATGGCCGGCCTGCCTCACGCGCAGCTGTACTTCAACCTGGCGTTCTTTATCGTGCTGGTGTCGCTGCTGGTGCAGGGCACGAGCCTGCCATGGGTCGCCAAACTTCTGCACGTCACCGTCCCGCCAGAACCGCTGCCGATCTCCCGGGCAGCGCTGGAGGTCCACGTCACCAGCGAGTGGGAACTGTTCATCTATCGCCTCGGTGCGGAGAAATGGTGCATCGGCTCGCCCCTGCGGGATCTGAAAATGCCCGACGGCACACGGATCGCGGCACTGTTTCGTGGCCAGCAACTGCTCCATCCGTCGGGTAGTACGGTGCTGGAGGTCGGTGATTTGCTGTGTGTCATCGGCCATGAACACGATTTGCCGGCCCTTGGAAAACTGTTCAGCCAGGCACCGCAAAGGGGCCTGGATCTGCGCTTCTTCGGCGACTTCGTACTCGAAGGAGACGCCCAGCTGGCCGCGGTTGCGGCCCTGTACGGGCTGAAGCTGGACGGCATCGATCCGGACATGTCCCTGGGCCGCTTCATCGCCCAGAAAGTCGGTGGCGCGCCAGTGGTCGGTGACCAGGTGGATTGGAACAACACCCTCTGGACTGTTGCGGTCATGGACGGGAACAAGATCGGCAAAGTGGGCGTCAGATTCCCCGAAGGAAGTCGCCCGGGTCCCGGCTTGTTCCTCTAAACTGCTCCCACTTTCACTTGCTCGACCGGTCTCTATGCCTACCCTGCGCTCCTTTTTCACCATTGCCCTGCTGGGCCTGAGTCTTTCCGTCTGCCCACTGCAAGCCGCCGAACCGCTCACCAGCGCTTCGGTACAGGCCAGCCTGGACAAAATCGCTGACCGCAAACTGCCGGAAGCCGAGCAGAAGTCCTTGCAGGAGATACTGCAAAAGACCCTGACTCAGCTCACCAGCAAAGCCGAATACGAGCAGAAGCTGGTCGATCTCAAACAGCAGCTGGCCAGTGCCCCCAAGCAAAACATTGAAAACCAGCGCGAACTGGCCCGGCTCAAGAGCACCCCCGTGGTGCCGGTGGCACAGCGTTACGCCAACCTGCCGGTTCCCCAGCTCGAACAGATGCTGACGGACCGTTCCACCCAGCAGAGTGACCTGCAAAAAGCCCTGGCCGATGCCAACAGCCTGATCATCACCGCCCAGACCCGCCCTGAGCGCGCCCAGGCCGAAATCGCCAGCAGCCAGACCCGCATCCAGCAGATCAACACCATCCTCAAGACGGGCAAGGACGCCGGTAAAACCCTGAACGGCGAACAGCGCGACCAGCTCAACGCCGAACTGGCAGCACTCAATGCGCTGATTCCGTTGCGACGCCAGGAACTGGCCGGCAACAGCCAGTTGCAAGACTTGGGCAACAGTCAGCACGACTTGCTGACGGAAAAGATCGACCGCATGGAGCAGGAAATCCAGGACCTGCAAACGCTGATCAACCAGAAGCGACTGGCCCAGTCCCAGGAAACGGTGACCCAGCAATCCATCGAAGCCCAGAAGGCCGGCGGCAGCAGCCTGCTGGCGACCGAAAGCACGGCCAACCTGAAACTTTCCGACTATCTGCTCAAAAGCACCGACCGCCTCAATGAGGTCACCCAGCAGAACCTGCAGACCAAGCAACTGCTGGACAGCGTTACCCAGACCGACGCGGCCCTGGACGAGCAAATCAGCGTCCTCAAGGGCAGCCTGCTGCTTTCCAAGATTCTCTACAAACAGCGCCAGACCCTGCCACGCCTGGAACTGGACAAGAATCTGGCGGACCAGATTGCCGACATCCGCCTGTACCAGTTCGAGGTCAGCCAGCAACGCGAACTGCTGAACAATCCAAGCGCCTATGTCGACAATCTGCTGGCATCGCAGCCTGCCGAACAAGTCACGCCGCAACTGCGCAAAACCCTGCTGGAACTGGCCCTGACCCGGGTCGACCTGCTGGAACGCCTGAATCGCGAGTTGAGCGCGGTGCTTAACGAATCCATCACCTTGCAGCTCAACCAGAAGCAACTGCTCAGTACCGCGCAAAACCTGCGGGCGACCCTCGAAGAGCAAATGTTCTGGATTCCCAGCAACAAGCCGCTGGATTTCGAATGGATGCGGGGCGTGCCGGCTCGCCTGGAAAAACAGGTCGACTCGCTACCCTGGGCCTCGAGTCTCAGTGAGCTGGCGGACGGCCTGACCCAGCGGCCGCTGCTGTTCCTGCCCCTGGCGCTGCTCATCGGTGCTCTGCTGTGGCGACGCAAGAATCTGTATGCCCGGCTGAACAAGGTTCACCAGGACGTCGGCCACTTCAAGCGTGACAGTCAGTGGCATACCCCGCAGGCGATTCTGATCAATATCCTCCTGGCGATGCCGGTAGCCCTGGCGCTGGCCCTGTGCGGCTACGCCCTGCAGATCGACGCCCGGGGCCAGAACGCCAACCTCGGCGCTGCACTTCTGCAGATCGGCCAGGCCTGGCTGGTGTTCTATACCGCCTATAGGGTGCTGGCGCCCGGTGGCGTGGCCGAGTTGCATTTCCGCTGGGAAAAACCCCAGGTCGAATTCCTCCAGGGCTGGATCCGCCGGCTCGGGCTGGTGGTACTGGCGCTGGTCGCCGTGGTGGCCGTGGCCGAATTGCAACCCTCGGCCCTGGCCGACGATGTACTGGGCATGCCGGTGGTGCTGACCTGCTACGCCCTGATGGCCTGGCTGCTCAGCCGGCTGTTGCTCAGCAGCCCGACCCACCAGAACACCTCGCTGTTCCGCAAGGCCGTCGGGGTGATGTTCACCGCGCTGCCAATCGCCTTGTTCGTAGCCGTGTGCTTTGGCTACTACTACACCGCGCTCAAACTCAGCGACCGACTGATCAATACCCTGTACCTGCTGATGTTCTGGCTGGTGATCGAGGCCACCTTCGTGCGCGGCCTGTCGGTCGCGGCGCGGCGCCTGGCCTACCAGCGCGCCCTGGCCAAGCGTCAGGCGACCAAGGAAGCCGGTGATGGCGAAGCAGTGGTCGAGGAGCCGACCCTGGACATCGAAAAGGTCAACGAACAGTCCCTGCGCCTGATCCGCCTGGCCCTGCTGGGCGGTTTCATCGCCGCGCTGTATTGGGTCTGGTCGGACCTGATCAGCGTGTTCTCCTACCTGGACAACATTACCCTCTACGAATACACCAGCGGTACCGGCGCCAACATGAGCATGGTGCCCATCAGCATCGGCGACATGCTCGGCGCGCTGATCATCATCGGCATCACCTTTGCCCTGGCGCGCAACCTGCCGGGCCTGCTGGAAGTGTTTGTCCTGTCCAAACTCAACCTGGCCCAGGGCAGCGCCTACGCCGCCACCACGCTGCTGTCCTATGTGATCGCCGGCATAGGCTTCGTCACCACACTCTCCACCCTGGGCGTGAGCTGGGACAAACTGCAATGGCTGGTGGCCGCGCTCTCGGTGGGCCTGGGCTTCGGCATGCAGGAAATCTTCGCCAACTTCATCTCCGGGATCATGATTCTGTTCGAGCGTCCGGTGCGGATCGGCGACACCATCACCATCGGCAATCTGTCGGGCACGGTCAGCAAGATCCGCATCCGCGCCACCACCATCACCGACTTTGACCGCAAGGACATCATCGTCCCCAACAAGACCTTCATCACCGGACAGTTGATCAACTGGTCGCTGACCGACACCGTCACCCGCGTGACCCTCAAGCTGGGCGTGGACTACGGGTCGGACCTGGACCTGGTCAAGGAACTGCTGCTCAAGGCCGCCCGTGAGAACCCACGCGTGCTGAAGGAGCCGGAACCACTGGTGTACTTCCTGAACTTCGGGGAAAGTACCCTGGACCATGAGTTGCGCATGCATGTGCGTGACCTGGGCGACCGCAACCCGGTGCTGGACGAGATCAACCGGTTCATCAGCCGCGAATTCAAGAAACAGGGCATCAGCATTGCGTTCCGGCAGGTAGAAGTCTCCTTGAAAAATCTTCAAGGCCTGGAATACAAGCTGACACCTGTCTTGCCTGAAGCCAAAACCGCGACGCCTGAGCCTCCCCTCACGCCAGGGCCCAAGTCCTTGCCAGAGCCGCCGGCAGCCACCCTCGACTGATCGCGCGAGGCCTGCGGGCATCGCGCCGGAGACGGCCATGAAAACCCTGGAAACATTGACCTTCGATAACCGCTTCGCCCGTCTTGGCGACGGTTTCTCGGCCCACGTGCTCCCCGAGCCCATCGACAATCCCCGGCT
The DNA here is from genome assembly GCF_014268615.1 of Pseudomonas tehranensis. GTDB lineage: Bacteria > Pseudomonadota > Gammaproteobacteria > Pseudomonadales > Pseudomonadaceae > Aquipseudomonas > Aquipseudomonas tehranensis. The sequence continues at coordinate 4,484 of NZ_JABWQV010000037.1, read as the reverse complement.
GGTTGTTGCCAGCCGCCAAGCCATGGCTTTGCTGGACCTGGACCCGGTCGAAGCCCAGGCACCGCTGTTCGCCGAGCTGTTCGGCGGGCACAAGCTGTGGGCTGAAACCGAGCCCCGGGCGATGGTGTATTCGGGGCACCAGTTCGGCCATTACAACCCGCAACTGGGGGATGGCCGCGGGCTGCTACTGGGAGAGGTATACAACGAGGCCGGGGAACATTGGGACCTGCACCTCAAGGGCGCCGGCCAGACACCGTTCTCACGCATGGGCGATGGACGGGCGGTATTGCGCTCCTCGATCCGCGAATTCCTGGCGTCCGAAGCGCTGCACGCCCTGGGCATACCCACCACCCGCGCCTTATGCGTGATCGGTTCCGACACCCCGGTGTGGCGCGAGAAGCAGGAGCGTGCCGCCATGGTGCTGCGTATGGCACCGAGCCATGTGCGCTTCGGGCACTTCGAATACTTCTACTACACCAAAAAGCCCGAATTGCATGCCAGCCTCGCGGAACATGTGCTGAACATGCACTTTGCCGAGTGCCGCGAACAACCGGAGCCATACCTGGCGATGTTCCGCGAGATCGTCGAGCGCAACGCCGAACTGATCGCCAAATGGCAAGCCTACGGCTTCTGCCACGGTGTGATGAACACCGACAACATGTCGATCCTGGGCATCACCTTCGATTTCGGGCCATTCGCCTTCCTCGACGACTTCGACGCCAATTTCATCTGCAACCACTCCGACGACCAGGGCCGCTACTCATTCAGCAACCAGGTGCCGATTGGCCAATGGAACCTCAGCGCCCTGGCCCAGGCCCTGACGCCGTTCATCAGCGTCGAGGCCTTGCGTGAAACACTCGGTTTGTATTTGCCGCTGTACCAGGCCCACTACCTGGACCTGATGCGCCGCCGCCTGGGCCTGACCAGCGCCGAGGAGGATGACCAGAAACTGGTGGAGCACCTGCTGCAATTGATGCAAAACAGCGGCGTCGACTACAGCCTGTTCTTCCGCCAGCTAGGCGATCAGTCCCCCGAGCAGGCCGTCGCCGCCCTGCGCGATGACTTCGTCGACCTCAAGGGCTTCGACGCTTGGGGCGAGCTTTACGTTGCCCGCGTCAACCGCGAAGGCACGGTCGATCAAGACCAGCGTCGCGCCCGCATGCACGCCGTGAACCCACTGTATGTGCTGCGCAACTACCTGGCACAGAAAGCCATCGACGCTGCCGAGGCAGGCGACTACGACGAAGTGCGCCGCCTGCATACGGTGCTGAGCAAGCCGTTCGAGGAACAGCCGGGCATGGACAGCTACGCGCAACGTCCGCCGGAGTGGGGCAAGCATCTGGAGATCAGTTGTTCGTCGTAAAGGCTTCAGTCTTGCGAGGGCAAGTCATGTGGGAGCAAGGCTTTCCCGCGATGAAAGCAACTCGATCTTCCCCAAAAACCGAGGAGCCTGTATCGCGAGCAAGCTTTGCTCCCACAGGAACCGTCAAATAAAGGTTTCAACCGATACGCCGAAGCGCCCGCCAACCAGCGAATCTGCCTTAAATTGAGCGGGCGTTTGCCGCTCAATACCTCCCATACCACCGACTGGGTGTCGACGCCCGGCAATGTGAGCGGGTGTGAGCCCTGCTCACCCCACCTTATCGTTCCCCTGCTCAGGCGTCTCAATGCCCGGTTCTGTCTCGGCCCCCTCTTCGCCAGCCGGTTTGGCCGGCGTTTTTTTCTCGGGGTAACCGGGCATGCCGCGGGCGTCTTCGGGAGTCAGTTCATCCCGTTCGTGTCGGCGGTCGATGGCGTAGGCCGGGGCGGCGTTAGGGTCTTCGTCACGGCCTGCAGTGCCGAGGACAAAGCCATCGTCATTGGGGTTGTCCACCGCTTGGGGAGTGGCTGGGTCTTGAGGATGGCTCATGGGACCTCCTGAGTCTGCAAACAGATACGTGGTGTCTTTTTGAGGCCCTGACAGCTTTTCAGTGCGGCGCACCTGATGAATGGCAGCCTTGATAAACGTCCTTGGAGAAGCCTGGACTGTGAGTCCCTGTGGGAGCGGGCTTGCTCGCGAATGCGGCGTATCAGAAACATAGATGTTGACTGGCACACCGTCTTCGCGAGCAAGCCCGCTCCCACAAGGAGAATCCGCTCGCATGGCTGCCTCCACGCTACGCCATATCACTCTGGCTGAATTCTTCGGCCAGAAAATCAATCAGCGTGCGCACCGACGGCAGCAACCCGCGCCGTGAGGCGAAAATTGCATGGACGATCCCGCACTTGGGCGTCCAGCCCGGTACCAACTCCACCAGTCGTCCAGCCGCCAGGTCCTCGCGCACCACCACGGCTGGCAGGTGCGCGATGCCGATACCCGCCAATACCGCATGACGCAGGGCCAGCAGGTCATCGGTGACCATGCGTGGTTCATGGCGGATCAACGCGCTGGCACCGTCCGGACCGAACAGTTCCCACTGGTACTCACGCTGCGCTGCGCCCCAGTGCACGCTCGGCAAACCGTGCAGGTCCGCCGGTGAAGCGGGTGAGGACAGGCGCTCGCGGTAGGCCGGGCTGCCTACCAGACACTGGGTGCTGTTACCCAATACTTTCATGACCATGTCGGTGTTTTCCAGCGGCGGAAAACGTACCCGCAACGCGATATCGAAACCCTCATGGATCAGGTCGACCCGACGGTTGGTGCTCTCGATGAACAACTCCACCCGCGGGTACTTGAGCATGTAGCGGGTCAGCATCGGCCCGACCCAGCTGTTGAGCAACGCTGTCGGGCAACTGAGGCGCACCAGCCCCTGGGGCTCGGAGCGGTTACGTTCGATCACTTCGGCCGCGCTCTCGGCCTCGACCCGCATCGCCAGGCAGCGCTGATAGTAGGCCTGGCCGATCTCCGTCAAAGAGCAATGGCGACTGGTGCGATGGATCAACCGCACCCCAAGGCGCTCTTCCAGTTGAGCAATCCGCCGGCTGAGTTTCGATTTGGGCATGTCCAGCGCCCGGCCAGCGGCGGCGAAACCGCCGTGCTCGACCACTTGGGTGAAGTAGTAAAGCGTGTTGAGGTCTTCGATGATCGTTCTCCAAATAGAACGCTAAGGCTGATTTTTGCAGTCTAGCGCATCAAAGGTGCCAGTTTTAATCTATGTCCATCGCTTAGCAACACACCAACACTGACAACTTCAACCACGCCGAACCGTTCGGCAGCCAAAACTTAGAGGACTAACGCCATGACCACTTCCTACAACCGTCTCGACAAAGATAACGCCGCCGTTCTGCTGGTGGACCATCAGGCTGGCCTGCTGTCGCTGGTGCGTGACATTGACCCGGACCGCTTCAAGAACAACGTGCTGGCCCTGGCCGACCTGGCCAAATACTTCGAGCTGCCGACCATCCTCACCACCAGTTTCGAAACCGGCCCCAACGGCCCGTTGATGCCCGAGCTCAAGAGCCTGTTCCCGGACGCGCCGTACATCGCTCGTCCCGGCCAGATCAACGCCTGGGACAACGAAGATTTCGTCAAGGCGATCAAAGCCACCGGCAAGAAGCAACTGATCATCGCCGGGGTCGTCACGGAAGTCTGTGTAGCCTTCCCGGCACTGTCGGCCCTGGCCGAAGGTTTCGAAGTGTTCGTGGTCACCGATGCCTCTGGCACATTCAACGAGCTGACCCGTCAATCGGCCTGGGACCGCATGTCCTCCTCGGGTGCGCAATTGATGACCTGGTTCGGCCTGGCCTGCGAGCTGCACCGCGACTGGCGCAACGATGTGGAAGGGCTGGCGACCTTGTTCTCCAACCACATCCCGGACTACCGCAACCTGATGACCAGCTACAACACGCTGACCAGCGCGAAATAACCGGCAACGCGTAACCCTGTGGGAGCGGGCTTGCTCGCGAAGACGGTGCGTCAGTCGACATCTATATGTCTGACACACCGCATTCGCGAGCAAGCCCGCTCCCACAGGGGGTTTTGCGGTGGTTTCTATATAGTGTTCAATCTGTACCGATGATTTTTCCTGGAGACTGCCCCAATGCTGATCCCCTGCCCCCACTGCAACGGGCTCAACCGCATCCCCGCCGAACGCCTGGGCGATGCGCCCAAGTGCGGGCGCTGCAAAGCCCAGGTGCTGTTGAGCAAACCGTTCGAACTCAAGCAAGGCGACTACGCCAGCCAGATCAAGGGTGACCTGCCGTTACTGGTGGATGTGTGGGCCGATTGGTGCGGGCCATGCAAGTCCTTTGCGCCCGTGTTCGAACAGGCCGCCACGCAACTGGTGGGCAAATGCCGTCTGGCCAAGCTCGACAGCGAAGCCAATCAGCCGCTATCGGCGCAGTTGGGGATCCGCTCGATACCCAGCCTGATTCTGTTCAAGGACGGCCGGGAAGTGGCGCGCCAGAGTGGAGCATTGCCGTTGCCGCAGCTGATGAGTTGGTTGCGTAGCCAGGGGATCTGAAGCCATGAGATGAATGTGGGAGCGGGCTTGCTCGCGAATGCG
>NZ_JABWQV010000369.1 GCF_014268615.1 Pseudomonas tehranensis | reverse complement strand
GCGAGCAAGCCCGCTCCCACAGGGGATTGGTGCAGGCTCAAGCCATTCGGTTTTCCGAACACGACCGGCCAGTCAATTCGGCCAACCGGATAAACAGCCTGTGGAATAAATCAAAAAAATCCTTAATTACGTTTAAAAACAAACAGTTAATCTGAGCCAACTGGCCTGGCACGACTCATGCTCTACACTCCTTCGAGACGAATGCCTGCATGCCAACACAACAGGAGCTGCCAGGTACTTCGAAGCACTCAGGGCCGACGAACCGGCTGAATAAGAAAAACAATGTCGAGGAAATATCGATGCGCATCGTTCCCCATCTCCTGGGCGCAGCCATTGCTGCCGCTCTGATCAGCACCCCGGTTTTCGCTGCCGAACTCACCGGTACGCTGAAAAAGATCAAAGAGTCCGGCGTCATCACGCTCGGGCATCGCGACGCTTCCATTCCGTTTTCCTACATCGCGGACGCCTCCGGCAAACCGGTCGGCTATTCCCACGACATTCAGTTGAAAGTCGTCGAAGCCCTGAAAAAAGAACTGGACGTGCCGAACCTGCAGGTCAAGTACAACCTGGTGACCTCGCAAACCCGTATCCCGCTGGTGCAAAACGGCACCGTCGACCTGGAATGCGGTTCCACCACCAACAACGTCGAGCGTCAACAGCAGGTTGATTTTTCCGTTGGCATCTTCGAGATCGGCACCAAACTGTTGTCCAAGAAAGACTCCAAGTACAAAGACTTCGACGACCTCAAGGGCAAGAACGTCGTGACCACCGCCGGCACCACGTCCGAGCGCATCCTCAAGTCCATGAATGCCGACAAGCAGATGGGCATGAACGTGATCTCGGCCAAGGACCACGGCGAATCGTTCAACATGCTCGAAGGCGGCCGCGCCGTTGCCTTCATGATGGACGACGCCTTGCTGGCCGGTGAAATGGCCAAGGCCAAGAAACCCGCCGACTGGGCCGTGACCGGTACCCCGCAGTCCTTCGAGATCTACGGTTGCATGATGCGCAAGGGCGACGAGCCGTTCAAAAAGGCAGTCGATGACGCCATCAAGGCCACCTACGCTTCTGGCGAAATCAACAAGATCTACGAAAAGTGGTTCATGCAGCCAATTCCGCCAAAAGGCCTGAACCTGAACTTCCCGATGAGCGAAGAGCTCAAGAAACTGATCGCCGAACCGACCGACAAAGCGGCCGACGAAAAGAAATCCTGATTCCTGACTAACCTTGTTCCCTGAAAGTGCTTTTGCACTTTCAGGGAATGGTCACTCCCTGCTGGCATATCTGGAAACACTCGAACCGGTGGCTGTCGAGCCGATCGTGTGTGCCTGCCCTTCAAGGGTCAGGTGGGAATGGAGCTTCCCCAGGCGGGTATTTGCATATCGATCGATCTGAGGGGAGACCCTAATGAATTACAACTGGGACTGGGGCGTGTTCTTCAAGTCCACCGGCATCGGCAGCGAGATTTATCTCGACTGGTACCTGGCCGGCCTGGGCTGGACCATCGCCATCGCCGTCGCGGCCTGGATCATCGCCCTACTGCTGGGTTCGGTTCTGGGCGTGATGCGCACCGTGCCGAACCGGCTGGTATCGGGTATCGCCACCGGCTACGTGGAGCTCTTTCGTAACGTGCCGCTGCTGGTTCAGCTGTTCATCTGGTACTTCCTGGTGCCCGACTTGCTGCCAGCAGACCTGCAGGAGTGGTACAAGCAGGACCTGAACCCCACGACCTCGGCCTACCTGAGCGTCGTGGTGTGCCTGGGCCTGTTTACCGCCGCGCGGGTCTGCGAACAGGTTCGCACCGGTATTCAAGCGCTGCCGCGTGGCCAGGAAGCCGCCGCCCGGGCCATGGGCTTCAAGCTGCCGCAAATCTACTGGAACGTCCTGCTGCCCCAGGCCTACCGGATCATCATTCCGCCGCTTACCTCGGAATTCCTGAACGTCTTCAAGAACTCCTCCGTGGCGTCGCTGATCGGCCTGATGGAACTGCTCGCACAGACCAAACAGACTGCCGAGTTCTCCGCCAACCTGTTCGAAGCCTTCACCCTGGCGACGCTGATCTACTTCACCCTGAACATGAGCCTGATGCTGCTCATGCGCATGGTCGAGCAGAAAGTCGCGGTGCCCGGCCTGATTTCCGTGGGGGGTAAATAATGGAACTCGACTTCACTGGCATCATCCCGGCCATTCCCGGTTTGTGGAACGGCATGGTGATGACGCTCAAGTTGATGGCCCTGGGCGTCGTCGGCGGGATCATCCTGGGGACCATCCTGGCGCTGATGCGCCTGTCCCACAACAAGCTGATCTCCAGCATTGCTGGCGCCTACGTCAACTACTTCCGCTCGATCCCGCTGCTGCTGGTCATCACCTGGTTCTACCTGGCGGTGCCGTTCGTACTGCGCTGGATCACTGGCGAAGACACACCGATCGGTGCGTTTGGCTCCTGCGTCGTGGCGTTCATGATGTTCGAGGCGGCGTACTTCTGCGAAATCGTACGGGCTGGTGTGCAGTCGATCCCCAAGGGTCAGATGGGCGCTGCCCAGGCGCTGGGCATGAATTATGGCCAGACCATGCGCCTGATCATCCTGCCCCAGGCGTTTCGCAAGATGACCCCGCTGCTGTTGCAACAAAGCATCATCCTGTTTCAGGACACCTCGCTGGTCTACACGGTCGGTCTGGTGGATTTCCTCAATGCTTCGCGGGCCAATGGCGACATCATCGGCCGCTCCCATGAGTTCCTGATCGTCGCAGGTCTCGTGTACTTCACAATCAGCTTTGCCGCCTCGCTGCTGGTCAAGCGTCTGCAAAAAAGGTTCGCCGTATGATCTCTATCAAGAACATCAACAAGTGGTATGGGGACTTCCAGGTACTGACCAATTGCAGCACCGAGGTCAGCAAGGGTGAGGTTGTGGTGGTGTGCGGTCCGTCGGGTTCGGGCAAGTCCACGCTGATCAAATGCGTAAACGCCCTGGAGCCGTTCCAGAAAGGCGACATCGTGGTCGACGGTACGTCCATCGCCGACCCGAAGACCAACCTGCCGAAACTGCGCTCGCGCGTTGGCATGGTGTTCCAGCATTTCGAGCTGTTCCCGCACCTGACCATCACCGAAAACCTGACCATCGCACAGATCAAGGTGCTGGGCCGCAGCAAGGAAGAAGCCACTCAGAAAGGCCTGCAGTTGCTTGAGCGGGTCGGTCTGTCGGCGCATGCCCACAAGCACCCCGGCCAGCTCTCCGGCGGCCAACAGCAGCGCGTGGCGATTGCCCGCGCCCTGGCGATGGACCCGATCGTGATGCTGTTCGACGAACCGACCTCGGCCCTTGACCCGGAAATGGTCAACGAAGTGCTCGACGTGATGGTGCAACTGGCCCACGAAGGCATGACCATGATGTGCGTGACCCACGAAATGGGCTTCGCCCGCAAAGTGGCGAACCGGGTGATCTTCATGGACCAGGGCCAGATCATCGAAGACTGCGAGAAGGAAGAGTTCTTCGGCGACATCAGCGCCCGCTCCGAACGTGCGCAGCATTTCCTTGAGAAAATCCTGCAGCACTAAACAACACCGTTCCCCCCTGTGGGAGCGGGCTTGCTCGCGA